>CANSTU010000095.1 GCA_947650005.1 uncultured Lachnospiraceae bacterium
CTTCCTGGATGCCCCTCTTTGGCCGGCCCCTGCCGGGTGCGGGCTGGAACGATTGCAATGCTGTTGCCTTGGGGGAATGTAGAAAGAATATAGATTTTTCATCCAAAGTCGTGTTATAATAGAAAAAAGCAAAAAATTGCCGGAATGTGCGATGGCCTAAGTAATACCTTTTTCTACAGGGTTTCCAGGGAGGTGGAGCGCTTGTATAAAAGTATGTTTGCTAAGTATGCTTTGGATAAGGAGTTAAAGGATCTGGGAGGGATCTGGAGCCGGTTTGATTTCAGGGATGGGGAAATCACCAGGCAGAAGGTCCAGATGATGAACGGATGGTTCCGGGTTGGATGCGGGCTTCAGCCGATGGCTGGAGGAATTAGAAGAAAGCGGGCAGTCATCCGACTGGGTGGAGTGGACAGAATTCCGGTCACAATATACGAGCCGGTGGATGTGGAAGCAAATGCGCCATGTCTGATCTACTATCACGGCGGAGCGTTCCTTCTGAGGGACAGGCCGGCTACGCATCGTCTGGCACAGGTATATGCGGATGCGGTGGGGTGTAAGGTGGTTCTCATCCATTATCGGACAGGGCGGCCTTATCCGGAACCGGTGAAGGATTGCTATAGAGGGCTTTTGTGGACAGCGCAGAACGCAAAGCGGCTGGGGATAGATAGGGATAGAATCGCAGTGCTGGGGGACAGCGCCGGCGGTGCGCTGGCCGCTGCGATGACGCTTCTGGCCAGGGATCGGAAAGGGCCGAAAATTTGTTTTCAGATGCTGATCAGCCCTGTGACGGATTCCCGGATGATCTCTTGGTCCATGCGGCAGTTTGTGGATGTTCCCAGATGGAATGCCAGAGTAAACCGGGAGATGTGGCAGCATTATCTGAAGGGGACGCAGGATCGGGTGCCGCTCTACGCTGCCCCTATGTTGGCGGAATCCTTGAAGGGGCTCCCGCCCGCTTACGTGGAAACCCTGGAAATTGACTGTTTGCGGGACGAGGGGAATGCTTATGCGGACAGGCTGTCCCAAGAAGGTGTTTTGGTGGAATTGAATGAAATCAGGGGTACTTTTAACGGCTACGATGTTTACGATAAAAATACGTTGGTTAAACTGTCATTGAAGCGTAGGTGCCTCGTGCTGAAAAAGGAGTTTTCAAAGGGAAAAACGGTGTAGAAGAAAAAACCGTTATAAGAGAGAATGATTGGGCCGGGAAGCGAATCGAGATCGCTTCCCGGCCTTTTTGGATGGACGATTCCTTCTGTGGTTCCCAAGGGCAGCGGCCGGGTGGGCAATGCAGCAACCTTAAGGCCATGGCGCTTCTTTGTCCGAGTTTCTTTTCTGCCTGAGCCTGCCGTTTTCGCCTGCGTACTGGGAAGGGGGCGAACGAAGAGACGCCATGGCCTTAAGTTGACCCTATTGAGGACAGAGGGATCCTTCGCTGGTATTTGGCGTGACTGTTTGGAAACTGTGTCCCGGCGACCTGTTGAGGGGATCCGGGGAGCGTTTCGCGAAAATAAGGAATATATTAAAAAAATATTTAGAATTTTCTTTCCGTGATTTTAAGCTTTTCCTGTTAATCTTGAAAAAAGACAGGGAGGGTTTGGCTGGAATCCCTAGTTGGTGAAAAGATAGTCGCATTGGAGGGGCGGAAAGGAAAGGCGTTTGCTATGGAGTATATGGCGAGGATGGAAAGGCCGGCGGAAAAAGCCGGGGAAAAAATAGAGAAGGCAGTAAGAAAAGATCCGGGAAATATTGCGGGGAAGCTGAGCTGGGCCACAACGATTCTGGGCACAGCGGCCTGCATTCTATTCGTAATCTATGGGTTGCAAGAGGGGCTCTTTTCTTCCCAGGAAGCGATGGCCAGGTTTCTGTCGAAATTCGGGATTTGGGGGCCGTTGGTTTTTGTAGCGATTCAGGTGGTACAGGTGGTGATCCCCATCATCCCTGGCGGCGTTTCCTGCCTTGTGGGCGTCCTTTTATTTGGGCCGATTTGGGGATTCATCTATAATTATACGGGGATCTGCATTGGATCTGCATGTGCTTTCCAAATTGCGAGAAAGGTGGGGATGCCTGCGGTGGAACGGGCTGCAGGAAATCAGAAGATTGGAAAGTATATGAAATGGATGGAGAACGGTACTTTTGATAAGCTGTTTGCGGCAGCCATCTTTTTTCCAGCGGCTCCGGACGATCTGCTCTGCTTTTTGGCTGGAGTAACGAAGATGTCCTTTCGGAAATTTTTATTGATCATCCTGCTGGGTAAGCCTATGTCAATCGCTCTTTATTCCGTAGGTTTGCAGCTGGTGTTCCAACAGTTTTTACAGCTGTTTGCATAGGAGAGGAAGGAGATCGGAATGAAAGTATTGCTATATAACGGAGGAATGAAACTGGTGGGAAAAAGCGGTGTGGGACGGGCTGTTTCGCATCAGGCAAAGGCGCTGGAAAGGGCGGGGATTGCATACACCTTTCATCCGGAGGAAGATTACGATATCGTTCATATTAATACGGTATTCCCGGATTCCCTATGGATGAGCCTGAAAGCTAGGATGAAGGGGAAACGAGTCGTATATTACGGCCATTCCACCAGAGAGGATTTTCGGAATTCCTTTCCCGGTTCCAATCTGGCGGCCGGATTGTTTCAATGGTGGATCCGCCTTTGTTATGGGAGCGGGGATGTGGTCATCACGCCCACGGATTATTCCAAGAAACTCCTCCAAAGCTATCCGGTATCCGTCAATATGGTGGCATTGTCCAATGGAGTCAATCTAAAGGAGTTTCAAAGAAGTCTGGAAGGAAGAAAGCGGTTTCGGGCCCTTTACGGCATTCCAGATTCCAAAAAGGTGATTTTGGGAGTGGGACATTATATAGAAAGAAAAGGGATCTTGGATTTTGCGGCCATGGCAGAGCGTTTTGGACAGTATGAGTTCTGGTGGTTCGGTTACACGCCTTCCATGCTTGTGACCAAACGAGTCAAAAAGATTCTGCGCAAAAAAATACCCAATCTGCATTTTCCCGGTTATGTGGAAAGCGGAAAGCTGGCGGATGCTTATAGCGGAAGCGATCTGTTTTTCTTTCCAACCCAGGAGGAGACGGAAGGAATTGTGATGCTTGAGGCGATGGCCATGCGTATTCCAGTGCTGGTGCGGGATATTCCAGTTTATGAAGGCTGGCTGGAGCATGGAAAAAATGTATATAAAGGAAAGGACCGAGATTCATTTGCCACGCTTCTGCCTGAAATTCTGGAAGGAAATCTGCCCGATCTAACGCGGGAGGCATATCAAACCGTCCAGGAGAACAGCATTGATCGGATTGGGGAACGGTTGACAGAAATTTATGACAGCTTGTCGGGGGGAGAAAACCGCCTGCCGGCGGCAGAATGAGAGGAAGATTGAAAATTGACATTTTCAATCTCGGATTTTGTGACGCTGCGCGTCCCAAAGTTCCCGCTGATTAAAATGCCGCTTGCGCGGCGGAATGAGAGGAAATATGAAAATTTTGATTACAACGGATTGGTATGCGCCTGTCATCAACGGAGTGGTGACGTCGGTGTTGAATTTGAAGGAAGAACTGCAGAGAATGGGGCATGAGGTACGTATTGCCACTCTTTCTGAATCGGGTTGGCCCCGTCGGGAAGGAGATGTCTATTACATGCGCTCCATGCCGGCAGGAAAAATATATCCTGGAGCGAGAGCGGCTTGTATTCCGGGATGTGGTTACGCAAAGGAGTTGCTGGACTGGAAACCGGATCTCATCCATTCCCAATGCGAATTCAGCAGCTTCCTGATTGCGGGGAAGATTGCATCTAAGCTGGAGATCCCGATTGTGCATACCTATCACACGGTATATGAGGACTATACCCATTATTTTTGTCCGGTAAAACCATGGGGAAGACAGGCGGCGGCCCTGTTCTCGCGCCTGATCCTGGATAAAACGGAAAGGGTGATTGCGCCGACCGATAAAGTCAAAAGGCTGTTAGAGGGGTATGGGGTGACGAGGCCCATTGATGTGATTCCCACAGGAATCAGGACGAGAGAATTTCTGCCGGAAAGCTGGCAGCAGGTCCATATGGAGAGAAGCGAAATCAGAAAACGTTTCGGAATCGGGAAAGATCAGACCGTGCTTCTGTCCCTTGGACGCCTGGCTCGGGAAAAGAATTTGGAGGAGGTTATTACAAGTTTCGGCCAGATGCATCGCAGGGATATGGAACTGCTGATTGTAGGGGACGGTCCATATCGAAAAGAACTGGAGGAATTGGCTTCTAAACAGGATGGCCATGAAAGGATCCATTTTGCGGGTATGGTTTCCCCGCAGGAGGTTCCGGCCTGGTATCACGCGGGCGATTTGTTTGTCTGCGCATCGAACAGTGAGACACAGGGGATTACCTATTTGGAGGCCCTGTCTTCCGGGCTGCCTGTGATCTGCCGAAAAGATCTCTGCGTGGAAGGGATTGTGCGGGACCGAGAAAACGGCTATCGTTATGAAACGCCGAAGGAACTGCAGGATTACTGCCTTCTGCTGGCGGATGATGGGGTGATGAGAAATCTCATGTCTGCCGAAGCGGTGCGCACTGGGCTGGAGTATGATGCGAAGCGCTTTGGCGAGAAGGTCATGGAAGTCTATCAAAGGGCAATGGAAACGTTTGGAAGGGATTATGCGCTGGAACAGACGAAAGAGTACGCCGGATAGAAAGTAGAAGGCTTGCATTCCCGTTATACGGTAGACGGCGCTTCAGTGCCTTTTATGGGGCCAGACAGTGCGGATCTTTTACTAGGAGCTCGTTAGGAAAGCCGCCCTGCGTCTTTTCCCAGCCATCCCGCGTTTTCCCGGCCGCCCGGCTGATTTGTTTCCCCCATTTAGTTTGGTAATTCCTGGAATGTTAAAAAATGCTTGCATAAATCGAACATATGTACTATAATTGAAAAAGAACAAACGTTCAAAACATGTGTTTGGAAGAGGGCAGGCAGATGGAGTGTGGGATATCGAATGGCGGAATGGGCATTATGGAAAAATTAGGCATTCTCACGGATGCTGCCAAATATGATGTGGCTTGTACCAGCAGCGGCAGTGAGAGGAAGGGAGACGGAAAAGGGATGGGGAATACCATTAAGGCGGGAATCTGCCACAGCTTTTCCGGGGACGGGCGGTGTATCAGCCTGCTTAAGATCCTATTCACGAACGAGTGCATATATGATTGCCGTTACTGTATCAATCGCAGATCCAATGATGTCCCCAGGGCATCCTTCACACCAGAGGAGTTATGCAGGCTGACCTGGGAATTCTATCGGAGAAACTATATAGAGGGCTTGTTTTTGAGTTCCGGTATCCTGGGGAGCCCGGATTATACCATGGAGCTGCTTTATCTGACATTGCATCGTCTGCGGAAGGAATATCACTTTCAGGGATATATTCATGTGAAAGCGATTCCGGGAGCGGATCCGGAGTTGGTGCGTTTGACGGGCTTTCTGGCGGATAGGATGAGCGTTAACTTGGAACTGCCCACTGCGGAAGGGCTGAAAAGGCTGGCCCCTAATAAGCACCGAAAGAATATCCTCGCTCCCATGCGGCTGATTCAGAACGGGATTACGGCCAATAAAGAAGAATTGACAGTCTACCGCCATACGCCGTACTTCGTTCCGGCGGGGCAGTCCACGCAGATGATTATTGGGGCCACTCCCGAGACGGATTATCAGATCATGTCGGTGGCCCAGTCGCTCTATGATAAATTCAGCCTGAAACGGGTCTTCTATTCTGCGTTTGTACAGGTCAATGAAGACAAGGAGCTTCCGGCGCTTCCCGGAGGGCCTCCTCTGTTACGGGAACATAGGCTGTACCAGGCGGATTGGCTTCTGCGGTTTTACGGATTCCGTGCGGAAGAGCTTTTGGACGAGAGACGTCCCAATTTTAATGCATTGTTGGATCCGAAGGAGGACTGGGCGCTGCGACATTTGGAATTTTTTCCTGTGGAAATCAACCGGGCGGATTACCGGACGCTGCTTCGTGTACCGGGAATCGGCGTAAAGAGCGCGAAACGGATCGTGGGAGCGAGGCGGAGCGGGATTCTGCGGTTTGCGGATTTAAAGAAAATCGGCGTTGTACTCAAGCGGGCACAGTATTTCATTACCTGTGAAGGGAAGATGCTTTTTCCCATTAAACTGGAGGAGGATTTTATCACAAGGAGTTTGCTGTCCGGCGGAGGGAAGAAGGTCGGGAAAGAAGGGTTTCCTGCCGGAGAGACCGGGATAACCTATCGTCAGTTATCCTTGTTCGATGACATGGAATTCGGAGGAATGCAATGCAAACAGATGAAATCCTGATCTGCGAAGACTCCCTGGAGGGAATATTTACGGGAATTTATGCGGCTTATGAGTGGAAGTGCGCGCCTTCTCATACCTTTCTGCAGATTGGAGAAGAAGGGAATCTGAGGCTCTTTTCCAGATATCGCCATGTGCCTTGTGACGGGGAAAAAGCGGAAAAGGTGGCCCGAACTGTTAGAAGACGATTCGGAGAAGAATGTTATGAAACGATTTGCTATGCGCTTTCTTCCTGCGAAGAGGATCGTGGGCAGGCTGTGTATCGGACGGTGGCAGAGGGCCTGGAGGGAAAGTTCCGTGGAAAACTGATGGATCATCTGGGCAATTCCTACGTGAGGAGAGTATTTGAGCTGTGGAGGAGCGTGTGGTATGAGACCCATCATCTTCTGGGATTCGTACGGTTTCAGGAAACGGCAGGAAAAATCCTGTTTTCGGAAATTGGACCGAAAAATGACGTGCTTTCCCTGCTGTTGCCCCATTTCGCAGACCGTTTTCCCTGTGAAAATTTTGTGATTCGGGATGCTGGCCGTGGAATCTATGGAGTCCATCCGGCCCATCAGGAATGGTTTTTAGCCAGGATGGAGGACGCTCCCGCAGGGGAAGCGTTCAGGCTTTCGGAAGAAGAATACGAGATGCAGGAGCTTTTCCGCTTCTTCTGTCGTAAGATAACGATAAAGGAACGGGCAAACGAGAAATTGCAGCGGCAGATGCTTCCGCTCAGATTCCAAGAATATATGGTGGAATTCGTGCAGAGTAGACAAAAACGGGAGAATAATAAAGAAAAAATAGAGATCATTGAGTGAATCTGCACAAAAGAATGTGGGGGTGTTTGGTCAAAAGTAGGAGTATGCTGTATCGTTTTAGCGAAGGGCCTCTGCGCTTCCGGAAAATGGGTCTTTACATTTTACCGTATTCAGGTATAAAATTATTTCAATACAACCCAGAATGATGAGACAGAGAAAGGAAGAAAGACATGTGCAGCGGGGATGAAATCATTCAATATAAAATCAGACTGAAACCGGAGGAGATACAGGGGTTTGTCCGGGAAGCCGACAGGTGCGAATTTGATGTGGATATTGCCTATAACAGCCTTGTGGTGGATGCCAAATCCATTCTGGGGGTATATGGATTGGATTTTTCTCAGGTACTTACGGTTTATTGCCATGGATACGATGAAGCATTTGAAGAGTGTCTGAAGAAGTATATGGTACAGGGTCAAGGATGAGGATCGAATAGCCGTCATATAGATGCCCAGATTGGGTTTTTCTTGCCGGAGCGCTTTCAGGGCGTTCCGGTTTTTGCTATATGGGATATAAGTTTAAAGTTTCATTTCGATCTCCCCGATTTGTCTGCGCCTTTGCGCGTAGATGGGGGATCACCCTGATTCGAGCGCGTGATTTACGCGCAGATGGGATCACCCTGATTTGAGTGCGCGCTTTGCGCGCAGATAGGAGCAAGGTTGATGGAAATCAGGATATCTGTACGGAATCTGGTGGAATTCATTCTGCGCAGCGGCAGTATCGACAATCGGAAGAAGGCCGTGCCGGATCAGGCAATGGTGGAGGGAGGGCGTATTCACCGTATGATCCAGAGGCGCATGGGAGCTGATTATCATGCGGAAGTGACTTTGCGTTATGTGTGGAATACGCCGGAGTACGACTTGATCGTAGAGGGCAGAGCGGATGGCGTCATTGATGGGGAAGTGACCACCATAGACGAAATTAAAGGGACCTATCGGGAACTGCAGAGGATGAAGGAGCCCGTTATGGTCCATCTGGCCCAGGCAAAATGTTATGCGTTCCTGTATGCCAATAAGCAGGAACAGGCCCGGATGAAAGTCCGCATGACTTACTGCAATATAGAAACGGAGGAGCTGCGTTTCTTTTCCTATGAATATGGCAGGGAGGAGTTGGAGGAATGGTTTTTGGGGATCCTGGAGGAATATCAGAAGTGGGCGGACTATGGCTGTAAATGGAAAGAAATTCGGACGGCTTCTATACGTGCCCTTCCTTTCCCTTATGCCTACAGGGAGGGACAGAAGGAATTGGCTACCTATGTATATCAGAGCATTTTCCATAAAAAGAAGCTGTTCATTGAAGCGCCCACCGGTGCGGGGAAGACCCTGTCCACTGTTTTTCCGGCTGTCAAGGCAATCGGGGAAGGAAAAGCGGAACGGATCTTCTACTTGACGGCTAAAACCATCACCCGTACCGTGGCGGATCGCACCTTTGACCTCCTGCGGGAGAGGGGGATGGAGTTTAAAACGGTGGTTCTGACGGCGAAGGAGAAGATCTGTTTTCTGGAGGAGGCGGAATGCAATCCCGCCGCCTGCCTCTATGCGAACGGGCACTATGATCGGATCAATGACGCTATGTACGATCTGCTGATCCATGAGAATCATTACAGCCGGGAAAAGATAGAGGAGTATGCCTTGAAGTATCAGGTCTGTCCCTTTGAGATGAGCTTGGACATGAGCCTGTATTCGGATGGGATCATCTGCGATTACAATTATGCGTTCGATCCCCACGTATATCTGAAGCGTTTCTTTGGAGAGAAGGGAGCTGCGGTAGAACCTGCGGGCGGGCATATCTTTCTGATCGATGAAGCCCATAACCTGGTGGAACGGGCGAGAGAGATGTACAGCGCCATGCTGGTCAAAGAAGATTTCTTAGCATTGAAAAAGAAGGTGAAGGGATATGACGACAGAATGGGGCTGCTTTTGGAACGGTGCAGCAGGGAACTTCTGCCCTTGAAAAGGGCATGTGAGGGCTGCCGTATCGTGGAGGATATAGAGGACTTTGTGTTGGCTGTGGAACGTCTGGCGGAGCGGATGGAAACCTATCTGGAGGACGCGGAGGATGGCGACGTCAGAATGCAGGTTCTGGAGTTCTATTTTGAAATATCCCATTTTCTCTCCATTTATGACAGAAGAGATGAGAATTATGTCACCTACACGCAGTTGGAGGAGGATGGGAGCTTCATGCTGAAATTGTTCTGCGTGAACCCATCGGTGAATCTGCGGGAATGCATGGGCAGGGCGAGAAGTACCATCCTTTTTTCCGCGACCTTCCTCCCGATCCAATATTATAAGGGGTTGCTGGGCGGAGAGGAAGAGGACTATGAGGTCTATGCGAAATCTGCCTTTGACCCCAGAAAGAAGGCTTTATTTATCGGAAGCGATGTGACAAGCCGGTACAGCAGGCGTTCCCGGATGGAATACTATAATATCGCTCTGTATATTCACGAAATTACCAGAATGCGCTATGGAAACTACCTTATTTTTTTCCCTTCGCATTCCTTTCTGCAGAATGTGTATGAGCTCTATGAGGAATGTTTTCTGGATGGAGAGCGGGAGGAATGTATTGTGCAGGAGGAATATATGGATGAGGCGGCCCGGGAGGCCTTTTTGGGGAGATTCGAGGGGAATATAAGATGTGATCTGGACAATGCCATTCATATGGAGATAGAGGAAGAGGAAGAGGAAGAAAAGGGGCTGCTGGGCTTTTGCGTGATGGGAGGGATCTTCAGTGAGGGGATCGACCTGAAACACGATAGCTTAATCGGCGCGATCATCGTGGGGACAGGATTGCCCCAGGTGTGTAATGAACGGGAACTGTTGAAACAGTATTTTGATGGGATGGGAAAGAACGGCTTTGACTATGCCTACCGTTATCCGGGCATGAATAAGGTGCTTCAGGCTGCAGGCAGGGTCATTCGTACGGCAGAGGATGTGGGGATCGTGGCGCTTCTGGACGACCGGTTTCTGAACGCTTCCTATCAGCGTCTGTTTCCTCGGGAATGGGAGGAATATGAGCCCGTAACGGCTTCAAAGGTGGCAAAACGGGTGGAGAGATTTTGGGATGAATGGCTCTGATGCCTTTCTGGGGCAGGGCTCATATGCTATACAAGGAAAGGCGTCCGCAAAATACCGGACGCCTTTTGGCCTCTTGGAGACGCCTCCATGGCGGAAGGCTTTTTGAGAAATGTGGATAACTTTGTAAAATATTCGTATTTTCAGAATGTGACACATGATTTTTATGGTATGACATATGTGTCATATTGTGAATAGGAATAAAAATGTGGATAACTATGTGGAAATTGGGGATTTCTTTTTGAATAAAAGATTTTTAAAACGAAAAAATGGAACTTATCCACATATCCACAATTCAATCGAAAAAAAGTAAAAAAACTCAACTGGTCAATGCAAAAATACGCGATCAATTCCTGAGCAGTCGGCGAACAGACCGGACAGCTTCCGGGTCTGTCCGCCAGATTTCATATTCGCTCATTCCCTTTAGCCCCATGGAAACCTTTGGGTTACGATAGTTCATGCCGCTTTTTATCAATCGTTTCCCTGACATATGGAAATGGCTCAAGGAAGTTTCCTTTAGAAGCACAGATACCGCCTCGGCATTGATACCGGCCCCTGCTAGAATATGCAGGCTCTGGCCGGCCTTTTCGTGCAGGGAATTAAGAAGGGGAATCCCATCCAGGCAGGAATCGGCTTGGCCGGAAGTGAGGATAGAATGGACGCCAAGCCCTTTGGCCTGTTCGAGAACCTCATAGGGATCGCGGCACATATCAAAGGCACGATGGAGGGTAATGGACATATCAAAGGAAGCTTCTGCCAACCGCTTCATCGCTTCTATATTTAGACTGCCGTCGGGAGACAGACAGCCGATGACGATGCCGTTGGCGCTACTTTTCCTAAAAAGCCGGATATCTTCCAGGATGATTTGCAGCTCCTCTTCTGAATAAAGAAAATCCCCGAAACGGGGGCGGATCAGTATGTGGATGGGGATATCAGTTTGTTCCCGGATCCTATTATATAAGGATAGAGAAGGCGTGGTTCCTCCGATAATCAAATTGGAGCAGAGCTCCAGACGGTCTGCTCCGTTCTTGGCAGCTATGAGGGCGGATTCCACGGAATCCACGCAGCATTCCAGTAAATAAGACATAGCTTTACCTCCGTTTCATTGATTTTTCGCTATTTTAGGATGATAAAAATATTTCTCTTAGTGTAACACAGAACGGTGGAAAAGTAACCATGAAGCCTCTGCCGCATCACGACGGACACATGAATATCTCCGCGGCTCCGGCACGGGGCGGTCGGCTATGTGTTTGCTGTACTTTCCGCATGGGCTGATAAGACATGCCTTCTATGCGCTGTGAAAGGATCGAGGCTGTCCTATCATCATCAAAACATTGAGACTAAAAATGGGAAATTTATAAAAATTATTAATAATTTATAAAATATATTTACAAACCAAAAAAGATGTGGTATTCTCAGAACGTACCGAAGGAAAGGCAAAAGGTACGACAGAATAGTTTGACAGAAAGAAAATGGAAACAGGGAACGGTCGCTTCGGCGCAAGGTTCCCCCGCAGGAAGGCCGTCGATGGACGGCGGAATGGAGGAGTTTATGATGAATAAAGCAGCTACCATGATGACTACAGTTAATAATTATGAGAAGACGGAAAATACGGCCCGCTCGCTGGGCGCCCAGATTCGCGAGAACGTTCTTGCTTGGGCGGAAAAGGCGGATTGCGGAAACCTGGAGAATTGGTCTTCCGAATTCCACATTTATTAATTGCAGCAGGATCCGCAGATGCGGTCTTTCCTATTGAAAAAGTGGCGATGATGGCAGTCGGCCGGGAACAGCAGTTCTCTGGCAGGGCTGCCATTTTTGATTTGTCCCCGTCAGCCTCCCGCCATCAGAAGGGCGTCCCGGAAGGGGCTCGGCGGCCGTC
>CANSTU010000096.1 GCA_947650005.1 uncultured Lachnospiraceae bacterium
GGGGAAGGCCATGGGAGAGCTGAACCGTTTCTGCGTCTGGCCTGGCGGATCTACATGGGAATGTTGACATATCGGAAAATTGGGGTATAATTATGTCGATGTTTGCCGGAGCATGGCCGAAAATGCGCGCCCCGGAGGGAGTCATTCCGGGCCATGAAAAGATTTCCGATAAATCGGAAAGCCGCCCAGAGCGGCAGAATGGGAGGAGAAATGAAAAAAGCGATTTTGATACTTCTGGTCTTCACACTTTTATTTATGTGTGCAGGCTGTGGCTCGTCCGACAAGGGCGATGCGGACGTAAAGTCCGAAGGCGTTATGACCTATGCGGAATACATGGCTGCACCGCTGGATTCCGAAGTGGTGATTGAGACCTACGTTCAGGCTAAGCAGTCCTGGTGGGAGGACAAAGCTACCCTTTATACCCAGGATAGGGAAGGCGCCTACTTCATATACGATATGGCATGTTCCCAGGAGGATTATGAGAAGCTGACCCCTGGAACCAAAATTAAGGTGACCGGTTATAAAACGGAGTGGTCCGGAGAAGTGGAGATCATCGATGCATCCTTTGAGATCGAAGAAGGAAATTTTGTGGCAGAGGCGGAGGATGTTACCTCTCTTCTGGGCTCGGATGAGCTGATTAACCACCAGAATAAATTCGTTTCCTTCAAAGGGATGACGGTGGAGGCAGCGGGCCAGGATGCGGACGGAAATGATGTGGCGTTCCTGTATAAATGGGACGGTTCCGGCCAGGATGGGGACGACCTGTATTTCAATGTATCCCTGGACGGCAATACCTATACCTTTACCGTGGAATCTTATCTGTGCGACAATACCACCGACGTATATGCTGCCGTCAAAGCCCTGAATATCGGCGATACCGTTGATATGGAAGGCTTTCTCTACTGGTATGAAGGGGTAAACCCGCATATCACGTCGCTGAAGGCTGCAAACTGACCTTCGCAGGCCCAAGGATTTGAGATAAAATAGACACTATAATTTAGAGAAGGAGCCGACTGTTAGGGATGGAGCCGGTTCCTTCTCTAATTTTATGCAAAAAGCGCCTTAAACGGACTATCATGCCGCATTTTTTCAGTTCCGAAATGTAAAATCCGTCCGGGCCAATCATTTGAGGAGACGGTGTAACAGTCCGCTATATGGCCTTTTCCTGTAGGGCTGATACCGGACGGGCAGATCCATCCATGTCTTTTTATCGACAATACTTTTCGTATGGGAGAAGGCGTTGAAACCGTCCCGGCCGTGGTATGCGCCCATCCCGCTCTCCCCTACGCCGCCAAAGCCCATTTCGCTGGTGGCTAGATGGATGACTACGTCATTGATACATCCGCCGCCAAAGGAAAGCCGCGCAACGGCCTCCCGGGCGCGTCCTTTATCCTGGGTGAAAAGATAGAGAGCCAAGGGCTTTTGCTTTGCGGCAAGAAGATGAAAGACTTCTGTCCAGTGATCAAAGGTGAGGATAGGAAGAATGGGGCCGAAGATCTCTTCCTGCATCACGGCATCGTCCCAGGTAATTCGATCCATCACGGTGGGAGCGATCCGGAGTTTGGCACGGTCTGAGTCCCCGCCAACGACAATTCTGTCTGCATCCATCAATCCCATCAGCCTGTCAAAATGCTTTTCATTCACAATTTTTCCATAATCCGGGTTCCCCAAAGGATCCCTTCCATACTGACTCTTGATTTGGCGAACCAATTCTTCCACCAGCCGTTCCTTGACGCTGGCATGACAGAGAATATAATCCGGAGCCACGCAGGTCTGGCCGCAATTTAAGTATTTTCCAAAGACAATCCGTTTAGCGGCAAGCCGTATTTTGGCTGTCTCATCAACAATACAGGGGCTTTTCCCTCCCAGCTCCAGGACGGCGGGAGTGAGCGTCTCCGCAGCATGGCGCAGCACTTCTTTCCCCACAGCCTGGCTTCCGGTGAAGAACACAAGGTCAAATTTCTTCCGAAGCAGTTCGGTGTTCTCCCGCCTGCCCCCAGTGACGACTGCCACATAGGAGGCAGGGAAACATTCACCGATCAGCTCGGCAATGACGGAGCTGGTGGCCGGGGAATAGGCGCTGGGTTTTACAATAGCCGTATTTCCGGCGGCTATGGCATCCACGAGTGGATCGAGCGTTAACAGGAATGGATAGTTCCAAGGACTCAAGATGAGTACACTGCCATAGGGAGACGGCTTGCGAAAGCTCATGGCGGCAAACTGAGACAGGGGCGTGGGAACGGCCTGCCCACGGGCAAAACGCGGCGTATGCTTGATCATATAGCTGATTTCTGAAAGAACGAGCCCTGTCTCACACATAAAGCCTTCAAAATCGCTTTTCCCCAGATCGCAGGTTAGGGCCTGACCGATCTGAGCTTCGTATCGTTTCACCGCGTTATATAATCTCTGCAGCATCCGTATCCGGAAAGAAACGGAAAGTGTCCTGCCGCTCTCAAAGAAACGGCGCTGTTTTTCTAAAATCCGATCGATATCCATTCTCCCTCACATTCCGCCGCACAAGGGCAGCAAATCCCATTAAAACGCAAAATACCGCACTTGCGTACGGTATTTTGCCGTGCATATATGCACCAATCAACGGAGACGGTGGGATTCGAACCCACGTGCCGGTTGCCCGACAACTTGATTTCGAGTCAAGCTCGTTATGGCCACTTCGATACGTCTCCTGAAAATAAAATGACAACATCTATATTTTATAGTAAGTTGCGGATTTTAGCAAGGGAGAATTGAAAAAATATCACGACAAACGCAAGAATGGCCCGTCGCTTCCTCTCAGGCCTCCTCCCCACGATTAATGCCTGCATATCAGGTAAGAAACTGCCCGGATACGCGGGCATTGATCGTGGGGAGTTTGGGAGGAGGCGCCGGACCATTCTTGCGTTTGTCGTGGAAAAAAACAGGAAAAGGTTGTACATTCCAGAATAAATATTATATAATTCTGGTAAGAATCCGTTGTATACCCGTCTGAAAGCGGGACGGGCGTGGGAACGGGACAACGAGGGATAAAAGGAGGTTTTATCTATGAAGCGAATCGGAATGCTGACCAGCGGCGGCGACTGCCAGGCTCTGAATGCGGCGATGCGGGGCGTCGCAAAGACTCTGTTCAACGCAAAGGAGGATGTGGAAATCTATGGCTTCCTGGATGGCTACAGGGGATTGATGTACGGAAAATTCCGTATGCTCACCACGTCAGATTTTTCTGGGATCCTCACCAAGGGCGGCACGATCCTTGGCAGCAGCCGTACGCCGTTCAAGCTGATGCGTGAGCCGGATGAAAACGGGCTGAACAAGGTGGAGGCCATGAAGCAGAACTATTATAAGCTCCAGCTCGACTGCCTGGTGATCCTGGGCGGAAACGGGACGCACAAGACGGCGAACCTTCTCAAGGATGAAGGGTTGAATGTGATTACGCTTCCCAAGACCATAGATAACGATCTGTGGGGAACGGATATGACCTTCGGTTTCCAGAGCGCGGTGGACATCGCTACGGATGCTATTGATAAGATCCATACAACAGCGGCTTCCCATGGACGTGTATTCATCGTGGAGGTGATGGGGCATAAGGTTGGATTTCTGACGCTGAATGCAGGGATAGCAGGCGGCGCGGACATTATTTTGCTCCCTGAGATTCCTTATGATATCGATAAGATTGTGGACGCCATAAAGTTGCGCCATGACAGGGGAAGCCGTTTTACGATTTTGGCCGTGGCGGAAGGCGCGATTTCCAAGGAAGACGCGAAACTGTCCAAGAAAGAATATAAGAAGAAACTGGAGAATTCCATTTATCCTTCCGTGTCCTATGAGATTGCGGCCCGGATTGAGAAGAAGAGCGGCATGGAGGTGCGCGTAACCGTTCCCGGCCATACGCAGAGAGGCGGAGGCCCCTGCCCTTATGACAGAGTGTTCGCAAGCCGTCTTGGCTCTGAGGCGGGCAAGCTGATCTTGAAGGGGGAATACGGTTTCATGGT
Source organism: uncultured Lachnospiraceae bacterium (assembly GCA_947650005.1). Classification (GTDB taxonomy): domain Bacteria; phylum Bacillota; class Clostridia; order Lachnospirales; family Lachnospiraceae; genus Eisenbergiella. The sequence goes on from CANSTU010000096.1 coordinate 3,987, forward strand.
AGGTTATAAGAACCGTGAGATCGTGAAGGTCCCGCTGGAGGACGTGGCAGGAAAACTGAAGATGGTGGATCCCAAGTCCTCCATCGTAAAAGAAGCCAAGCTGTTGGGAATCAGCTTCGGCGATTAAAGGCGGGAGGATCCATGTCATATACAGCGCTTTACCGTAAATTCCGTCCGGAACGGTTTGAAGATGTGAAGGGGCAGGATGCCATTGTCACCACGTTGAAGAATCAGATCATGGCCGGAAGGGTGGGACATGCCTATCTGTTCTGCGGAACAAGAGGAACCGGTAAGACCACAATAGCAAAGATATACGCGAAAGCCGTCAACTGTGAGAATCCGGTTGACGGTTCTCCCTGCGGGGAATGTAAGAGCTGCCGTACCATTGCGGCGGGCGCCAGCATGAACGTGATAGAGATCGATGCGGCTTCTAATAACGGCGTGGACAATATACGCGAAATCGTAGATGAGGTATCCTATTCCCCTGCGGAGGGAAAGTATAAGGTGTACATCATTGACGAGGTGCATATGCTTTCCATAGGAGCTTTCAACGCTCTGTTGAAGACGTTGGAGGAGCCGCCGTCCTATGTGATTTTCATCCTGGCTACCACGGAGGTGCATAAAATCCCGGTGACCATACTCTCCAGGTGTCAAAGGTATGATTTTAAACGCATTTCCGTCGATACCATTGCAGGAAGAATGCGGGAATTGATGGATACGGAAGGACAGCAGGTGGAGGAACGGGCACTGCAATACATTTCCAGGGCAGCGGACGGTTCCATGCGGGATGCCCTGAGCCTGTTGGATCAATGTATTGCCTTCCATTATGGGAAGGAATTGACCTATGAAAATGCGCTGGATGTGCTGGGGGCAGTGGATACCCAGGTGTTCAGCTCTCTTTTACGGGCCATTCTGGAACGCAGCGTATCCAGGTGCATCGGAATTCTGGACGAAGTAGTGATGCAGGGACGGGAATTGACCCAGTTCGTATCCGATTTCACCTGGTATCTGCGTTCTCTCCTGCTGGTAAAAACTTCGGAGGAAGGGACGGTCGAGGAGGTCATTGACATTTCCAGAGATAATCTGGTTCGTCTGAAGGAGGAGGCGCAGATCGTGGAGGCGGACGCCATTATGCGCTTTATCCGGGAGATGTCGGAACTATCCGGAAAACTCCGCTACGCGGGGCAGAAGCGTATCCAGATTGAAATAACCTTGATCCGTTTGTGCAGGCCGCAGATGGAGGTGGATGCGGATTCGCTCCTGGACCGGATTCGGGCCATTGAGGAGAAATTGGAAAAAGGCATTTTATCCATGCCGGCGGAACGTCTGCAGGAAGCGGCAGTTCCGGCAGCGAAACCGGTCAGAAAGGCTCCGCTTCCTGCAGCGATTCCGGAGGATATCCGCCGGATTGTGGAAAGCTGGCCCGGCTTGGCAGGACAGGCGGCCATGCCTATGAAACAGTATCTGAAAAAGGCGCGCCTCAGCCTAGGCGGGGACAACAGGCTGGTGGTGGTGGTGGAAGACGGGCTGGCCTCGGACTATTTCCTGAAACAGGAGGGAAATAAGGAAGAGTTGGAAAAGATGCTTTCCGCCTTCCTGGAAAAGACGGTGGAAGTCACGGTCCAGGCGTACAAGGAAGAAAGAGACTTCCAGGAAAACCATGTGGATCTCTCCCAGGTCATTCATATGGAGATAGAGGAAGATGAAAATTGATAGTTTCAGTTTCCCTGATTTGAGTGCGCTCTCCGTATGAAGACGAGTATCGGATTGAAAATAAGATTTACAATCGCCCCGATCTGTTTTCTCTCCAGGGCACGCAGATGGGGGTAAGCTTGAAAATTATATTCAATATTTTAAAATGAGTGGTAATATCGCAAGTAGGGCCTGCAGTATGTGAAGGTATAAAAAGCAATTGTTGAGTGCCTCCGAGAGGGGCGGAAAAGAGGAAGAGATGGCAAAGAGAGGCGGCTTCCCGGGTGGCGGAATGCCCGGGAATATGAATAATTTGATGAAACAGGCGCAGAGAATGCAGCGTCAGATGGAGGAAAGCCAGAAAGAGCTGGAGACAAAGGAATTTACGGCCAAGGCCGGAGGCGGCGCGGTGGAAGTGACCGTGACGGGAAAGAAGGAAGTGGCGAAGGTAAAGCTGGCGGAGGAAGTGGTGGATCCAGAAGACATCGAGATGCTGGAGGATTTGGTACGGGCTGCCGTGAATGAGGCGCTGCGCATGGCTGAGGAAGCCAATGCGGAGATAATGAATAAGATGACGGGTGGCCTGGGCGGAGGGTTTCCGTTCTAATGGATCTGTATAGCGGTTATATTAATAAACTGATAGACGAATTGGCCGGGCTGCCGGGAATCGGAAATAAATCAGCGCAGAGACTGGCTTTCCACATCATCAATATGCCCAAGGCACGGGTGGAGCGGCTGTCTGCGGCCATTGCGGATGCCAAGGAGCACGTGCGGTACTGCCGGGAATGTTTCACCTTGACGGACACAGACTTGTGTCCGGTCTGTGCCAATGCCCAGCGGGATCATTCCCTCATCATGGTGGTGGAAAATACCAGGGATTTGGCTGCCTATGAGAAGATCGGTAAATTTGAGGGAGTTTACCATGTCCTGCACGGAGCCATATCCCCCATGCTGGGGATCGGGCCCAATGATATTAAGCTGAAGGAACTGATGCACCGCCTGAAAGGGGACATTAAGGAAGTGATCATCGCGACCAATTCCAGCCTGGAGGGGGAAACCACGGCCATGTACATAGGCAAGCTGATCAAGCCCACCGGGATCAGAGTGACGCGGATTGCCAGCGGTGTTCCAGTGGGCGGAGATCTGGAGTATATCGACGAAGTGACGCTTCTGCGGGCTCTGGAAGGCCGAGTGGAAATGTAAAGGAGCAAGGAGGATACGGGATGAAAAAGGAACTTTTCGGAAAGACGGAAAACGGGGAAGAGATCTTTCTCTATACGCTGGAAAATAGCAGAGGAATGAGGGCAAAGGTGATGAATTATGGCGCCATCCTGGTAAGCTTGTGCGTACCGGATGGGGATGGGAACTGCGCGGATGTGGTGATGGGGTATGACAAGGTGGAGGACTATTTTGTAAACGGAAGCTTCTTCGGCGCCGTGATCGGCCCCAATGCAAACAGAATTGCAAACGCGCGGTTCACTTTGGATGGCGTGGAATATAAACTGGCTGTAAACGACGGCCCTAACAACCTGCACAGCGATGCTGCGATCGGGATCCATAAAAGGATTTGGGAAGTAAAAGAAGGGAACGAAAGCGTAACATTTTGCCTTAAACTATCCGATGGGGATATGGGCTTTCCAGGAAATAAGGAACTGCAGGTATGCTATACCCTGACAGAAGAAAACGAACTGAGGCTGGATTATGACGGAAGCAGCGACAGGAATACGCTGCTCAACATGACAAATCACACCTATTTCAACCTGGACGGCCATGATGCAGGGAAAATGGAGGACCATGTGCTGACGCTCCATGCGACTCATTTTACGGAGATCCTTCCGGGGGCCATTCCCACCGGCCGTTTAATGCCCGTGGAGGGAACACCCATGGACTTTAGGTCTCCTAAACGGATTGGAGACGAAATCGACGGGGAGTGGGAGCAGCTTCGACTGGTGGGCGGCTATGATCATAACTGGTGTTTGGATGATTTTACCGGGAATGTACGTTTAGTAGCCAGCGTATCCAACGCGTCCCAAAGCAGAACCATGGAAGTATATACGGATCTGCCCGGCGTTCAGTTCTACGCGGGAAATGTCATTAAGCCCCATCTTGGAAAGAACGGCGCTCAATATGAAAGGAGAGGAGCTTTCTGCCTAGAAACGCAGTACTATCCGGATACGGCCAATGAGCCGGCTTTCCCTTCTGCTATTTTCGGGCCGGACAGGGCTTATCATACTACCACGATTTTTCGATTCGAATAAAACCATAGCGGAAGGTTAGGGCAACAACATTTGAAGCATTGCGGCTCGCCCATTCGACAGGATTTTGTTCGGAGAGGCGCATCCCAGGAGGAGACAGCGTGGCTGTACCATGTTTTTGTCACCATCGCGCCGTGCATTCAGCTTTGGATACTTGCGGTGCGGCATAGAAGTGAAATAGGCGGACCCGGATACGCATACCTGCGGCCGGGGCCGCTTTTTGTCGAAAAAATATTTGCATCCATCGCGCAATCTGATAAAATACGTCTTTCCTTTTTGCTATATTAAAAGAAAAAAAGGCGGTGGCAGTATGCAGATTCCTAAACATGTGGTACAGGCAGGGGAAGTGGATCCCTGTCACAAAATATACATAGAAGATTACGTCCATACTTTTCTGACACAATATCGTGCTGACTCGGCTGACTTCTGCCTATATGGAAAGAGCGCACAGGAAGAGGGCATTTCCTATTATTTTATATATGGTGCGGTAAAGGAAGAAGCGGGCTGGGAAATGATGAAGAGCAGATACTTTGCAGGATGCAAGAGCCTGGGGGAAGCTTCCTGTGATAAAGAAGAAATCTGGCTTTTCTTTGAGGACGGGTATGCAGCCTCCCTGGATGGGTATTTCATTTTTTATGAGCAGAATGAGGACATGCAGTCCTATCTGATTGCCATGCATCAGAACCAGCCCGGTGAAAAGACGGTGGAGGTTCGCCCCAGGGCAGCGGGGACACGTGTGATCAGCCATCACCAGCCGGCTGGAGACACCACGCAGGGTACGGGCCGGCAGACGGATATCCGTCGTTTGGAAGAGGCTTATATGCGGGGCAAAACACTAGAGAGAAGCTGGGTGGGAAAAGAAGCGGGAAGAAAGCCGGAGGAGCAAAAGGAGGAGCAGGACAAGCCGGAAACGCTGCCGCGCCGAATCCGCCGCACGCCCCTTGCCTATGACATGAAACAAAAGGAAGAAAGCCGGGAAAAGGTCATGCATGCAGCCCAGCTGCGGGCTGAGAAAAAGGGACAGAAATCCCCAGTCCCCTTTTCGGGCAGGGCAGCGAGCTTAACGCTGCTTCTGGTTCTGTGTGTCATCGGTATCGGCTCCATTAATGGATACCAGGACATGAAGGAAGTGGGAAATTTCTTCGCGCAGACGGTCCGAGGGCTGGGAGGAGAAGGAGAGAATTGGGAAGAACAAACAGCCGATGATGCGAAAGACGGAGAGCAGGACGGGTTCGTGATAGAGGAGAGGCAGTTGTCACTGGTGGAACCCACATCGCCTGACCAGGCATTTCCGGTATTTGCCCCTGTGGAGACAGATACAATGGAGGACGCAAAGAAGGAGCAGGAGACGGACGTACAGGAAGAAACAGAGGCGGGAGATGTGATGCCAGAAAGTACGCAGCAGGAGACTATGGAGGAACAGCCTGTTGCTTCTGAATCAGCGGAAGAAAATAGGCAATCCCAGGAAGAAGCGACTGAAACCGGAAACGTGTTGGAAGAGGAAGCTGCTGCACCCGTACAGGAAGCTGTAGCAGTAGCCGGACCGGTTAGCTATACGGTGCAAAAGGGCGACAGCATTGCGATTATCTGCCGCCGCCAGTATGGGAATACGGATCGGGTTGCGGAGGTGATCTCTCTGAACGATCTTCCCGATCCCAATCATCTTGAGCCCGGACAAAAAATATTGTTACCTGATTAAAGATTTGTGTTATAATGGCCTCAGGCCCTATACCGGCCCGGCTGGGCCGTTTTCAAAAGCCCCGTTGTATCAGCGAGGCTTTTTGTCTATCCGGTTTTGAGGCCTACATTTTATCATACAGATTTGAGGGTTCTAATGTCAAATGTACGAGACTATCTGCGTAAAAAAGCGGAACGGGATGAAAAAAACGAAAAAAATCCGAGTTACAGTACGCTGATCCTGAAACACAGGTTTGTTGTGTTTTCCAGAATCCTATTTGCCCTGGCATTCTTGGCAGGAATAGGGGTGCTGATTTACATACAGCTTAAGAACCAGATTTATACAAGCTATACCACAATATCCACAATAGAGAAGCAGCAGTATGAAGGCTCCATTTGTCTGGATTATGCGGATGGTTTCCTTACATACAGCAAAGACGGTATCAGCTACACGGATTCCAAAGGGAATGCCATGTGGAACCAGACCTTTGAGATGCAGAATCCCTTGGTTCGAATTGCCGGAGGCCGTGTGGCCGTGGCTGATTATAACGGGCATATCATCCATAGTATTTCCCAGAACGGAAACCTAGCGGAAATAGACACCAATCTGCCCATACGCGATTTAGCCGTTTCCGAAAGCGGAATGGTGGCTGCTGTGTTGGAGGATACGGATACCACATGGATTTATTTGTACAATGATGAGGGGGAACGGATTGCATATGCCTATTTGAGGACCACCATGCAGAAAAGCGGATATCCCCTTGCCATGGCCTTATCGCCCAGCGGAGGATTGCTGGCGGTTTCCTATTTATCCGTGGAAAGCGGCTCTATGAAAAGCAGTGTGGCTTTCTATAATTTCAGTTCTGTGGGGCAGAATTATGTGGATAATTTCGTCAGCGGGGCGGACTATGCCGATTCCGTGATTCCCACGCTGGCTTTTCTGAATAATGATACTGCCTTTGCGGTCGCGGACAATCGGCTGATTATCTATAGCGGTGACGAGCGCCCCAGAAGTTCCGCGGAAGTGTTTTTGGAGGAGGAAATACAGAGCGTATTTTACAATGAAAACTATATCGGATTGGTTTTTCTCGACAGATCAGGAGGAGGAAAATACAAGCTGAACCTATATAATACCTCTGGATTGGTGGAGACTTCCATAACTTTTGATTTGGACTATAAGGATATTATCATATGGAAAGGAGGCATTGTTATATATAACGAAACCCAGTGCATGCTCGCTAACTTGAACGGAGAGAAGCGCTTCCAGGGGGAATTTGAAAAACCCTGTCTTCTTTTCTCGCCAATCAGCGCAAAGCGTTATTTGGCAGTTTCCAAGGAAAGCATAGACATCATTGAAATGCAGTAAAGAGATTTTTCGACAATTCCATATGCAAAAGAGCGTATGGTTGGAAGCGAACTTCCAAACTCTTTATTGGCGCAGAAGCGCGGGCGCTGTTTGCGATATGTAGGAGTATACATATGAACATTAACGTACTATTGATTCTATTGGCGGCTCTCGGTATATGGCGTGCATGGTGCGGTTTCAGAAAAGGTATGGTGGAGGAATTGAATCAGATGATTTCACTGCTTGCAGTAGCCTTTGTTCTTCTTCTGGGATACGTGGCCTTTGTTAGCTTCAGAAGTCATGATAATAAAAATGGCGTCATCGCAGCCATTGTGTTGGTCATGATCGGGCTTGCGCTACACATATTAGGAGTCCTCTTGAAGGCAATCAAGGCAATTGCGGCCCTTCCTCTCATTAATATCGCGAATGCGGTTTTGGGAATTGCGGTGGGAGTGGCGGAAGCCATTGTGGGGGCATGGATTCTGTACTGTATCATACAGTACTTTCCCACCGGCGATTTTGGGAAACAGATCATGGAGTGGACCAATGAAAACGAATGGTTGGTAAAGTTGTATCAATCTAATTATCTGATGAAGCTTCCGGTGGAGTTTGATGCCCTGATGGAAGTGGGGAAGGGGAAGATCTTTCCATGGGATAATTTGCAATCTATGATCTTTTAATTTTTAAATGAGTGCCCGAGAAAGCGGGCGGATGGAACTAGCATGGGATCCTCATTTTTTGATCTTGATTGGGGTGGTCGATAGGACGGTAAGGCTCCAATTTAGCACCAAATTATGAGAAGTTACACGAGGCTGGAATAATTTTGAAATAATTTAAGAAAATATGTTGACACAGGGAGAAAATTAGTGTTATACTAACTCCACCGCATGAGTGTGTGGCTGTGAGATGTGCGCCACAATTTCAGCGGAAATAAAAAAGTTAAAAAAAGTGCTTGACGAAGCCAAAGACATGTGATAAGATATCACCTGTTGCGGCG
>CANSTU010000097.1 GCA_947650005.1 uncultured Lachnospiraceae bacterium
GAGGCCCCCCTCAAAGCAAAGTCCTGCTGGGGTGTGAGCGGCAACGGTTTCAATGTCTTCTCCCGGGCTGTAAACCCGCTCGAAAGAAAAACAGTAGAAATATACAGAATGATGCGCTAGACTATAGATTAGGAACGAAAGGACAGCATGGAGGCTTCCGGTCTCTGAGGAGGGATTATTTATGTATCAGGCTGGAGCGGTTAGAAGAGCAGGAAATACTTGTGAGAGAGAGGAACTGACGGAAATGCGGCTGGATGCCCAGGCCGTGATCGCCCGTACGATCGAAGACGTACTGCCCATGAAAGCCGTTAGAAAGGTGCTGCAGAAAATCAGGCTGGATAAGCCTGTTTATGTAATTGCGATTGGGAAGGCCGCATGGGAAATGGCGGACGAGGCGGTCAAGTTTTTGGGAGACCGGCTTGTGGAGGGAATCGTTGTCACCAAATACGGACATTCCAGGGGGAAGATACCGGGAGTCCGGATTATGGAAAGCGGACATCCCATGCCGGATGAGAATTCTGTGGCGGCAGCCGGAGAGGTGCTGAAGCTGGCGGATCGGGTGACCGGAGAGGAGCAGGTGCTCTTACTTCTGTCGGGCGGGGGCTCTGCCCTGGTGGAAATGCCTATGCAGGGCCTGACGCTGCAGGAGGTAAAACGCGTGACGGACCTGCTGTTGAAATGCGGCGCCAATATCGTGGAGATTAACACGGTGCGTAAACATTTATCTTCTATTAAAGGGGGAAAGCTGGCCGAAAGACTTCTGCCTGCAAAGGGGTATGCCATCATCCTTTCCGACGTGGTGGGAAATCATCCGGAAATGATCGCTTCGGGGATGACCTACGTGGACGATACCGATGCGGCAGATGTAATGGATGTAATTGAGCGTTATGGGCTCGACTTGGGAGAAAATGTACTTCAAGTATTGGGAAAATCCTCCGCTACGCTGGCCTCAAATATCGTAAATATTGTTAAGGGGAACGTGGAGGAACTCTGCAATGCTGCCGCCCTGCATACGGCTGCCGCAGGCTATACGCCTTATATCCTGTCCACCGCGGCCAAAGGGGAGGCAAGGGAATTGGGGAAACGGTTTGCCCGGATGGCGTGGGACTGTCTGGAGGAAAATCCCATGAACCTGCAGTTCCCCTGCGCCCTGATCGTGGGCGGGGAAACCGTGGTGCGGGTAACGGGAAATGGGATGGGAGGGAGGAACCAGGAAATCGCGCTGCAGGCTGCAAAGGATCTGCAAGGAAGGAAAAATGTGGTGCTGTTTTCCCTGGCATCGGACGGGACGGACGGCCCCACGGACGCGGCGGGCGGGATTGTGGATGGAACGACGGCACAGAAAATGGAGGCCCTGGGAATGGATGTGGACAAGTACCTGCAGGACAATGACGCTTATCACGCGCTGGAGAAGGCTGGCGGGCTGCTGATGACAGGGCCTACAGGGACCAATGTGAACGATGTGACGGTTATGCTGATTCGCAGATAATGTCGCGCCGATCTGGTTATTGGTTTACTGTATGGATGATAAAGGGTTGGCACTGACCTTGGCCCGTACTGGAACATATAGCGATTGATTTGACATTTAGCAAGATCGGCCGTCCTATGGAAGACGGAGCTTGTCCATCATATATTCTTTTGGTGAAGATCCCGAGTATTTCTTGAATACCTTGCTGAAATAGTAAGGGTCGCTTTACCCGAGCTGGGAAGCCACATCATAAATCCGCGCGCCGGGTTCTCTCAGGAGCTGCTTGGCGTGGCGGATTTTCGCCTGCGTTACGCATTCCGTAAAATCGATCCCGTTATGTTTTTTAAATTGTGGAAATATAGCCGCAGCTTACGTTGAAACAGGAGGATACATCCGTGAGCGTAATGGGCTCCATATAGTGCTCTTCTATGTATTTCAGAATGCTGGGGAGCAGCCAGCCGAACCGCCCTTTTGGCATAATTGAATTCGCCATGGCAAGACAGGATGATGAAAAGAGGCGGGCAATCGCTTTCTGCGTGGATCGTCTCCATCACTTTCAGACCATTGATGAGGGGTATATTAATATCCATCATGACCAAACTGGGGAAGCGCTCCGGATTAGATCCAAGGCTTCCTCCCCGTCTTTAGCAACGCACAGAGGCGGTCCGGTTCCTTTCCGGATGGGATGAAAGCGGAGGTAACGTATCTTTTAAACATGAAGACTTGGTCCGCCTTTCGGAAATGCAAGAGGCGAAGGGACGGTGACCTCCATAAATTGATCCATCTGGCTACGTATGGAGATCCTGTAGGGCTCTCCATATTCCAGATTCAGTCGTTTGTTGATATTGCGGATGTCCACCTTTCGGAAAAGCTGATCCTGGGCGGCGGCATCCTATATGGAAAGGATGCCGGAGAACTACGGCGGCGGGATACCGGTTCCATTATTTCCGGAGGGAATGAGCGTGAGAACTTCCCGGATTTAGATACCTGATAGAGGGATAAATGGGAGCTAAACGGAAAGAAAGGTATTGATATTGAGGAAGCCCTTCGTAACAATGGCTCCTATCATGCCCTGAAGGCTGCTGCTGCCCTGAATATGATCGGTGCAGCAGCAGCCAATGTGAATGCTATGCCAGTGCTGCTGTGCCGGTGAACACCTCTGCCAGGATGCTCTTTTCCAGGCAAAGTCCCGCCGGGGACGAGCCGTAACGGTTTCCCTTTTGCGAACCTGCTACGATCCAGTAGATTTATAATGCCTCACCCCAAACCGCCATAACGCATAACAGGGCGCCAGAAATACAAATCCTGCTGTAGGCAGCAGCGCATACCACCATTTCCCCCTTCCCAGCAGAAACAGCAGGGGATAATACTGGATGCAGGCATAGGGGATTACAAAGGTGACGAACTGAAGGAAACGTTTCCCATAGATATCAAAGGGATATTTTCCATGCTCCCTTCCGCCATCGGTAAACACGTTCATGAACTCCAGCCCTTCAATGGTGAAAAAACAGATGGCAGCGTACACTAAAAAGAGCCCGGAAAACAGGGCCGCTCCGCCCAAAAGCATAAAAAATAGAGTAAAAATGCGCGCAGGGGTCCATTGGACGCCGCCCTGGATAATCCCGTATCCAAAGACCAGAACGGCCTGCAGGATGCGCCCGATCCGGGTAAATTCGATCCGCCCTCCCAACACCTGGAAGATCAGAGGCCGGGGCCGTACCATAATCCGGTCAAAGGAACCGTTGGACAGGAAGGAGCTAAAGCAGTCAAAGCCTCTGGCGACCGCCTCTGCCATGGAAAATTCCAACAAAGTGATACCGAAGCACAAAAGAACTTCATGAAAGGTATATCCCTTCACCTGATGGAACCTTTGGAACATGAAATAAATGCCCAGCAGTACATTGAAGGACACCAGAAACTGGCCTATACAGGTGAGAAGAAAGGAAGTCTTGTACTGCATGGCGCTTTTTAACTGGATCAGGAAATACCTTCGATACAACTGTAGACCCTCTTGGAGGGATGAGACGGGAGAAGTCCCGTGGGTTTGGCTACACATCTATGAAAATCACTCCCTTCCGCCTACTCTGGCTTGAGATCTGTAATTACATTTGGAAGATTTGAAGCGCAGTCCGTTAACCTCCCTGCACGACAACCCTGCCCATAGCGCGCCGTTCCAGCAGCTTTCCGATTCCGAGAAGGACGGCAAGCCAGAAAAGCTGAAGAAAAACGGCTCTTTGCAATGCCGCTCCTGACAGGTCGCCGCTGTATACCCGAAGAGGGACATTCTGCATGGAAGCAAAGGGAAGCAGCTCCATGACCAGGCGTATCCTGTCCGGGAAGAATGGCAGGGGAATGATGGCTCCTTGGAAAAATTCAATAATTGACATGAAGATTATCCGCAGCCCCTCCGGCGATAGGGTGAAAAAGGAAAGCATATAGATCAAAAGCGTAAAGGATACGGTAACCAAAACGGCGAGCGTCATGGTAAAGAGAAACAGCAGGAATTCCAGCACCCCTGCTGGAGCAGAAAGGCCATAGGGAGCGGGAAGGGACACCGCCACCAAAAGGATGGGCATACAGCGGAGCACTGCCTTGGACAAACGGTTGGCAAGGCTCCTGGCATACCACATGTTATAGACGGAAAGCGGACGGCACAACTCATAGGAAATATTTCCGTTTAAGATGGAATCAAAGATTTCTCCCTCCATGATATACCCCATGAATAGTGCCAGAAAAGCCTGCTGCAGCCAGATATAGGTGCTGGTGGCGGAAATGGACATGGGAAAGGAAGCGGGATCGGATTCGTAAAAGGCATGAAAAGCCAACAGCTCCATGAATCCCCAAGCGAACTGTGTGGCCACTCCGGCCGCTGCCGCAGCGCGATACTGCAGACCCATATTAAAACGGAGACAAAAGAAGGAACGATACTTTTTCATACGTGCTCCCCTTGGCGTGCTTTAGCACGCAATTAAATCAGGGAGGTTGAAAGAGCCCTTCTTTCAACCATGCTCCCCTCGGCGTGCTTTAGCACGCAATTATAAATCGCGCCAATTGGATTGTTATTTTATACTCTTCTTCTGAAACAGAAACGGAACTGATAACGCTATGATTATACCATCAGCAGCCCTGCAAGGCAACGACACAGCGAAAATTCAGAGGGCCGCTTCCTTCGTTTGCAGCCATTTTTTGACCGTGAATTTATGCTTGCCAAAGCAGGTATAGAGGTTAGTATGGCTAGTAAGGAAACGGCTATTTTCACTGAAAAAAAGAAGCGCCTTTATTTAATTAACTTTCCTTTCCATTCATTGCGCAAAATAGGATGAAGCGCATTATAGTTAATGCAAATATCGTTCCAACGAGTGCATAGCCCGCCATTCTTCCGTCTAGAATTGTGACGGCAGACGCAAAGGCAATAATGATCGCGGCAGCCACCATAACTTTCAATCCAATTGCATCTATTCTGCGCAGGGTTCTGATTGCCTGCTGGTTCTTTTCTTCTTTGCTGTACTTGCGAATACGGTATGCCTGCTCTGCGAAAAATATAATGCTGAATAGGACAATCGTATGCTGGATTGTGTCATAATAATCATGCCAGTCCCGTCTTGCCCATATCCAATAGTAGCAGACAAGGAGTATTGCGTAAATGATTTTTATCCCTACGATTTCTTTTAAGGTTACTTTCGATTTCATATTTGCTCCCATCTGCCCGCTAAAGCGGGCATACAAATCAGGGAGATTGAAAATTTTATTTTCAATCTTCATTCCTCATTTATGGTTTTCTCTTCTTGACAGGGGTGACAACCGGCTTGCCGTCTTGATCGACCAAAACGGTCAGTCCAGTTCCCGTCTGTTTTCCATGGGAACCCAACAGGTAATTCACACCGGTTTGTGTATCAATGATGATCTTCGCCACATTAACAATGCCCTGGGAGTAGACCTCCACAAAACGATCCTTTGCCATACGCTCACCTCCCTTCCCGTCCTGCCGTTTGCCAATACAAACATAACACAGGAACCTGGCCGCGTGGTTCAAATTTCCTGAATGAACAGAAAACCTTCCTAAATGGAATGGGAGGGAACCTTATTGGTTCCCTCCCACTTTTTTACGCAGCTGTGCTTTTCCAGTGCGGGAAAGCAGGCATTCATAGCCGCCGGCCCACAGCTTATTGTGTTTCAAATCGATCGTTTCAATCTTATCCGCTGCCACCAGATAGGCCCGATGCGTACGGATAAAGCGGTCCCCCAACTGAATTTCCAGTTCATTGAGACTGCCTAAAAAATTCATCTGGCTGTTGGATGTATGGAGTAAAACATGATGGGGGATGGAGGCGGTCTCAAAAAAGAGAATATCGCACAAGGGGACGTGACGCACCGTTTCCCCTGTCCGCAGCGTGAAGATCTCCGCGGGGTCTTGACGCTCAGCCAACAGATGCAGATGTATCTCACCTAAACACTTGGATACAGACGCCCCAATCTGCTCCGGCTCCTTTACAATGTAGTCAAACGCCTCCAGGTGATATTGGAAGGTACGCCAAGCCAAGTCTCCATGGCTGGTGATGTAAACCAGCGTGCAATGGGGATCCTGCCGCCGCAATTCCTGTCCCAGCCGGAAGCCGTCCCATTCCCCATCCTTTAACTCCACGTCCAAGAAGTAAATTCCACGTTTTTCGGCTTTCGCTGCGGCCAGCAAATCCTGTGCATTGGCGGCGCTGCACACAACCTTCATATCATAGTTTTCAACAAAAATCTTCCACTCTAAGGCTGTCTGGATCTGGTGGCGGACGGCTTCCTCATCATCGCATAGATAAATTCTAATCATGGCCGCCCCTCCACTGTCATCTCCTGCACAAATACGTCGCTCCCCCAACTGGTGCGAGTGGAGGCGTTGGGATAATTCTCCAGGATGCGCTGGTAGCTGGATAGACCCAATCCTCGGCCCGTCCCCTTGGTGGACCAACCGTCGTCCCACATTTTTCCCGGTTCAATGATATTCGAGTAGGGATTGGATATCCGAAGAAAGACTTGTCTATCCTGAGATAGCAGAACAATTTCCACCCAAGATTGTTCCGTATCCAGCGCAGCCTCTATAGCGTTGTCGATCAGAATGCCCAGACAGCGGACAAAATCCCATACATCCATATCAACGGCCACGACAGGATAAAGCACTTCCAGATGGCACTCCACCCCTTTTTCCTGCATGGAGGTGAGTTTGCTCAAAAAGAGGCTTCTCACCTCCGGAACCTGCAAATTTCCAATTTGAGTGGATGCCTGAATTTTCTTTCCCAGCCGCAAGTCAAACCCAGCGTCCAATTCGGACAAGGTATGGCGCAATCCCTCCAGTTCCCCTTCTCCTGCTTGTTGGGACAGGCCCGCCAACAGATTTTTATAGTCGTGGCGGAATGTGCGCATTTCATGGCGAAGCATCTCTAGGTCTTGCTCGTAGAGCCGCTGCTGAGCGATGACGTCCTGCTGCGCCTGCATTTTTCGGGCAACATCGAACCGTTGGGCCAAGTAGACGATCAGTACAGCCATTAGGACTACCATCACCACCACCAGCAGATAGTAAAGCATCAGGAAGCGGGCCTGAACGCCAAAGGCCAATCGGAGTAACATTTCCATAGTGGCTTCCAGCGCAAACAGAAGGAGGGCCATCCGCCAAGGTACGGATTCGCTGTCCAACAGCAGGCGAAACCACGTCCCAAACCGCAGCTTGTAAAGCAGCGTAGAGATGGCAATGCTGATGCCTAGATGCAGCCCGATTGCTGCGGCAAATGGGATCGGGACCATTGCGGACAGAGTAGAAGACGCCACCTGGAAAATCGCCGCCATACAGGTGGCGGCAAAAGCCTGCCAGAACTCCCATTGCCATGCCCACCGTACCCATAAGGTACACATGATAAGAATGCTGAAAGCACCGATATAATATTGAACCATCCTCAATTCCGGGATGGTGTAGAGCCCAACGGAAAGCAGGATGTAAATGAGCGGGGATGGAAGCAGAAGCGGCAATTTTTTCAGCTGCTTCCACACGGTATGTTCATCTGTCACCGCCAGCAGATAGACTGTTAGTGCCAAGTGCCCTGTCAAGATGTCTATAAATCCAACAAAAAGATCGCTTAATGAAGGCATGATGTCATAAATCACTTTCCATGTAGTTTCGCTTTTGGCGCAGTTATTATAGCATTACCTTATGGAGATAGCAAGGATTGAATACAACCGTTTTGTCATCAGCTTTGTTTCTATATGTGGTTTTGTCAATATCAGTATGAAAAATGCTATTTTAAAAACATGTGAATTGTGCATATCTCCGAAATATATTCAGCAGTCCACAGATACCGGAAAATATGCTATGATTAGGAGGCCAGATAACCATAAAGGACGCGGTGTGCAGGAAGCTACGAACTAAACTTCCAATTTTCCGATTGGCGGCAGTATCAAAGGCTATGCCTGCGAGATACATTCCCATCCATCGATCCTCATTCACGTTGAAGGCCTTGAAAGCTATTATGCTGTCCTGAAAACAAGGGATCGGGAACAGGATCTTGCCCTTTTTGCATGATTTTAAGGGGATGGACAAAGAAAACCTGGGAAAACCAGATTAGACATGCGCAGAGAAAAGGACAGCATTCTGAAGTATGAATATTAAGTAGAAGGAGAAATGAAATGTTCACAACGATACTATTTGACCTGGATGGCACGCTTACGGATCCTAAGCCTGGAATTACGAAAAGCGTGCAGTATGCCCTGGCCCATTTCGGGATAGAAGAGGAGGACTTGGATAAACTGGAGCCCTTTATCGGTCCTCCGCTGCAAGACAGTTTCCGGGAGTTCTACGGGATGGATGAGAAACAGGCCTGGGAGGCGGTGGAGAAATACCGGGAACGCTTTGCACAGGTGGGATGGAGCGAGAACGCCCTATATCCGGGGATAGACGGAATGCTGGCTCGTCTGAAAGCGTCTGGATGCCTTTTGGGAGTGGCCTCCAGCAAGCCGGAATATTTTGTGAAAAAGATTCTGGATCATTTTCATGTGGCGCAGTACTTTGATGTGGCGTTGGGAAGCGAGATGGATGGGAGCAGATCGAAGAAAGAGGAAGTGATCCGGGAGGCGCTCCTCCGGCTGGGCGTAGAAACTGGCTTCTCCCGGGAGGGAACGGTCATGGTGGGAGACAGGCTGTTCGATGTGGAAGGGGCCCGGGAGATGGGGCTTCCCTGCATAGGCGTTTCCTTTGGATATGCGGCCCCGGGGGAACTGGAGGAAAGCGGAGCCGTCCAGATCGCGGATAGCGTGGAAGAGCTGGAACGCATTCTTCTGAAATAAGGGCGTCCGGCTTTCCGTTCTTTTTGGCTCTCCATAGAATCCGATGCATGGCAGCGACGTTCAACCGCTCAAACTACCGGATTCCTCCCCGGCTTTCCACAGAAGCCGATATTGCCGCTCCACCCGTTTTCGCACCTGCCGCAGGAAGGAGGCAGGCCCCAGAACCTTGACCACGGGGCCAAAGGAAAGTACGTCGATGAGAAGGTCGGTTTCATCCGCTCTGTCATAATAGATAGAGCAGCGCCAACGGCGGCTCTGCCCGTCGTATTCGGTCTGTTTTTCATAGCTGGCAAAATGGAGCATACACCGTTCCAGAGCGTTGCGCTCTCCGTCGATTTCCAGAACAACGGGCTCGGGCGTCCGGCTGACCGAGCGGAAGCGCTGTGAAGCTGCCTGTATCGGAGCGGGCCGGGAGGAAAGGGTGCAGGCGTTGATCCTGGCCAGATTCAGCGTAACGCCGAGCCGATATGCGCCATGGAAATAACGCAGGCAGAACAGGCGGAATTTATTGTCCCTGGCGGAAAAGGACAGTTGGACAGGAGCTGCTTCCATAGAAACTCTTCGACTGTGTTTGCCCTCATAGGAAAGCAAAAGGATGCGATTTTGGGTAAGGGATTCCAGAATGACTGCAAATCGCTGCCGATAGCCGGGATCGTCATAAGGATCCCCATCCAGATATCGGTCAAAGGAAAGGAAGTCCTCCTGTCGGTACAGGGCGGGGGCATCCTGAAGCATCATTCGGAGGGAATCCAATTCCTCCGGGGAGACGAAGAGGGGAAAACGCTCGTCCGCCAGAAGGGCCTTCAACCAGGAACGTTGCAGTCCCGACAGAGGCGTGCGGGGAACATGCCGGAGGCGGGAGCGGTAAAGCGTTTCCCCGGAAGAACCTTTGGCGCACGGCTCCAGAAAGGGCCATTCCCCGGAAAGCAGCTTGGGCAGAACGGCCTGTGCGCTCTCTCCGAAGCCATACTCTGCCGCAATCCGACGCATTTCCCGGACGGAAAGAGGTTGCTTGGAGGCCTGCGTAAGGATTCGGCGCAATATATGAAAATAACATCCATAAATTTCATGAAACAGTTCCATTTGTTTTTCCTATATAGAAATGTCCTGCATTATGCCCTTCCCGGATAAATGCAAGAATGTCTTGCGCTTCCCTTTGGCCCTTACGGTATCGGTATCGGACGTCTATCGGGATATTCATGCGTTTATCTTAGAATGGGGATCCTTTTGTCTCTCCTATCCATCTGAGTAGAGCCGGTACATGCGCTCCCAGTCCGTGAGGGCTCTGGCGACCACGGCCCGGTTGTCGCCCCGAATTTCCAATATCCTGCCCGTGAAGGTCTTCACCCAGGAAAGCATTTCCCCAGTATCATAGAAAATCCCGCGGTAGAGATACTCATTTTCCCCAAGCCGTTCTATGCTGCCGCCCCGACGTTCCCGCTGCAGGCGGCGGAGGATATAATCTTCCTTTCCTTCCTCTATAAAAAGGCGGATACACAGCTCCTCCCCATGACTGTTTCCTTTGAAGGAAACGCCCCAGCAGCGGGGAAGGCAGCGTTCCAGCCGGCGATGCAGATCCTGGGCGCCGGAATAGATTTCACCGGGGTTTACACGGGAGATGCAGTCCAGACGCAGATTGGCAAATCGTCTGCCGCCCGGCAGGTATAGACAGACATAACGCCTGCCTGTACGCGTGCTCACAGGAATTTTCAGGGGAATGCCGTATATGGACAGCGCTTTTTGGCTGCGCTGGCTTCTATATTCCAGGGTCACCGTACGGTTTTCCCGGATGGCCTCAAGAAGCTGGTGCAGGATGCCGTCCTCCAGGGTATGTACAATATAGTTCTGCCCGAAGGAAAACAGATCGTTGAAAAAATCCTCGCGATCCAGGATCGTGCTGCCTACAAAACCAAAGGGCGCGCTGCCCTGGAAAAATTGTACTGCAATAAGCAGCTTGCTCCATAGACTGGAGGCCTCCCGAAAACTTTCTATCGGCAAAGGCTCAGCGTCCAGAGCGGGCATTGGGGAATAGAGCAGGCTCTTCCCCTTCCGCCTGGCCTGCAGCAGACCCAGGCCTTCATATTCCTTCAGTTTCAGGCGCACCGTCTGGCTGTCAAAGAGGAGACCGTATTCTTCACAAATCTGGTCTGCCAATTCTCCTGCGCCAAGCCCTTGCGGATTGCGTGCCAGTAGATCAAGTAGAAAAAAGTGCAGCAGGACGTCGTTATCCGTGAAACTTTTGGATTTCCAGGCCGCGTACAGAGGATTGCAGGGAACGGACTTTGCATCCACGCTGATGTAGACATGTTTTTTTCGTTCCGTGTACCCGTACCGGGCATAGTCCTTCAGCCAGCTTTCCACCCGACGTCTTTCATTGTCGTAGGTACGGGCGCTCTTATCCCCCAGTTCCCCGCGTACCTGAAAGCCATAGATGAAAAACTGCCTCATATATTCCCGTATCTTATGGAAATCCCTGATCAGTTCCTGAAATTCTCCCATTTCTTCCCCTGGTCCGCACGTTCGCAGCTTTTTTTAAATGATTCTTTGGTGAAAATCCCCTATACTGTCAATCATAACAGGAACACGGAAGCAAAGTAAAGAAAAATCCGTGTACGGAGAGTTCCAATTTTCGGCGTCCTTGGGAATGGGGGCGTCCCGGAAGGCAGGCGGGCGGAGGCAGGGGGATGGTTTGGGGACGCACTCATGCCGGACATTCCGATGAGCCCTAAACGCTTCCCAGTCGGGATACGGCCCTCCTGGGAAGCAGGTCTCCTCTCCATGGCATGAAAGGCGTCC
>CANSTU010000098.1 GCA_947650005.1 uncultured Lachnospiraceae bacterium
GCTTCCACGGCTCCTCCTGGGGCGCACCTCTCCGGGCAGTATCTTGGCAGGCGTGGGCAAAGGAACCGTAAAAGGGAATTGACCTCTCAGTCGATTCCCTGTATAGTTAAAATTACAGACGCGACATCGCATCCGCAGTTTTTCGGTGCGGAGAAGTAAAAGGATGGGATAAAAGAAGCAATTTTGCCAATTTTACAAATGGAGGAACAAACAGATGGAATTGAGGGTTCTGCAGTATTTTCTGGCAGTTACAAGAGAACAGAGCATTTCCGGCGCGGCGGAATCCCTGCATCTTTCCCAGCCCACCCTTTCCCGACAGCTTAAGGAAATGGAAGAAGAATTGGGAAAACAGCTTCTGATCCGAGGGAACCGCAAGGTCACTCTGACAGAGGAGGGGATGCTCCTGCGTAAGCGTGCTGAAGAAATCCTCAACCTGGTCCGGAAGGCAGAATGTGAAATCACCTGCTGCGATGACGTGATCGTGGGGGATATCTATATCGGTGCCGGCGAAACGGATGCGGTACGCCTGATTGCCAGGGCCGCCAGATGCCTTCAGCAGGAATATCCGGATATCCATTATCATATCATCAGCGGAGATACCACAGATGTGCTGGAAAGTTTAGACAGGGGGCTCATCGACTTCGGGCTCCTGTTTGGCCCGGTGGAAGATCCGTCCAAATATGAATGCCTGGCTTTTCCCATGAAGGACGTATACGGCGTTCTGATGAGAAAGGACAGCCCGTTGGCCTCCAGCGAATCCATTCGTGCGGAGGATCTGTGGGACAAGCCCCTGATCCTAAATCGCAACGTCCAAGACGGGGACGATCTGCTCGCCTGGCTTCAAAAGACCAAGGCCGAATTAAACGTGGTGGCCACCTATAATCTACTGTACAACGCCTCTCTGATGGTGGAAGAAGGCATGGGTTATGCCCTCACTTTGGATAAGATCATCAACGTGACCGGAGACAGCAGCCTCTGCTTCCGTCCCCTTTTGCCGCATCTGGAAACGGGAATGAATCTGATCTGGAAAAAATACCAATGTTTCCCCAAGGCCGCCCGAAAATTGCTGGAATGCTTTCAGCCGGTGGTCTCCTCCTGTCCGGAAGCTGGGATAAACGAATGAATGCATTGGCACATTCATTCGTTTATCCCGTCACGAAAGCCCTGCCTGAAGAGGAAACGTTTTAAGAGTTGACATTTGGTTTTACCCGATACCAATAAGTATAGACCTCTCTAAATCCCAGGCTTTCATAAAGCGCCAGGGCCGCCCTGTTGGAAGCGCCGACCTGTAGATAGGCGGTATCCGCCTCGTTTCGCGCCCCTTCCTCCATGATGGCACGGCAGATGGCGGAACCGATGCCCAGCTTACGCATCCCTTCTTTCACCCGGATATCGTACAACCCTATCTTTCCATCCTCCAGGACGCCGAGGCCGCATCCCACAATGCTGCCATGCTCATAAACAGCCGCACAGTAGACCGGGTTCCGGATAGCCTCCAACATAGTTCGAGCCGTGTTTGCCTCCTGGCGCTCCTCCACATCATCCAGGCCTAAAAAGGCTTCCAGCCATCCTTCTTCCAGGGTATGGCTGAGCGTAATCCTCGTCTGCTCCGTCGTTTCCGTCCACTGCCCTCTATAGGGAGAAAGGGAACATTCCATAATCCTTGTCTTACCCGCCATTTCATAGCCCTTCAAGGCAAGCTGCTGATCCAAGGAGGAGGACACATTCGCCGTCATTTTAAACACACAGGGCAAGCGCCTGGCCGCAAACTTTTCTTCACAATAAATAATTTTATCCTCATAAGCACGGGTGGACAGATAAAGAGGGATGACGCAGTTGCCCGAAAAGCCCGCTCCCTGCGCAAAACGCAGAAGCCATCCATCGTAAACTTCCGTATGCAGTGCCGAAAATGCATTCAGCGCAAGTTCTTCATATCTAAGTGCCGCCAAATTCATATCGTCCCAACTCCCGTCTACCCGCTTTAGCGGGTATTTTTATCGAGAATGTGAAAGCGCAGATTTCACACTGTTTCCATCTGTTCTATCTTATTCTTATATTATACGACATTATTGAGAGAAAAAACCGAATTTGTGCTTTTAATCTTGCAGATCGTGCACTATAATAGAAAAGATGGAACTATGCATGGAAAATTACGGTTTACTTCCCTTCCTGATCGGGAAACAAACCATAGTCCGATAAATGTTGGCAAAGCCGGAGGAATAGATTGAAAAATATCTTTACAGCCATTTTTCAACCATGAATTTATGCCTGCCAAAGCAGGCATGGAGGGTTAGATTGAAAAATGTCTTTACAGCTTTTTTTAACCGTGAACTTATGCCTGCTTCAGCAGACATAAAGGGTTTGTGTAAAAATAAAATTTTCCCACGCAAATTTATGCCTGCAGCCCAAATTTGCAGGTTACGGAAAGGTATTTGATATGGAAAAGGAATATGAGAAAAAAGGGTATGTGGAAAATGATTTCCGAATTTTTCATTTACACGAAAGGGAAAAGATGGAAGCCTCTTACCACTATCACGATTTCGACAAAGTAATCCTCTTTCTCGGCGGAGACGTGGACTATTCCATCGAAGGTCGCAAATATAGCCTGCGCCCCTATGACATTGTGCTGGTGAGGGCTGGAGATATCCATTCTCCCATCGTCCGCGACCGAATTCCTTATGAGCGGATCATTGCCTATCTCTCTCCGGATTTCATGGAAAAACATCGGACGAGCAGTTACGATCTGGGCCGCTGTTTCCTCGAGCCGGGAGAAAACGGCGAAAAGCACTTCTATGTGCTGCGCCTCGATGAGCCGGAAAGGGACAGCCTGCTGCGCATCTGCCAAGATCTGGTGGATTCCTTTCGCCATCCGGATTACGCAGGCGTCCTGTATCAGCAGGTGCTCCTTCTGGAGTTCATGATCCTCATAAACAGAGCGGTCCTCAACCATCATGCCAGCAGCCTTCAGAATGCGCTGGCCAATGAAAAGACCGCCCAAATCGTGGACTATATGAATGCGCATCTAACAGAAGAGCTCACTGTGGACGGACTTGCGGAGCATTTCTTTATGAGCCGTTCCCATCTCATGCATCTGTTTAAAGCGGAAACAGGCTATTCCATAGGATCCTACATCAATGAAAAGCGCTTGCTCACCGCTAAGTTAATGATACAGAAAGGACTGAGCGTGACCGACGCCTGTTACGGCAGCGGCTTTCGGGATTACTCCACCTTTTCCCGGGCCTTCAAGAAAAAATTCGGCACAACTCCCAGAAATTCTGGGAAAATACGCTGAAAATCCCAAGGAAAATACGCAGATCCGTCAGTCTGTCCCCTCCAGTTCCTTCCTTTCGATCCGTTTGCCGTCCTGCCAAATCCTCTCCAGATCATAGAAAAGCCGGTTTTCCCTGTCAAACACATGAACGATAATATCACCATAATCCATGAGGATCCAGTTCGCGGTATCGTAACCCTCGATCTGGCGGGGATGATGTCCGGCACGACCCAGTTTCTCTTCCACGTTGTCAATGACCGCCTGTACCTGGTTTCGGTTTCCGCCGCTGGCGATCAGGAAATAGTCCGCCAATACGGAAACCTCGCTGATATCTATGATGCTGATGTCCTCAGCCTTTTTGTCTTCCATGGCGTCAATCGCAAGAAGCGCCATTTGTTTTGCATTTTTATCCGTCATAGTCGACTCCCATCTGCACGCTTTAGCACGCACTCAAATCAAGCACTCTCTGTAATATTCATAGGTTTGTTGGGTCAAAATATCACATTCCATCCGGCTTGCCTCCAGATATTCCAAAGTATCTTTTAAAATCCGATACAGGCATTGATCCAGATCTTCAAAGGCCAGGCGCCGAACCACCGCCAGATCCGGCGCTTGGTTGCGGCAGGGCTCTATATAATCCGCAATATAAAGGATTTTATCCAGCATGCCCATTCCAGGCTTTCCCGTGGTATGGCAGGCAATGGCGTCCAGAATCTCCTGATCCTGGATCCCGTACTTTTCCTTTGCCAGGAAACTCCCTACCTTGGCATGCAGCAGAAACGGGTTGCGGTGTTCCGCTTCGGAAATGGGAATCCCGTTTTTATGGCAAATCTTCATCCGTTTTTCATTGGAAAGGTTCTTGGCACAATCATGGAGCAGACCGGCCGCCTGCGCCTTCTTTACGTCCTCCCCATATCTCATGGCCAGCGCTGCCGCCATATAGGCCACTCCCAGCGTATGTTCATACCGCCTTGGATTGAGAGCCTTTTTCATGGCCAAGCGCAATTTTGCCATCTCATAACCGCCTTCCTGGCTTTCTTTCTCTTTTTTTCCCATCCTGTCACCTCAAAACCGATTCTAAAGATTGCGCTTTTGTCCTTCATCCTTTATATAGCCCGTTCTTCTCTATATATCTGCGCACTTTTTCATGCACCATATATCGTATGGAACGGCCCGACCGAATCCTTGCTCGGATCTCCGAGGAAGAAATTTCGATGGTTCCAGCCGGAATCAGGAATACCCGCGCCCCGAAACGGTCTTTTAAATGAGCCGCCTGTTCCTGCAGTTTGCCTCTGTCACAGCCCTCCCGTACCGCGGCCAGAATTCCCGCCTTTTGAAAGATAACCTCCGGTTCCTTCCAACTCTCCATAGTAAATAGGTTGTCCGCCCCGACGATGAAAAAAAACGATGTATCCGGATTCTCCGCCACAAGCTGGCAAAGGGTATCCGCAGTGTAAGTATACCCTCCCCTGTCCACTTCCAAGGACGATACCCTGAAATAGGGATTGTCCCGACAGGCCAGCTCGGTCATATACAGCCTAACCGCTCCGTCCTCCATCTCCTCCTGGCTCTTCATATAAGAATAACCGCTGGGAAGGAACCAGACTTCATCCAGTCCAAAAGCAGATCTAGCATTTTCTGCCAAAAGGAGATGGCCCAGATGGATGGGATTGAAGGTTCCTCCCATAATTCCCACTTTTTTGACACCTTCCCCCTGCCCGGATGCCCTTCTCTGTATGCAAACCGCCTTTTGCATTACCATACCCTTCCCCTTTATCCGTTTTCCCTTATTCAGGGAAGTTCAATTTTCTTATGCTCCTTACTTTCTTTATAAAGCACGATCTTCCTTCCGATTACCTGGACCACCTGGGAGCGGGTGCGCTCCGCCAGAGTGGCCGCCAGTTCATTGGGATCGTCAAAGCAGCTCTTCAGGATGCTTATTTTAATCAATTCCCGGCGGCTGAAAGCCTCCCGCACCGCTTCCGTCACTTCGGGCGTGAGATTCTCCTTTCCGATCTGAAAAATGGGATCCTGACTGCTGGCAAGGCCTTTGAGATAGGCCCTCTGCTTACTCGTCATTCTTCTTCCTCCCTTAGTTTTTATAATAGTCAAATTTTAACCCATACATACGGACGGTGTCCCCCTCCTGTATGCCGAGCGCCTCCAGTTCTTCTAAAATCCCCGTATCCTTCAAGAAATTCTGGAAGAAGCGGAATCCCTTTTCGGAGTCAAGATTGGTATATCCAAGCATTTTCTCTATCCGAGGCCCTTCCACCACATATTCATTCTCTTTGTTGTCATACTCCACCGTATAAGGTTCGTTGTCAAAGCGGGTCTCCTGCTCCGGAAAGTACTCCTGTTCAAAGACCACCGGACTGTGGTCTGCCTCATCCAGCATGCCGCTCACATGATACAGCAATTCCTTCAACCCCTGCCCGCTCACCGCAGAAATGGGGAAAACACGGATCCCTTTGGGTTCAAACTCCGCCTTCAGGGGCCCCAATACGTCCTCTAAGCTGCCACAGGCCGCGTCCATTTTATTGGCTGCAATCACCGTGGGGCGCGAAGCGATTTGCGCGTTATAGGCCTCCAGCTCCTTGTTGATGGCATAGATATCCGCAACAGGATCCCTTCCTTCCGTTCCTGCCGCATCCACCATATGGATGATGACCTTTGTCCGTTCAATATGCCGAAGGAACTCATGCCCCAGCCCCACACCCTCGCTGGCCCCTTCGATGAGCCCTGGAATGTCCGCTATCACAAATCCTCTGGCATCTTCCATGTCCACCACACCCAGATTCGGAACGATGGTGGTGAAATGATAATTGGCGATCTTAGGACGAGCATTGGTGACCCTGGATAAGAGCGTGGATTTTCCCACGTTGGGAAAGCCCACCAGACCCACATCCGCGATCATTTTAAGCTCTAAAAAAAGCTCCAACTCCCTGGCCGGGCGGCCGGGCTGGGCATACTTAGGGGCCTGCATGGTGCTCGTGGCATAATGTTGGTTTCCGCTTCCGCCGCGGCCGCCCTTCAGCAGTACCACCGTCTTGTTGTCACCGGACAGATCTGCGATCACTTTTCCGCTCGCCGCTTCCTTGATCACGGTTCCCTCCGGCACTCTCAGGATGATATCCTCCCCATCCTTTCCCCTGCAGTTGCGTTTTCCACCCTCCTGCCCGTCGCCGGCCTTATATTTACGGACATGCCGGAAGTCTGTTAGGGTATTCAATCCTTCATCCACCTGAAAGATCACATCTCCGCCACGGCCTCCATCGCCTCCGTCCGGGCCTCCGTTTGGCACATATTTTTCTCTTCGGAAGGAAACGTGTCCATCCCCTCCCTTTCCGCTCCTGACAAAAATTCTGGCTCTATCTGCAAACATGCATCTTAACCTTCCTTGTCCGCTTCAACGGACATAAATCACAGTTGCATATGGCTGTAGGCCATTTGCTAATCTTCCTGCCATGCGTTTACACGGCACCTATGAAAAGGGCTTCAAACATAATTGTTTGAAGCCCGGCACTCTTACTGTTCCACAGGATAAACAGAAGCCTGCTTTCTGTCTCTTCCTTTTCTCTCGAATCTCAGCACACCGTCCACCATTGCGAACAGGGTATCATCTCCGCCCCGTCCCACATTGATACCGGGATGGATCTTCGTCCCGCGCTGTCTGTAAAGGATGTTTCCTGCCTTTACAAACTGCCCGTCTGCCCTCTTGGCTCCCAATCTCTTAGATTCGGAATCCCTGCCGTTCTTGGTGGAACCAACGCCCTTTTTATGAGCAAAAAACTGAAGGTTCATCTTTAACATGGTCTACACCTCCTCAAAATGAAGTCTCAGGTATCTGTTACCGTACTGCCTTCCTACTTCCTGTAAGCCAAGCACCATGGAATCCAGAAGAAGGGACGAACGCTCCCCGGCCGCTTTCACGAACCGCATATCAATCATTCCGTCTTCCTCTCGAGTATCCACCCTTATCTCGTCCTGCGTCAGCCTCTCAATTGAATTGATGGTATTGATCACCAGGACCGAAATGGACGCACACACGATATCGCTGCCTGCTTCGGCATATCCGCTGTGCCCCGTTGCGGTGAATCCCATATACTCCCCCGCGCCTGACTTTTTGACCGTTATCTTTGTCATGGCCGCAGCTTAAGCATTGATCTTCTCAATCTTGACCTGCGTGTACGGCTGCCTGTGGCCATTTTTCTTGTGATAGCCGGTCTTTCTCTTATACTTATAGACGATGACTTTCTTTCCCTTGCCTTCGCCTACCACGGTAGCGGAAACGGTGGCGGAAGCCACGTCAGCGCCTACCTTCAGACCGTTATCACTCACTGCGATTACCTGGTCAAATGTAACAGATTCCCCCTCGGCTGCATTCAGCTTCTCCACATTGAGAACGTCGCCTTCGGAAACCTTGTACTGTTTTCCACCTGTTGCAATGATTGCGTACATAGGGCACCTCCTATTAACAAAACTCGCTAACTTTGGTGGTGTCATCCCAAAAAGATGAACACGCTTATCGTCCCAAAAAGGAATTCTACCTCGTTATGCGGCATACATATGCATGATAGCATCACAATTGCGGGCTGTCAACAAAAAAAACCTGTTTTCTTCTATTTTTACCAAAATGTATTTCAATTCAGGCAGGCAATAGGAAGTTCTGAAGCTCTTTCTCCCGTTTCCCGGGGATCGCGGATTTCATATTGTATTGTACCAGTCAAACTTTCGCGGCGATTTCAGTCCGATTCTTGTAAATACTGTCTGCCGGCACATACCCCCGCACCATGGACGTAGGATAAATATTGCTGCAGCGTCCAATCACCGTGCCGGGATTGAGCACACTGTTGCATCCAACCTCCACGCAGTCTCCCAACATGGCCCCGAATTTCTTCAGGCCGGTATGGCATTCCTCTCCGTTACACCGTACCACCACCAAGGTCTTGTCGCTCTTCACATTGGATGTGATGGATCCGGCTCCCATATGGGACTTAAATCCCAGGATGCTGTCCCCTACGTAATTGTAGTGGGGAACCTGTACCTTATTGAACAGGATTACATTTTTGAGTTCCGTTGAATTGCCCACCACGGCGCCTTTTCCCACGATGGCGCTGCCCCGAATGAAAGCGCAGTGACGGATTTCCGCCTCTTCATCGATGATAGCCGGACCGTTGATACATGCGGTAGGAGCTACTTTGGCGGTTTTCGCGACCCAGATATTCTCCCCGATTCTGTTGAAACGCTCCTCCGGAAGGGTATTTCCCAGCTTGACGATGAATTCCTTGATTTTCGGCAGTATCTCCCAAGGGTATTCCACTCCCTCGAATACCTCTGTCGCAATGGTTTCTTTGAGTTCATATAAATTTCTGATCTTACAGGCTTCCATAACTGCTCCTTTCTGAGGCCGTCAGCCGGTTATCTGTCTGCGTCCCTGTTCCTTTCCCGGCAAGCGCCCGGTCGGGATGCCGCCAGAGCCGAAAGAAACTGTCGACACATTCATACATTTATTCCTGTGTTACCTTCTGATCCCTGCCGTTCTTTCCCACCCTTTGGCGGCTGATTTCCATAGTATTTTGCGCTTTCCTCAAACTGCTGATACAGGATTTGCTGGTTATTCAGCTGCTTGACCATGTTGGTCCTACGGCCCACGAAATCGGTGAGTTTCTTCATATATTCCTCGCCGGTGATCGTTCCGTCCGCCACCATGGCAAGTCCCTTTTCCCAACTCGCCGTCAGCGCCGGATTCAAAAGCGGACGGATGGAATCCGATACCACATCGTAGACCATTTCTCCCTTCTGTGTGGGCGTGATCATCTGCGTTTTCTTGTTGAGGGCCAGATATTCAATGGCCACCAGTTTTTTCAGGATTTCCGCCCTGGTTGCGCTGGTCCCGATCCCGCTTCCTTTGATCTGGGCGCGCAGCTCTTCGTCTTCTATGAACTGGCCTGCGTTCTCCATGGTCAGAATCATAGTGCCGGAATTGTAACGTTTGGGCGGGGATGTCTCCCCTTCCTTGATTTCCAATCCGCTACATTCCACGCTCATGCCCTTCTTCACCCCCTGGAGAAGGCGCATAAAAGCGGCGTCGCATTTCACATCTTCCTGCCGTTCTCCCTCCTGCCGATCCGGCTCCGCCGGTTTCTTTGCGAAGGAAAACCGAACCACCTTTTGATATCCCTCCTCCGTAAGAACCTTAAAGCTGGAGAAAAAACGCTCCTTTTTCATGATACATACCAGGGAAACCTTCTGATACACGGCGGGCGGATAAAAAATCCCTAAGAAACGCCGTACGATCAGCTCATAGACCCTGGCCGCGGCTGGCGCCAGGGAGCGCAGCGCGCCAAAGCCCTGGCCGGTAGGTATAATCGCATAATGGTCGGTGATCTGCTTATCGTTCACATAGCGGGTCTTTGCGATCCCTTTATAGCTTCCGTTTTGTAAAATCTCTGCTGCAAAATTGGCTGCCAAGGGGTAATTCCTCAGCCCGCCGATGTTTTTTAGGATTTCCTTCGATACGGCAACAGACAGCACCCGGGCGTCCGTCCGGGGATAGGTGGTCAGTTTTTTCTCATAAAGTTCCTGTGCAATGCGCAGGGTTTCATCTGGACTGATTTTAAAAAATTTGGAGCAGTCGTTCTGCAGCTCGGCCAGATTATAGAGAAGCGGCGGATTTTTCTGCTCCTTTTTGCGCTCCACTTTTTCGATCAAGGCCTTTTCCATTGGCTCCTGCAGCAAAAAGTCGATCAGCGCCTGAGCGTTCTCCCTTTTCAGAAAGCCGTTTTCCTTGTAAAGCAGGGGGGATTGGAAGTAGGACGACCCCTCCACGGCCCGCCATTCTCCCTCAAAATCCCTTTTTTCATTTTCTTCCCCCCCATCCAACAGGAATTTTCCCATCACACGGTAAAAGGGCGTTTTCACAAACTTTCTGATTTCCCGCTCCCGGTTCACCACCATACCCAAGACACAGGTCATCACGCGGCCCACACTGATCACCGCCCGGTCGGCCTTAAGCCAGGATTTCACGGCGTTCCCATATTTCAGGGTGAGGACTCTGGAAAAATTGATTCCCA
>CANSTU010000099.1 GCA_947650005.1 uncultured Lachnospiraceae bacterium
TGTTATCGTTTTCCGAATTCCTGCGCCGCATCGCAGCGCTATGCAAAATGGCCGAGTGCCCTCGCCCTTGGTTTCTTACTTTATTTCAGCGGATATTTGTCCGTCAGCCCTCTCACAATTTCACGGGCTTCGGAAATCTTACCTTCCCCGCCCTTGATCACCAGGGCAATCGCCTCCGCTATCCTGTCCATATCCTGTACGTTCATTCCCCTGGAGGTCACCGCGGGCGTACCCAGACGGATTCCGCTGGTCACAAAGGGAGACTTGGGATCGTTGGGGATCGTGTTCTTGTTGCATGTAATGTGGGCTGCGTCCAGCAGTTTTTCCACCGCCTTTCCCGTCAGATCATAATTGGTCAGATCCACCAGCATCAGGTGATTGTCCGTACCGCCGGATACGATTTTGATTTCTCTGTCCATCAGCCCTTTACAAAGGGCCTGGGCATTGTCCACGATTCCCTTCTGGTACGTCTTGAAATCGTCGCTCAAGGCCTCCCTGAAGCACACCGCTTTGGCCGCGATCACATGCATAAGGGGACCGCCCTGGGTGCCGGGGAAGATCGCTTTATTAAAATTATATTTTTCCGCCGCCTCTTTATTACAAAGGATCATGCCTCCTCTGGGCCCACGCAGCGTCTTATGAGTGGTTGTTGTAACCACGTCCGCATAGGGGATCGGGCTGGGATGCAGTCCAGCAGCCACCAGTCCAGCGATATGGGCCATATCCACCAGCAAGCATGCGCCCACCTCGTCGGCCGCTTCCCGGAAGGCCGCAAAATCAATAGTCCTGGCATAAGCGGAAGCTCCGGCAATGATCATCTTCGGCTGACACTGCCTGGCAATCTCCTTCATCCGGTCATAGTCGATAAAACCGTCGTCGTTCACACCGTAGGGAACCACTTTGAAATATTTCCCAGACAAGTTCACCGGGCTTCCATGGGTCAAATGTCCGCCATGATCCAGGTTCATCCCCATGATGGTATCTCCGGGATTCAGCACTGCGAACTGCACCGCCATGTTGGCCTGGGCGCCGGAATGGGGCTGGACGTTGGCATAATCGCAGCCGAAGAGCTCCTTTGCCCTTTCGATCGCCAGATTTTCCACCTCATCCACACATTCACATCCGCCATAATATCTTTTTGCCGGATATCCTTCCGCGTATTTATTGGTAAGCACGCTGCCCATGGCGGCCATTACCGCCTTGCTCACCCAGTTTTCTGAAGCTATCAGTTCGATATGGCTGTTCTGTCTTTCCTGCTCGTCCACGATCGCCTGCGCGATTTCAGGATCCACCAGCTTCACTTCGTCCAGAGAATACATCGTCTACCTCCCGCATCGGTATATTTTGCCGCCTTTGGCAGCATGTTTACAGTTCTTACAAAAATACACGAAAATTATAGCATAGTTCATACAGGCTGTCAAAAACGTCGCGCTTCCTTACCCGGAATATCCCTTTTACGCATTCCGTACTCCTCCCATTTTTGCCCAGCTGTAGGTCGGTCGTCCGAAACGTTTTCTAAAGATTCTTATTCTTTTCTTAAACCGAAAAGAGAGCTATTGACTTGCGTTTTATTTCTGTTAGAATACTTCCTTGAGAAATGGGGGAATAGAAAGCACATGTATTATTTTTTGGTAAATCCTGCTTCACGCTCGGGGCAGGGTATCAGGGACTGGGAACGTATCCGTGCTGTTTTGGAGGAACGAAAGGTTCCCTATCAGGTACGTTTTTCCGCAAAGGCAGGGGATATGGCCCATTTTGCCGAGGAAGCGAGCGTAGATGCTGCTAAGGAAGACTCCTGCGTCCATCTCGTCGTCCTGGGCGGTGACGGGGCCGTCAATGAGGCGCTCCAAGGAATCCGTAATCCTGACAGAATCCGCTTCAGCAACATCCCCACCGGATCCGGCAATGACCTGGCCAGGGATATCGGCATCAGCCGCAGGCCCCTCAAAGCCCTGGTCCATCTTCTGGATTCTCCCAAGGAACGGCGCATGGACATGGGCATCCTTCATTACCATACCGCCTTTCTCCCGGAGGGAAAAACTTTCCGAAAAGTATCCCTGCCCGACAGACGGTTTCTGGTGAGCAGCGGCATCGGGTTCGACGCTGCCGTCTGCCAGCAGGCAATGGCTTCCCCCTTTAAAAACGTGCTGAACCGTCTGGGTCTCGGCAAGCTCACCTATCTGGGTATTGCCTTAAAGCTCCTGGCCCGGCCGGGCCGTGCACAGGCGCGGCTTTGGCTGGATGGAAACGAGGATGCGCCTCGGAAGGTTTCGCTCAACCGCCTTTTGTTCATAGCCTGCATGTCCCATTGTTATGAAGGCGGAGGCTTCTATTTCTGTCCCTATGCGGACGACGGGGACGGCATTTTGGATCTGTGCACCGTGGACAATGTGCCTGTCTGGAAGATCCTCCTGGTGCTTCCCACCGCTTTCTTCGGAAAGCATTACCGGTATCACGGAGTGGAGCGGCACGCCGCAGGGAAGATACGCATCCGCACTTCCCGTCCTCTGTGGGTACACACAGACGGAGAAGTGGCGGCCATGTCCGATGATATCTCCATCAGATGCTGCCGCAAATTTCTCGCTTTTTATTTTTAAACCGGATCGGTCCCTAAATGCTTCCGACCGGAACTGTAAGTCGCCTTAGGCGGCGGAATTGAGAGGAATTCATGAAAACAATCTATGAAAAAAATAAACACCTCCTGCCCTTCGCGATATACATGTTCACGTATCTCACCTGGTTCGCGTGGCTCGAGGATCGGTATATATGGAGATATCAGGTGATCCATGTTCCCATGGATGATTACATTCCCTTCTGCGAACTGTTTATCATCCCCTATTTTCTCTGGTTTGCCTATATTCCGGCAGTGGTTCTCTATTTGGCCTGGCACAACAGGGACGGCTACTATAAAAGCGCCATCTTCCTGTGTACCGGTATGACCATCTTCCTCCTGGTGTCCACCCTTTTTCCCAACGGACACCACCTCCGTCCCGTTGTAATGCCCAGGGATAACATTTTTTCCCACATGGTCACGCTTTTATACCGGACGGACACGCCCACAAACCTGTGGCCCAGCATTCATGTATACAATTCGCTGGGAGCGCACATTGCCCTGTACCACAGCCAGCTGGGGAAAAAGAAATGGATACGCATCCCTTCCCTGCTCCTGTGCGTCTCCATCGTCCTTTCCACCATGTTTTTAAAGCAGCATTCCTTCTTCGACGTAGCCACGGCTTTCGTCATGGCAGGAGTCATGTACGTGCTCGTATATCGCTGCGACCTTCTATACTATCTCAGACAGCTGCGCACAGGTATGCGTGAACGACGCTCCCGCAGAGCCGCCGAGAAATTATAAACGGATACAGACGCGTGAAAGGGCTGTTGCGCCGGCGGATAAATAATCTGCCGGCGCAACAGCCCCATTTATATGCCTAAATATTCCTACCGGACGCCTTACCTCGCCCCGCTCTCCGAGAACACGGCGAGCACGGTTTTAATCAGGATCTTGAGATCCAGGCTCACGGACCAGTTATCGATATACTCCACATCCAGCCTGACGATCTCCTCGAAATCCGTGATATCGCTTCGTCCGCTCACCTGCCACATGCCCGTCAAGCCCGGCCGAAAGCTGAGGCGTTTCTTATGATACGTTTTGTATTGCTCAAACTCGTCCAGCGTGGGAGGCCTTGTTCCCACCAGACTCATATCCCCTTTCAGGATATTGAGGAACTGTGGAAATTCATCCAGGCTCGTCCTGCGCAGGAACTTTCCCACCCTGGTGATCCTGGGGTCGTCCTCCATCTTGAACATGAGCCCATCCATCTCGTTTTGGGCCATCAGCTCCTTCTTGCGTTCCTCTGCGTCCAAATACATGGAACGGAATTTATACATCCGAAACACTCTGCCGTTGCGTCCCACCCGCTTCTGGGCAAAGAACACAGGACCGGGAGAATCCATCTTGATCACGGGAAAAAGAAACACCGTGAGAACTGCCAGTACCAACGTCCCCACCAATGCTCCGGCAATGTCCATCCCCCGTTTCAGCAAAAGCTGTCCGAACGGCAGTACCCGGTTGGCATAGGTGATCATGTGAAAACGCCCGAACTGGGACAGCATACGCTGGGGCGCCTCCCGCAGTTCCAGCACGGGAACCTGAAGATGGATGGTCAGGCCCATGGCCGCCAGATTTTCCATCTCCCCAAACAGCCCCTCTTCCGTCTCCCGATCCGCGCAGATGATCACCTCATCCAGGGACGTACCCAAACAGTAATCCACCAATCCGTCCCGCGCTGCCACCACAGGGATGCCGTCCACCTCTTCTCCGTCCCCCGAAAGCAGCACCATCCCCTTGATCTGATAGCTATAATCCTTGATTCCCCTCATCTCCGCAACCAGCGCCGCGGCTTCGTCCTGCGCCGCCACCAGAAGAATCTGCCGCGCCGCTCCTGACATCCGGTATAACAGGGGCAGGTATTTCTTGTAAACCTGATGGACAATAAACGTGAGAAGCACGTCGATGGCCACAAAATAAAACAGAACCTTCCGGGAATAGGCATCGATGATCCGTGTGAAATACAGCGCCATCGTTCCCCCAGCCAGCGTTACCAGGCTCATCTTGAGAACCTCTATGATCTCCTGAAAAGGGCCCCGCAGCAGCATTCTCTGATAAAAATTCTTATATAGGTTAACGATCAGGAATACCACGAGGAAAATAGCCATCAGGATCCTTATGTCCGCAGGGGAATTCGTCCCCCGGAAGAACCGTCCGTGCCTGATATAATTGGCGAGAGCCATGCTGAACACCAGCACGATGCCGTCAATGGTGATGATGACCAGGTTCTGCAGATTCGATTTTCTCTGATACATGTCTATATACCCCTGCATATCGTAAGCGTTGCCTGCGATACTGCCGTCAATAAGTTAATCTCCGCATATCGCAGGCAACGCCTGCAATGAATGCTACTCCAATCAGAATCCGGGACTTCCTTCCAGCCTTACCTTCTCTCCCTTCTCAGCATGAGCCATAGAAGCCACGCCGCCAGCAGATATCCCAGCATGCTGAAAACAAAACTTCCCACACATTCCTCAAAGGCATAATGCCTGCCTTCTATAAAAATTTTCGCCTTCTCCGTGAGATAACAGATTGCGGCCAATACGGCCGCACTCCCTGCCAAACGTTTCCACCGCTTTATCCTTTCAAAGGTGAGGCACACCGCACACCCCAAGCTTGCGCCCAGTCCTAAGAAGAGCGCTGCCCTTCCGGTCTGACGGACCAGATAGATCATCCGCCTGGTTGCCGCCGTATACGCGCCGCCTTCCTCCTCTCCCGCCACATAGCTCACAAAAGACCGATCCAGGGATTTCGTGGCAGCCCCGCTCTGAAAGGACAGAACGCAGATCATTGCCAGAATGGAGGCAAAGGCCAGCCAGGATAGGATCTGTCTTCTTTTTTCACGTTCCATGCCGCTCCTCCCCTTTTCGGCCCTTGTCAGTTTTCTCCGATGGCCCGTCGGCCATTCGCTTCCCGTTGAAAGATTCGTTCTGATGCGGCCTTATTTTTCAGGTGAAATGATATATTTCCCCATTGCCCGCAGTTTTGGGCTTGCCAGCACCTCCGCCAGCTTCTCCAAGCCGCATACCTCGTATACCATGCTGCTCACGTCCAATCTGCCGCTGTCGATCAGGTCGAGCGCCCTCTTCTGGGTATACGGATTGATATAAGAAGCCTTGAGCACCAGTTCCTTTCTGAAGATCTCAAAGGGCTTGATGGCGACCGTTTCGTCCGGTTTGGTCAAACCGAACATCATAACCACCGCCTTGTTTCCAGCGATTTCAATGGCCTGGGCAATGGTGGAAGGCCGTCCCACGCATTCGATGACCACATCCGGGGAATCCATGCCTGCCGCGCTCAAGGCTTCCTTCACATCCCCATGGAGAGGGTCGATGCACACGTCCGCCCCCAGCGAGCGCCCCACTTCTCTTTTACTCTCCACAGGCTCCAGCAACGCCACCCGGGCCGCCCCGGCCAGCCTGGACAACTGCAGCATCAGAAGCCCGATCATACCGCCGCCGATCACGGCCACCCGATGGCCGGGACGGATTTCGCACATATCGATCCCGTGCAGGCAGCAGGCAACCGGCTCCGTCATGGCGCCCTGCTCAAAGGAGGTGTTCTCCCCGAGACGGTACACCTGACGGACGTCCACCGCGCAGTACTCCGCGAAACCGCCGTTCACCGTAGTTCCATAGCCGATCATATGTTCACAATAATGGGCCATGCCCTTCCTGCAGGGATCGCACGCACCGCAGTAGCAGTTGGGATCCACGCAGACCCTATCGCCCGGCCGGAAGGTATGCACCCCTGAACCCACTTCCGCCACAATCCCAGCAAATTCATGCCCCAGGATGGTGGGTGGAGTCACATCCGCCGCGCCCTGATCTCCCTCATAAATGTGCACGTCCGTCCCGCAGACGCCGCAGGCTTTCACCTGGATCAGGACGTCCGCTGGCCCCAGCTGGGGTTTTGGCGCCTCCTCCACCCGCAGGTCGTGTTTTCCATAGAATACCGCACTTTTCATTGTTCGTCCTCCTCGCATCATCCTAATTTTATTATGTACCAATATACCGGTAAAATTTCCAAAAACACTCCATCCCAATCCAGGCTGCTGCACATCCAGCCATGCAAATCGCTGCGCGCTGGATGGGATGCCTCATAATCGTCACATTTTCATACAGCCTGCGCACAAAATATACCACCCGCAGGAACGGTTGCCGCAAACAATCGGCTCCATCGGTCGGCGCCTTGAGGGATGGCTGTCCCTTCCTCCTGCGCAGCGCCGGATACGCCCATCCTCACAGGGCAGCGCTCCGTTTCCGCCCATAATTCAGGCGATAATAACAGATCCCGTCCAAAAGCAGCATCGCACACCAGCCAATGGCACAGGACACCGGAAAGCTTCCGATTCCCATCCTTTTGGACAACAGGTAGACAAACACCACCCGGAAGCTCGTCTGAAGAGCCGTCCCAGCCAAGGTCATCTTCATCATACCTATTCCCCGGAAATATCCCTGGATGCCGTTCGTCAGGCCGGGAAGAAAATAGAAGAAAGCCATCAGGCCCAAATATCGGTTTCCCTCTTCGAGAACAGCCGCCGCCCCTTGCTCCACAAACAGGCCAATGAGAAATCCCTTTGCCGCATATACGGTCAGGAAGATTCCAAAACCATAAGCCAGTTCCAAAAACAACCCTGTACACAACCCTTTTCTGATCCGCTCCACATTGCCCGCACCGCTGTTTTGAGCTATAAAGGTGGACATGGCATTGGAAATATTGCGTTCCGGCACCAGGGCATAATCGTCGATCTTAGTCACCGCATTGAAGGCCGCCATGATGTCCACGCCCATGGTATTTACTGCTCCTTGAACCAGCAGGTTCCCGATTGGCTGACAGGCCTGCTGCAGCGCGGTCACGCCGCCATATCCCAGCGTCTTTTTCAGGAGAGCGCGGTCCATACCAAAGTCCTTTCCCCTGGGCCGCAGCAGGGGGACTTTTTTCCATACATACCAGATACACAATACGGCGGAAAGAGCCTGGGCCGCCACCGTGGTTAACGCAGAACACACAATTCCGAAGTGCAGACCGCCTATGAGCAGCAGATCCAGGGCACCATTGAGGACGGACGCGATCACCAGGAATATCAGGGGCGTTGTGGAATCTCCAACGCTTTTCAGGGCGGAGGAAAAGGTATTATAGAAATAAGTAAAGGGCATCCCCAGAAATATCAGCCGCAGATAGACCGACGCGCTCCCCAGAATTTCTTCCGGCACCTGAAGGATGCGAAGCAAGGGGCGCGCCCCCAGGATCCCTACCGCCATGAGAATGAAAGAAAACCAGGCGCCAAATACCGACACCGTGGCCACCTCCCTGCGAAGCATCTCTTCTTCCCCTGCCCCGAAAAAACGGCTCATCAACACCGAAGCGCCCATACTAATTCCCGAGATCCCCAATATGAAAATGCTCATCACCGGCCCGGCGGTTCCCACCGCAGCCAGCGTATCCTTTCCAATGAACCGCCCTACAATCATGGAATCCACCGCATTGTATGTGAGCTGGAAAAGGTTGCCCAAAACCAGTGGCAGCGCATAGGATAGAAGCTGCTTTGGGATGTTCCCCTCGGTCATTTTCACCGTTCTGGCCATTTGAATCCTCTCGTCTTTCCGTAACCTGCGCTTTGAAATGCGGACACCAGAGCCGTAATGAAGAACAGATTCACCTTTTTCATCCATAAAAGGTAAGTCCCTCAAACCAATCCCCGGAAAAACCGTTGCTTCCATCCGCAAGCCTGCACTCGCATTCCACCACGTTCAGCCAGCCTCTCTCTTTGGTGGCTTCCTTTTCCAGAAGCACCCATTCCGACAGGTCTCCGGCGCAGACCACCACCCTGTCGCCTGGCTCCAATACAAGGCACGTTTCCTCCCCTGCCTTTTCTGCCAGCAGAGGCGCCTGCACCAATGCGACAACCGTATTGCCCCTATATTCGTAGGTATCCTTCCCTATCTGGACGAGCTTTTCGTCCTTTAACTCATATTCCATCCATACGGGCTGGCACTGGAAGTGATACTGCTCCACAGGGGCGCTGATCCGATCCGGGAATGCCTCCAGCCCCTCCGCATAGGAATTGATTCGTCCCCGCTCTACGATCCCGCCCCGTTCATAACCGTAAAAATCACAGGTATAATCCTCGCTGGGCCCATCCGCAGCCACCACGATCTGCCACCGTACCCCGTCCATGGAAATCAAATAACAATGGGGGCGCATGTTCATTTCCTCCGCCCGTATTCCGCTTCCCGATGCTTTGACGGAATCCTCCGGGAAAATATCCAGCTCCATCGTCCCGATCTCATCCTCCCCCTCTTCCCAGGTATAGACGATCCGCTCCCTGCTGCCATCGCCATCCAAATCCACCCAGGAACCGGACAACAGGGGACGGGCGAAGCGATAGCTTTCTGCGTTGATGCTCCGATAGTGCATGCTGTTCTCAATCTCCAGCACCTTCCTCAAATTGGCCTGCTCCGTCTCGGTAAGCATATGATTCCTGGCATCAAACTCCGCCCCATCATATTTGGGTTCATACCAGTTCTTCAGACGGAAAGCCGCGTCCATGAACGGATCCTGAAACCGCCTGCCACGCACAGCATAGATCTGATTTCGCACAAGGGCCAGTTCCGTCTGGCTCAGCGCCCACAACGTTGACTCATCCACAATTTCCGCCGACAGATCCGGATAGTAAGGCTCGTCCGAAATTACGTCAAAGCAGCGCAAATAGTCCTCCTCAAACCCGTTGGAATACAACTCCGTCCCCCGCATCATCAGCTCATACCGATCCAGCGGATTTCCGCAGTCGTCCTTCACCTGCAGAAAAAGCAGCGCAGTCCCGTCCTCCAGCGTCAGATCCAGCCTTTCTCCCGAGACATTATAATACCCCGCATAACGGATCTCTTCCTGATCCAGATACGCAAGCGTTTCCTCTAAAGCGATGCTTCCCCGGTCAAAATTCAGAAATTCCGCCACCCCGCCGGCCGCCGTTTCTCCCGTTTCCTCCTTTTCGCCTACTATGCTTTCGCCTTCCTCCATCTGCCCGCCTGCGCCAGGCTGGCTCCCCTGCTCTTCCGTGCCCTCCTGCCATACCTGCTCTGAAGCGTTTTCTCCGCCTTCCTGTCTAGCGTCCTTTCCGGCCGCAGCACAGCCCGTGAAAATAACGGCCACTAACAAAACGGCCAGGATGCTCCGGACACGTACTGCCGCCTCGGGCCAGCCCGCCCCGTCTCCTGGCAACGATCCGCCCGTTTCCCGCAATCCCTTTGTTCTTCTCATCCTTGCTCCCATCTGCGCGCCTTGGCGCGCTCTCGCATCAGGGAGGGGAAAGCGCACTTCTTTCCC
>CANSTU010000100.1 GCA_947650005.1 uncultured Lachnospiraceae bacterium
GGGCTGGCTTATATGGGCCTGACCCAGTATGACAAGGCGGAGGAGAGCCTGGAGCGCGCGTTATCCTACAGCGACGCCAGGCTGGATCAGAGTGACTTTGATATGAACTACTATCTGGCCACGGCCTATTATAGGATGGGAGAGTTGGATCAGGCCAGGGGCGTGTACGAAGCGATTGTAACGCTGCGCCCGAAGGAGTCTACAGCCTATTACCTCAAGGGAGTGGTGGAGTTGGAGCAGGGGGATCCGCAGTCCGCCCAGGCCGATTTTGATAAGGCGGTGGAGATTTCCCCGACGGATTATGACCTGCGGATCAATATTTTCTGCAGCTGTGCTGACAATGGGCAGCAGGAGATGGGAAACGCCTATCTGCAGGCGGTTCTGGACAGCGATAATAAGAAGCTCACTGACTATAATAAAGGGCGCATGTATTTCTACCTGGGGGATTACGCCGAAGCCAGGAACAGCCTGGAGAAGGCCCGGGAGGGTGCGGGCAGCGAAGAGGTGGTCAGCCTGCTGGGACAGACCTATGAACGGCTGGGCGATTATAATTATGCGGCTAGCGTGTACAGCAATTACCTTGCTTCCACGCCGGATGCACAGATTTATAACCAGTTGGGGCTTTGCCAGCTGCGGACCAGAGACTACCAGGCGGCTCTGAACGCTTTTCAGGCAGGGATGGCGATCGAAGGAAACGAGATCATGCAGGTGCTGCGGTACAATGAGATTGTGGCCTATGAATACCTGGGCGATTTTAACCAGGCAATTGTTCTGATTCAGAATTATCTGAATCTATATCCGGATGACACGAAGGCACAGCGGGAGTATGCCTTTTTACAGACCAGATAACGAACGGTAGGAAATCCGGCTGCGGTAGCGGATTTCCCTGCAAGGAGGTCCAGGTTGCAGAATAAAACATACGTCATCAGGAAAGCCTTTCGCTGTGCTTTTCCATATACGGTCCCGATTTTTGCGGGCTTCTGGTTTCTAGGTATAACATATGGAATTTATATGAATGTTTCAGGCTTTCGCTTCAGTTATCCGATGCTGATGAGCCTGACAATTTTTGCCGGATCGATGGAATTCGTCACGGTCAATTTGCTGCTTGGCGCATTTCATCCCCTTCAGGCATTAGCTATGACGCTGATGATCAACGCAAGGCATTTATTTTATGGGATTTCCATGCTGGATAAGTACCGGGGAACAGGCTGGAAAAAGTGCTATCTGATATTTGGGATGTGCGACGAGAGTTTTTCGATCAATTATACAGCGGAAATCCCGAAGGATGTGGACAGAGGATGGTTTATGTTTTTTGTTACCCTGCTGAATCATCTGTACTGGTTTACAGGCGCAGCCCTCGGAGGAATTTTCGGCTCGTTTCTCCATTTTAACACGGAGGGGCTGGATTTCGTTATGACGGCGATGTTTGTGGTGATTTTCTTGGAACAATGGATGAAAGAAAAGCGGCACATCAGCGCTGCTGTGGGACTTGGCGTTTCTTTGCTCTGTTTGGCTGTATTCGGCGCGGATCGGTTTATGATCCCCGCCATGTCTGTAATCCTTGTACTGTTAACATTTCTGCGCGGTACGCTTGAGAAAGGAGACATCGAGCCGTGACATTATCCCAACAGTTTATAACCATTGGCATGGTGATTCTGGGAACCGTCCTTACCCGATGCCTGCCTTTTCTGCTTTTCCCGGCAGGAAAACCGACACCGAAGTATATACGTTATCTCGGGAAAGTCCTGCCTTCGGCTGTGTTTGGCATGCTGGTGATTTATTGCCTTAAGAA
Organism: uncultured Lachnospiraceae bacterium; assembly: GCA_947650005.1. Taxonomy (GTDB): domain Bacteria; phylum Bacillota; class Clostridia; order Lachnospirales; family Lachnospiraceae; genus Eisenbergiella. The sequence continues at coordinate 1,793 of CANSTU010000100.1, forward strand.
CGTAACTATTGTCTCCGGCAACCACGCAGTCCCGGAGTTTTCGGCGATTGCGGTTGTTATAGCTCTTCATTTATGGAAGAGGCAGATGCTTTTGTCAATTGCCGGAGGGACCATCTGTTATATGCTGCTGGTTCAATTATTTTTCTGATTTTTCAATTGGTTCCTTGCTTTCTCCCAATGAAGTGCGGATTTCAGAGTGCAATTTAACTCTGATCTCCGCACTTATTTTCTTGTCTTCTAAATCATTCGATAGATTTTTCCATTTTGGGAGTTATATCGGAACAAACGCAAGGATTCCTGCGCTTGTCGTGAACCTATGCGAAAGGTTCTTGACAAATGTCCGAAAATGGACTATAATATGAAAGTCTGAAATCGGACTATTGAGAAGAGGTTTGGCGTATAATTACAAATTTCACAATCTCGAATCGAGTGCCCGCTAAAGCGGGCAGATGGGGTTAAATTGAAAAATGTCTATTCAGCCATTTTTCAACCCATGAATTTATGCCTGTTTCCGCAGGCATGGGGGGGGGTAAATTGAAAAATGTCTGCCTCCGCAGGCAAGGAAGGTTCGTGTGAAAATAAGCTTGAGACTAATTTTTCGTACGCAATTTGTGCCGCAGGCGGCCCGAATAAGATAACAGACTGAGAAATCGTATTCTCTATTTCTCATCGCGTTGCCGCACAGGACGCGGCATGAAAGGATTTTTATGAAAGAAATCAGGAAAAAGAACCGGATGTGGGAGTATGGCGACATCATCAAGGAATACGACAACATTTTTCGCGGTATTGCAAAGAAGATGGGTCTATCCGAGTGTAGCTTCTGGATTTTATATATCCTGCGGACGGACAATGTGGAACCGGTTCAAAGCGAAATATGCGCATGTCTGTATGAGTCAAAGCAGACGGTTAATTCCGCCTTAAAGAAAATGGAATCAGAGGGCTATCTCGAATTGACCAGCGGAAAAGATCGGCGGAGCAAACGGATCCTTCTGACCGCAGCGGGTATAAGCCTCTGCGAAAGGACGGTGGACAGGGTCATTGAGAGGGAACGAAATGCCCTGGAAGATCTGACGGAGGAAGAACAGGAGCTTTTTTTGGCTCTGTTCCGTAAGTTTAACGGTTTGTTAAAAGCCCATATGCAAGGCATATCCGAGGCGTAGGATGTCGTCTATATGCGTAGGTAATCAGGAAATGCGAGTTCCGTTCGCTTGATTTGGGCGTCCGCCAAAGCGGGCAGTTGGGATCACCCGGATTGGAGTGCGTGCTCTTAGCACAGATGGGGAGGCAATCATGAAAATACAATTATCCGAACATTTCACATATAAAAAACTATTCCGTTTTTGCCTGCCGACGGTGGCGACGATGCTGTGTACCTCCCTTTATGGGATCGTTGACGGTTACTTTGTATCCAACTATGTGGGAAAAACGGCGTTTGCTTCCGTCAATCTGATCATGCCGTTTCTCATGATCCTGGGCTGTTTTGGATTTATGATCGGGACGGGCGGAGGCGCGTGGGTAGGAAAGACGTTGGGAGAAGGCGCGCGGGAAAAGGCGGACCGATATTTCACCATGATGGTGTATCTCACCTTGATTTTGGGTGTGATCCTGTCCATTTTCGGATTCGTCTTTATGCGGCCGATCGCCTACCTGATGGGGGCTACGGACGGAATGATCGAAGACTGCGTGACCTATGGCAGGATTATGAATGCCTTTAATACGGCTTTTATGCTCCAATATCTGTTTCAGAGCTTCTTTGTCACGGCGGAAAAACCGCATCTGGGTTTCTTGGTAACCATGGCGGCGGGACTGACCAACATCATGTTGGATGCCCTGTTCATCGCCGTGTTCGACTGGGGCGTGGCGGGCGCTGCCTGGGCTTCGGTTATCGGACAGTGTATCGGGGGGATCCTGCCGCTGTTCTATTTTCTGCGTCCCAACGACAGCCTGCTCCGGCTGCGCAGGACCGGTCTGGAGGCGGCCGTTCTGCTAAAGGCCTGTTTTAACGGTTCTTCCGAACTGATGACGAATATCTCTACTTCCCTGGTGGGGATGCTGTACAATTTCCAGCTTCTGAGATATACGGGAGAAAACGGCGTTGCCGCATATGGGGTGGTCATGTATACCCAAATGATCTTTGCGGCCGTTTTCCTGGGCTATGCGATTGGGACCGCCCCGATTGTCAGCTATCATTACGGCGCCGGGAATCAAGGGGAACTAAAGAATATGCTCAAAAAGAGCCTTTTGGTCATGCTGGCCAGCGGCGCCGTCATGCTTCTTGCAGCATGGGCGCTCGCTGCCCCGCTTTCTCACATTTTTGTGGGTTATGATGTAGGCCTGATGGAGATGACCTGCCATGCGTTGATGCTCTATGCGTTTTCTTTTATTCTGTACGGAATCAATGTTTTCACGTCCTCTTTTTTTACGGCGCTCAACAATGGGGGAATATCGGCGACCATCTCTTTTCTGCGTACGCTGGTCTTCCAGATGGCGGCCGTATTGCTCCTGCCTCTTGTGCTGGGGCTGGACGGGATCTGGTGGGCGGTCACGGTAGCGGAAGTGCTGGCGTTCTTTCTTTCCATGGCGTTCCTGGCATCCAAGAGAGGGCAGTATCATTATTTATGAGAAAAGATGCCCATGGTAAACGCAGGTATGTCCCGGGTTTGGGGATGCAAAGCCCTTGCGGAGGACGGCGCTTGCCCCTTTTAGGTGATTTCCCTGCCGGATGACAGGGATGCAGCCTCCTCTGCAGGCAGCCATCGGGTCGTCGGATTTCACCACGGCGCCGGTCCCGATGATGTCCGCCGGTTTCGGAGAAACTACCACGCCCGATATTATGGGAGAGAAATAGACCGCCGAGAGCTATCCTTGCAGCAAGGGAAAATTGAGCGATCTGGAAACAGGGATATCCGATAAGCCCGCCGTTGCGGGCTTATTCGTCCGGTACCGTATAGCATATAACGATACTACATTTATGTAAATGATATTACGTTTAACACTATATCTAGTATCTGGCGTTGACTTGAACGAAAAAAGATGCTACAATAGCCCCATCGCACGCTTTAGGAAGAGGCTCTTTTGAGGCTGGGCGTATGCCGGTTTCGATCGAGAAAGGAGCCTCGTAGGAAGGGCGGTCTTTCCGCATAGATGCGGGAATTAGAACAAGGCAAGGGGGAATCGGAATGTTTCAGGTAATCAAGAGAGACGGCGCGGTGGTGGATTTCACGCTTACCAAGATCAACGACGTGATCAGGAAGGCATTTGACGCCACGAACATGCAGTACAACAACGATATCATCGATCTGCTGGCCCTGCGGGTGACGGCGGATTTTCAGGATAAGGTGAAAGAGGGCTCCGTGCACGTGGAGGATATCCAGGACAGCGTGGAGAAGGTGTTGGAGCAGGCTGGGTACACGGAGGTAGCCAAGGCTTATATCCTTTATCGGAAGCAGCGGGAGAAAATGCGCAACATGAAGTCCACCATCCTCGATTATAAAGAAGTGGTGAACAGCTATGTGAAGGTGGAGGACTGGCGTGTGAAGGAGAATTCCACGGTGACCTATTCCGTGGGCGGGCTCATCCTGAGCAATTCCGGCGCCGTGACCGCCAACTACTGGCTTTCCGAGATATATGACGAAGAGATTTCCGAGGCTCACAGGAACGCGGATCTGCATATCCATGATCTGTCCATGCTCACCGGCTATTGCGCGGGCTGGTCCTTAAAGCAGCTCATTCAGGAAGGTTTGGGAGGGATTCCGGGGAAAATCACTTCCGCGCCGGCCAAGCATCTGTCCGTACTGTGCAACCAGATGGTGAACTTCTTGGGAATCATGCAGAACGAATGGGCGGGCGCCCAGGCATTCTCCTCTTTTGACACCTATCTGGCTCCCTTTGTCCGGGTGGACAATCTGAGCTATCCGGAGGTGAAGAAGTGCATTGAATCCTTTATCTACGGCGTGAATACGCCAAGCCGCTGGGGAACGCAGGCTCCTTTCTCCAACATCACCCTGGACTGGACGGTGCCGGACGATCTGGCCGAGCTTCCTGCCATCGTGGGCGGAAAAGAAATGGATTTCTGCTATAAAGACTGTAAAAAGGAAATGGATATGGTAAACAAGGCGTTCATCGAGATTATGATCGAAGGGGACGCGGACGGAAGGGGGTTCCAGTATCCCATCCCCACCTATTCCATCACCAGGGATTTTGACTGGTCGGATACAGAGAACAACAGGCTCTTATTTGAGATGACCGCGAAATATGGGACGCCTTATTTCAGCAATTATATCAATTCCGATATGCAGCCCTCCGACGTGCGTTCCATGTGCTGCAGGCTTCGTCTGGATTTGAGGGAACTGCGCAAGAAAACAGGCGGCTTCTTCGGTTCCGGGGAGAGCACGGGAAGCGTGGGCGTGGTGACCATCAACATGCCCAGGATCGCCTATTTGTCTGCGGACCGGACGGATTTTTACAAGAGGCTGGATCGGATGATGGATGTGGCTGCCCGCTCCCTGAAAATCAAACGGCAGGTGATTACCAAGCTGCTGGAGGAAGGGCTCTATCCCTATACCAAGAGATACCTGGGGAACTTTAACAACCATTTCTCCACCATCGGACTGATTGGCATGAATGAGGTGGGATTGAATGCCAACTGGCTGCGGTCGGATCTGTCCGATGAAAAAACCCAGGAATTCACCAAAGAAGTGCTCAATCACATGCGCGGGAGGCTGTCCGACTATCAGGAGGAGTATGGGGATCTCTACAACCTGGAGGCTACCCCTGCGGAGAGTACCACCTACCGCCTGGCCAAAAACGACAAGAAGAAATGGCCCGAGATCAAAACCGCCGGGAAGGAAGGGGATACCCCTTATTATACCAATTCCTCCCATCTGCCGGTTGACTATACCGTGGATATCTTCGATGCGCTGGATATCCAGGACGAACTGCAGACCTTATATACCTCAGGAACCGTGTTCCATGCCTTTCTGGGAGAGAAGCTTCCGGATTGGAAGGCGGCGGCCAGCCTGGTGCGCACCATTGCGCAGAATTATAAGCTGCCCTATTACACCATGTCGCCCACCTATTCCATCTGCCCGGAGCACGGATATCTGGCAGGGGAACAGAAGGCATGCCCCAAGTGCGGCAGGGTGACCGAGATCTGGAGCCGTATCACAGGTTACTATCGGCCCGTGCAGAACTGGAACGACGGCAAGACCCAGGAATATGCCAACCGGACGGAATATGTGGTGGAGAAATCCATGCTCAAGCGCTCCGTATCCCCGGTGGTGCAGATGTCCGACTATGGATTTGGAAAAGGAACGAAGGAGCCTGCCGACGTGAAATACCTTTTTACCACGCGCACCTGTCCCAACTGCAAGATCGCGAAGGAATATCTGAAAAACGAAGATTATGTGCTGATCGATGCGCAGGAGGATGCGCAGCTTGCCGGAAAGTACGGCGTGATGCAGGCCCCTACGCTGGTGGTGGTGCATGACGGAGACTTCACCAGGTATGTAAACGTGTCCAATATCAAAAAATATGCCCAAAGCAGCCCTCATGCGGTGAATGCGTGAGAAACCTGCGCTGGGGCGTACGAAGAGAAAAGCCCGCCCGGAACGTATAAGCGCCCGGGCGGGTTTTTGACGCTGTAAGCCGCTGCCCATCATGCTTTTTTGGGGGATAACGCAATGGGAATCCTGCTGCAAGAGAGCCGTGTATGATGGAACCGCGTCTTGAAGGGAGAGGGAGATATGTGGTAGACTGGAATGAGAATCAGGATTTAGATATTGAATCTTTCACCCTCCCTGATTTGTATGCGCATGAAAGCGCATGGATGGGAACCAAAGATGTATTTTGCCGGGAGATTTTCAGGAGGAGCATGGATGGAACTGTATATGCCTACCAGAATTTTCAACGAGAAGAATTGTGTGAGGAATCATAGTCAGGAGCTGGCAAGCCTGGGAAGTCGGGCGCTGGTGGTGACGGGGAGGCGGTCTTCACGGATGAACGGGGCGTTGACGGATGTGACGGAGGCGCTGGATCGGGAGCGTATTTTCTGGACGCTTTGGGACGCAGTGGAGGAAAATCCGTCCGTTGACACCGTGATGCGGGCCAGGGCCCAGGGGCTTTTGGAGGGCGCGGATTTCGTGGTGGGCGTGGGGGGAGGCTCTCCCATGGACGCGGCGAAGGCCGTGGCTTTGATGATGGCGAATCCAGAACAGGGGGAGAAGATGCTTTATCAGAAACCCTCTCCTGGTTCGGTGAAGCCAGCCCTTCCAGTGGCCTGTGTGCCGACCACGGCGGGTACGGGGTCAGAGGTGACGCCTTATGCCATCCTTACCCGGGACGTGCTGCCGGATATTGTGCTCACCACTCTGCCGGAGGGGACCGGGGAAGGAGGGAAGGCGTTTCCCCACTTGGTCCATAAAACGAAGCAGAGCATCAGCCATCGCGTCTTTCCGTCGCTGGCATTGGTGGATCTTTCCTATCTGCATACTGCATCCCGACAGGGTTGCGTGGATACGGCGGTGGATACGCTGGCGCATCTGATCGAAAGCCATTTGAACACCAATGCTACGGATTATAGCAGGATCTATAGTGAGATGGGGCTTCGTACCTGGGCCAGGGTGCGGGACCGCTTGCTGCGCTATGAAATAGGGGAGGAAGAAAGGCGGCTCCTCATGAATGCCTGTACGCTGGGAGGCATGGCGATCACCCATACGGGAACCAGCCTTCCCCATGCCCTGAGCTATCCGGTGACCTGCGAGATGGGACTTCCCCACGGAAGGGCGGCAGGGATCTTTCTTCCAGGTTTCCTACAGATTTATGGGGACCAGGAGGCGGCCATGCGCACGCTTTCCCTGCTGGAGTTTAGCAGCCTCCAGACTTTTGCGGAATATATGCGGGAGCTGACAGGCGAGGTCAAGATACCGGCGGAGCTGTGGGAGCGGGATATGGATGCCCTGTTAGATAATCCAGGCAAATTAAGGAATTATCCGTTTCAGCTGGATCGGGAGAAGCTGACGCGGATGAGAAGGGATTGGTAAAGGAACGCGTCAGTTTTATATGGCAGCCGCATGATTTCTCTATTTGAATGCCAAAAAGGCGTATGGTTTTTTGCGCCATACGCCTTTTGCTTAATGCCTTATGCTTATCTTCAGATCACGCCATTCAAAGAAAGGATCAATAACACACAAGTTATCATCAGGAATAAAGCTGTAAGTAAGACTCCGGTATTCATCTGCATTTTCTGCGAATCGGGCCTGGATCCGTTTAAATGGAACCGGCGCAAAGCAGTAACAACAGGTTTATACAAAAGCATCGTGATTGCTGTATTCAGCCCTCCCTTAATTAAATTAAAAGGTAAAAATGCCGGAAGCAGCAATTGTACAATAGCCTCTCTTGGATAACCCATATAGATTGGAGCGATCAGGTAGTTCCAAAGCATCATGACCATAACCTGGCAACCCCACCCACCAAAAAGCCCGAGCATGGCGCCGGATAGATTATGTTTCTTTTTATAAATGAATGCGGCGGTACATGCAAAGGCACAACTCGAAATGATATTCATAATACAACCCCAAATTCCCGTTGTACTGATCGTAAACATTTGCACCACAGAAACAATTACTGTTACGGCAAATGAAACGAGAGGCCCGAAAAGCAATCCGCCTATTACGATGACTACGTCTTTGGGATCATACTTTAAAAAAAGTACGAGCGGAATGCGTCCGACAACCACTGCAACATAAGCAAGTGCGCATAGCATACCGATTGTTGTGAGTTTCCTGGTTTTGCTGATATTCATTTGAATACCTCCTTATAAAATAAATTAACACTTGAAAGTATCTGAATGCCTTTCAGGTGTTAATTAAAGAAGGAGTATCGAAAATGTCAACAGAGCAAATGACAAAGAGAGTGCAAAAACCATTGCCAGATCTATTCTGACAAGCTCAATACACCTTCTTTAATCCGGACTATACCGTCGGTTTTGGAATTTCACCAAAC
>CANSTU010000101.1 GCA_947650005.1 uncultured Lachnospiraceae bacterium
CGGCTGCCACGCTCCCCTCTGGGACGCTTCATAGCGGGCGGTATCCTGGCGGAGGCGGAGAGATAAAATTTTCAGTCTTCCTGATTGGTACGTATGCTAAGGCGCGCAGATGGGAACAAAGAAATCTTCTATCCGCGTCCTAGCAATTGTCCTATTTTTTTCGGAGTGCGTTTTTTATAATGAACATGTGGAATTCACCACGAAAGCAGGAGAGGAGAGGAAGCTATGAATAAGGCGCAGAGAGTCCGTGCAACGATGCGTAGAGAAAATGTGGATTACGTTCCGGCGGGATTTTGGTTCCATTATGGGCCATCCTATACGGAGGAAGAGATGATTGAGGCCCATATGCAGCTCTTCCAAGAGACGGATATGGATGTGGTCAAAATCATGCAGGATTATTCCTATCCCATAACCGGCGCCATTTCCTGTGCGCAGGACTGGTATCAAATCGGGATCAAGGGGACGGATTCGGAGGAGTTTGCCAAAATGGCCCGCATCATCAAGGGAATCCGGGAGAAGGCAGGGGACGAGGTGCTGATATTCCAGACGATGTTCGGCCCCACAAAGGCTGCATCCATTGCCTTTGGGGACGATGTGCTGATGAAGTACTGTCGACAAGACCCGGAAGCGGTGAAGGCGGGACTTAAACGTTTGTCCGAGGGGTTGTGCCAGTGGGCTAGGGGATATCTGGACGCGGGGGCAGACGGCATCTACTATTCCGCCCAGTTCGGAGAAGTGGGCAGATTCACCAGACAGGAATGGGAGGAACTGGTGAAACCTTGGGATTTAGCCGTGCTGAACGTGGCAGATGGCATGGAGGATAAGTACAATATCCTGCACCTGTGCGGGGAACCGGAGTATAATTTTGCAGTGCATGTGGATCGCTATGGAGAGTATCCGGCGGATCTGATGAACTGGTCGGTGAAAGATAACGGCTATGGTCTGGAAAGAGGACAGGACTATTTCAAAGCCGGTATCCTGGGCGGCATGGATAATAAAGGAAATATCCTGAAAGGGCCCAAGGAGGCGATCCGGAAGGAAGTGACGGATATTTTGGATCGGTTCGGTACCAGGGGAATCATGATCGGAGCGGACTGCACCATTCAGGGAGAGGGAATTCGCCTGGATTTCATTCGGGAAGCGGTGGAAGCAGCTCACAAATATAGGAAAAAGGAGGTAGAAAGGGTATGAAAAGAAAAGCAGCATTGGCATTGGTATTGGCCATGGTGATGACAGGATGCGGAGGAGGCGGTAAGAATACGGATTCTCAGGCGCCTGCTGTCGAAAGCCAGACAGAGGAAAACTCGCAGCAGGCAGACGCTGCCCAGCCAGACGAGGCGGAAGCGGAGGAAACGAGCGGCGACGTGCTGACCATTGAGTTCTTCCAGCAGAAAACCAACGAAGGTCCTCAGAAGGGGTATCAGGAGATCATTGACCATTTCAATGAGGAAAACCCGGATATCAGGATTGAGATGAATACCGTACCGGATGCGGGAACCGTGCTTACATCCCGTATTTCCTCGGGCGATATCCCGGTTATTTTTTCGGATTATCCCACGCAGGTTCAGTTTCGGCAGAAGGTGGCGAACGGGTATGTGCAGGATTTGAGCGACCAAGAATTCCTGAAAAATGTGAATGAAGCGGCGTTGGAAATGACCAAACAGGAAGACGGGAAATATTATGCGCTGCCCTACAGCCATAACTACATGGGTGTCTACTATAATATCGACATTTTCGAGGAAAACGGAGTGGAAGTGCCCGCCACATGGGAGGAATTCATCCAGGTATGCGAGAAGCTGCAGGCGGCTGGAATCACGCCCATGGGACTGCATGGCAAGGATCCGGGACGCGTAGGACACATGTTCCAGTGTGCCGTCATCACCTGGGCTCCCAACGGCGTGGAGATCATAGAGGATGCGGTGAAGGGCGAAACGAAGCTGGAGGGGAACGAGGAATTTATCAACGTATTTGAGAAGATGAAGGTCCTTTTCGACTATTCCAACGAGGATGCCCTTGCTCTGTCCGATACGGCCTGCTATGAGAATTTTGTAAACGGGCAGTACGCGATGTGCATTACCGGTTCCTATTCCAGAGGAACGCTGATGGCCAGCAATCCGGATATCCGTCTTGGCGTATTCGGACTGCCCAGCGACACCAAAGAGAGCACGAAAACCCTGGCGGGAATTGATGCGGCAATCTGCGTATCCGCCAGCGCCACGGACGAAGAGAAGGCCGCGGCCTATCGATTCCTGGAATATCTGGCAAAGACGGAAAACGCACAGATTTTCTGTAACTATGACGGTGCGCCTTCCTGTGTCAACGGGGTGGTGAGCGATGATGAGGGCGTGGCCCCTATGCTGGATCTGATCGCTGCTGGACAGACCCATGACTGGATGGCTTCCACGATCAGCAATAACGTGGTAACGGATCTCTATAATGTGGTGCAGGGATTTTGGGCCGACAAGGACGTGGATGCCGTACTGAAAAATATGGACGCATCGATCGCGGTAACATCAATGGAATGAAGCCGTAGATAACCGGTCAGCCGGGCCTCCTGCGGCCCAGTTGAAATGGCGATGGGAAAATGTGCTTTCCCTATCGCGAAACCGTAAAGGACGTGATCTCCCGCCTGCCTGCACTGGTGGCAGGCAGGCGGGGGAAAAGACGTGTCCGGTCGCTTTGATTTAGGAACTAAAAGGCAGGTTTTGCCGGGAAGGGGACGGGTATGCGTGTGGGAGGACGGGGCAAACGGGGAAAGAAAGGATCCGGCAGGCTGACCTTCTTTCTGTTTACCGTGGTTCAGGTAACCTTATATTCTTTTTTTTATGTGGTTTCCGTGATAAATGGAATCCGATACAGCTTTACGAACTGGGACGGCATGTCCCAGGAATACGATTTTGTGGGCTTCAGGAATTATGCGCTTTTGATGAAAAACCCGAATTTCTGGAAATCCATGCGGACAACGGTCTGCTATAGCCTGCTTCTGGTGATCGGCGTGGTAACCGCAGCGCTGACTCTGGCCATTGCCTTGAATTCCCTGAAGCGGTTCAAGACCTTTGTAAAGTCCATTTTCTTTGTGCCGGCCATGATAGGCGGCGTGACTATTGCCCTGATATGGGATCAGCTGTATTACCGGGTGGTGCCTCTGATCGGCAAGGCGCTCGGTATCGGCTGGCTGTCTCAGAGCCTTCTGATGAGCGGCAAGACAGCCCTGCCCGCGGTGGTATTCGTGCATGCCTGGCAGGCTGTTGCGATTCCCACCGTGATTTTCATCGCAGGGCTGCAGCAGATACCGGAGGAACAGTATGAATCGGCCCAGATTGACGGGGCCAGCCTGTTCCAGCGGTTTTGCTATATCACCTTACCCTGCCTGCTTCCCACGATCACCGTCAATTTGGTGCTGCTGGTGAAGCAGGGATTCACCTCTTTTGACTTTTCCTATGCCCTTACGGGAGGCGGGCCGGTAAGGGCCACGGAGGTGATCGGAATTTTGATTTATAATGACGCTTTTATGAATATGCGATTTTCAGTGGCAAATGCGGAAGCCTGTATCCTATTCGTGGTTGTGGCGATCTTCTCGTTAACGCAGCTGAAACTGACGAGTAAAGGAGGGATGGATCAGTGAAAAAGAACACATCCGGGCGTGTTTTCCTGAAAGGAGGGACCGTATGGTATCTGCTTCGGGATCTGTTGCTGCTGTGCGGCGCAGCCTTGATCCTGTTCCCCCTCTACCTTGTGGTGTGTAATTCCTTCAAGACGCTGGAGGAGGCTTCGAAAAATTTCTTTTCGCTGCCGCCCAACCCCGATTTCGTGAACTTTAAAGCCCTGTTTACGGATACCAACTACTGGATTTTCCTGAAAAATTCCATAAAAATATCGGTGATCTCGGTCATTCTGATTCTGATCTTCGTTCCTTCCATTTCTTATTCTATTGCAAGAAATTTTGAAAAAAGGTATTATAAAAGTATCTATTATTACCTGATGTTGGGGCTTTTCATCCCATCCCAGGTAATCATGCTTCCGGTGACTAAGATGATGACGAAGCTGAACCTGCTGGGCCCCAATGGATTGATCATCCTTTATGCGGCTTTCAGCCTAACCCAGGGAGTGTTCTTGTTCGTAAATTATATCCGGGGATTGCCCATCGAAATAGAAGAATCGGCGCAGATCGACGGATGCAGCGTGTTTCAGACGTATATAAGGATCGTACTGCCGCTGGTGAAGCCGATGATTTCCACGCTCCTGATCATGGATGCCCTTTGGATTTGGAATGACTTCATGCTTCCCCTGCTGATTCTGAACCGTTCCAGGAGCATATGGACGCTGCCGTTGTTTCAATACAATTTCAAGGGAGAGTATTCCTTTGACTATCCGATGGCATTTACTGCATATTTGATGGCGATGCTGCCCATGCTTCTCATATATTGTATGGGACAGAAGTATATCATCAAGGGACTGACGGCAGGATCGGTGAAGGGATAGGCAGGAAGAGGCGCAGGCTTTGGGAGCGAATTTGCCGGCCTGTTCCGGGCAGATACTGGGATGCGGTGGAATGAGAAGGAATATGATTACAATACTGGTGGTGGAAGATGAAATATATGCGAGGAGGTCGCTGATAGGGCAGATTGAGCGGTATGCATCACCGGAACAGTTTCGCATCCTGGAGGCAGGAAACGGGGAGCAGGGACTCCAAATTTATCGGGAAGAGAATCCGGATCTGGTGCTGATGGATATTCGTATGCCAAAAATGGATGGGCTTGCTCTACTCAAAGCAATCCGCGTAACGGACACGGATACCATGGTAATCATGGTGAGCGCCTACACGGATTTCGAGTATGCCATAACGGCCCTGAAACAGGGGGCGGTGGATTATCTGCTCAAGCCCATTGAGGATGAAAAGCTCAAGGACTGCCTGGATAAATGCTTAAATCGGAGCAGAACCAGGAAAAGGGAGCATATCATCACAGGGCAGGATGTGGCGGCCCGTTATGCCCGCAGGGTGATTCAGGATGGGGCTTACGGTGACTATGTGGGCAAAAGCGTTTTCCATAAGACATTCCCAAGCTATCGCGTGCTGAACCTGTGGTTTCCTAACATGCGCACCCTGGAATGGGAGCAACTGTATGAAAAAATGGAGGAGGTTTTTCAAGAGGACAGACCGTTCCGCCTCCTGCCGAATCCGGAGAAGGTATGGACTCTCATCATGGGTTCCGGCAGGGAGGATACTTTTGTCCCGCGCAGGATCCTGCGGGCCCTGAGTGAAGAGGGATATGAAGGATATTTGTCGATCGGTGGAAAACACGCGGAACCCGGTGAAGTAAGGAACGCCTATCAAGAGTCCCTTCATGCGTTGAAGTATAAGATTTTGACGGAAGAAAGGATTCTGTGGGAAGAAAAGCTGAATGAGGATGAAAGGACAAATTTCGTCTGGCAGCCGGGTCAGGAGGCCATGCTTCAGGAGGCTTTGCGGGACAGAAACCCGGACAAACTTCGCAATGCAATATCCAGAATATTCCATTCCGTAAGGCGCTGTGAAAAGATCAAGATAGAAAGCCTGGAACTTCTTTTCTCCAGAATCACGCTTCGGTTCCGCGAACTGATTCAGGAAACTGGCAGCTTGGAAATCCGAATGAGGGAAGGAAGCACAGGTATTTTGGACTTCAACGGGCTGGAGGACATGGAACGCTTTCTTATAAAAATAGGAAGCAATATCTGTGAAATGATGGACGCCGGGCAAGGCAGGGATCCGGTGGATATCGTATCGGAATATGTGGCGGCCCATTACGACCAGGATGTGACGATCAAGGAAATCGCGGAAAAGGTTTTGTTCATGAACCCGGCCTATGTGAGCCATGTATTCGCAGAGAAAAAGGGAATCAGCTTTTCCGCCTGGCTTAAGCAGCTTCGCATAAACCATGCCAGAGAACTGCTGGAAGGCGGAAGCCTGTCCGTAACAGAGGTGGCATCGCTGTCCGGTTACAATGACACTTCCCAGTTCATCAGGCTTTTTAAACAGGAAACCGGAATGACGCCGGGAAAGTACCGGGAAAAATATATGAATGGGTGTCGCTAGGGAGCGTACATGGGAATGAGATTGAAGTCTTTCAATTTTTTACAATCTCCCTGATTTGTATGCGCTAAGGAGCGCAGATAGGAGCAGAAATGAATACAATTCAAGTAAGAGACGGAATACTTACGGTACCGGAGATTGCCTTAGGATGCATGAGAATCACTGGGTTAAAAGATAAAAAAGAGATCCGGAATCTGATCGATGTGGCGATGGAAAACGGGATCGACTTTTTTGACCATGCGGACATCTATGCGGGCGGAGAAGCGGAAGCTGTCTTCGGAGAAGTGGTGCCCGGAGAGCTGCGAAGGAAAATGACGATTCAGACCAAATGCGCCATCCGTCCCGGGATTTGCTATGACTTTTCCAAGGAACATATCCTGAAATCCGTGGAAGGGAGCCTGAAACGACTTCGGACGGATTATATCGATATCCTTCTCCTGCATAGGCCGGATACCCTGATGGAGGCGGAAGAGGTGGCGGAGGCTTTCGACTATTTGGAAAAGAAGGGGATGGTGCGTTTCTTCGGCGTGTGCAACCAGAATGCCATGCAGATGGAGCTTCTGAACAGCTGGTGCGGAGGAAAGCTTCTGTTTAACCAGCTTCAGCTTAGCATCGCACATTGCGATATCATCGACTCAGGCATCAATGTGAATGTCCACAATGACGCAGGGGCCAACAGGGACGGAAGCATTCTGGAATACTGCCGTCTGAAAAATATCCTGATTCAGGCATGGTCGCCTTTCCAGTACGGCATGTTTGAGGGCGTATTTATCGGAAGTGAGAAATATGTGGAATTAAACCGGGCGCTTGACCGGCTGGCCCAAAAATATGGGGCCACGCCGAATGCAGTTGCGGTGGCTTGGATTCTGCGGCATCCTGCGAGGATCCAGGCAATCGTGGGAAGCACCAATGCGGACCGCATTCAGGGGATCTGCAAGGCTTCGGAAATCCGGCTGACCCGGGAAGAATGGTATGAGCTGTACATGGCGGCCGAAAAAAAGCTGCCGTAAATAGCGAGAGGATGCATTCTGTTTAAATATAACATAAAAAAGAGTGTCGCAAGAGGAGGAAGAAACTCTTGTGGGCGCTCTTTTTATTTTGACACAGGCGCAGGAGAGCGTGAGGAGAGAAAAAGGGGGTTTATTTCCGTTTTTGAAACTTTTCAGTTGCATTAGAAATCTATATAGTAAAGAGTAAAGCAGAAAGGTGCGTGCCGTGAATGAAGCATATCTTAATATATGAGAGGCTGGTTCAATACATCCTTGAGAATCAAGACCGATTTTACCGGATCGCTTATAGTTATACCAGGCATCAGGAGGACGCTCTTGATGCCGTCCAAAGTGCGGTTTGCAAAGCGCTTGAAGCATATAAAGGAATAAAGAATGCAGACGCAATCAAGACATGGTTTTACAGAATCCTGATTAACGAATGCTTAATTGCATTAAAAAAGCGGAACAAAGTCGTTTTAACCGTTGATGCTACGGCTCCGGAAGAGGTGTATTACGAAAAGGGATATGAACAGGCAGATGGGATAGAAAAGGAATTGGACAAGCTGGATCTGGATGTCCAGGGAATCATAAAACTTCGGTTTTTTGAGGAAATGTCTTTGAAAGAAATCGCTGATATTACCGGATTAAATCTCAACACGGTTAAAACGAAGCTTTATCGGGGATTGAATCTTTTGAAGGAAAATATTCGGGAGGCAGATTTATGAGAAAATTAGAGCAAATGAAAGAAAGGTATGATGGAATCCCCATTCCGCAGGAGCTTCATACCCGGGTACGACAGGAGATACAGAAGTCTCAAAAAAAACAGGAGAAAAACAGTGCAGGCCATATCGATCGTTCTAAAAGAATGATCCGCGGTATGGAAGCGGCTGCGGCGATCGCCTGTATTCTTTTTACGGCGGCTTTGAACATGAGCCCAATATTTGCGAAGGAAGCGGCGCAGATTCCCATAATCGGAGGACTGGCCCGAATATTGACATTCCGCTCCTATGAAACGGAAAAGGACGATATCGCCGTATCCGTGGAAATTCCGACGATTGAAATGGTTGCAGAGGATACCGGAATAAGAATGGATGAAATCAATCAGGAAATCCTTTCACGCTGTAGCCAGTATGCCAATGAAGCGGTTTTGCGCGCTGAGGAATACAGAACCGCTTTTCTGGAAACAGGCGGAACGTTGGAAGAATGGGCGGAACACAAAATAAAGATTACTGTCAGTTATGAGATAAAGCAGCAGAACAATTCCTACCTATCCTTTGTCGTAAGAGGGACTGAAAACTGGACAAATGCCTATAATGAATCAAGGTACTACAACCTGGATTTGGGCACGGGAGAGATCGTTACCTTAGAGGAACTGTTAGGGGGTGATTACATTGAGCTGGTAAACAAAAGCATTAGGGAACAGATTTCGGCAAGACAAAAAGCTGGAGAAATATTTTTTTCAGCGGAGGAAGGGGGCTTTGCGGGGATATCGGAAGAGGCGAAATTCTATATAAACGAAAACAATCGTCCGGTTATCGTTTTTGAAAAATACGAAATTGCGCCTGGCTCTTTGGGAGAAATCGAATTTGAAATACAGGAAGGGCCGGGGTGAAAAGTGGCGTGCAGCTATTTTTCAACCGTAGATTTGTGCCTACTGAAGCGGACAGGAGGTTAGATTGAAAAATGTCTTTACAGCTATTTTTCAACCGTAGATTTGTGCCTACTGAAGCGGACAGGAGGTTAGATTGAAAAATGTCTTTACAGCTATTTTTCAACCGTAGATTTGTGCCTGCTGAAGCGGACGGGAGGGCGGATTGAAAAATGTCTATTCAGCTATTTTCCATGAATTTATGCCTGCTGAAGCAGGCAGTGGAGAGGGTGAAAAATAGATTTTTACACGCAAATTTGTGCCTGCAGCCCAAATTCGCAGGTTACGGAAAGGCATGGTTATTCAGATGAAAATGAAGAGAATAATGGTTACGATTTTGAGCTTTGCGCTTGTAGGAGCAGTTGTGGCAGGATGCGGCGAAAGCCAGCAAGCCAGGCAGGATACGCAGCAGGACGTTCCTCAGAGTATCTCGCAGGAAACACAACAGGATACGATTGAGGACAAGACGGGAGAAGAAACCGTGGAAAAAGAAACTGCGGAAGAAACGGTACAGACAATAGCGGGATATGAGGATAATTTTGCAGTCGACGGAAAAGCGGCAAAGGAATTTGCCGAGAAAGTGAAGGATGCAGCCGCAAACAAAGATTTGGAAGCGTTGGCAGAACTGACCGCATTCCCGGTTTATGTAGGGCTTTTGGATGTTGATGTGGTGGAGACGAAAGAAGACTTTCTGAAACTTGGCTCAGAAAACGTGTTTACGGAAGCCCTATTGAAATCTATTGAAATGGCTGACATCGAAGATCTCCAGCCCAGTATGGCGGGATTCTCCATTTCGGACGGAAGTTCGGCGAATATAAACTTTGGCGTTGTGGACGGAGTGCTGGCAATTAATGGAATTAATTATTAATTGAATCTGTTACATAAAGGGGCAGGCAGTATAATAGTCATGAGGAATTGACCGATTCAGGAAAAATGGAAGGCTATCTCATGACAAAAGACATCAAAGATACTGATACCCAAAGCATTTGCAATTTTCATCAGTTGGTCGGGCTTTGGATT
>CANSTU010000102.1 GCA_947650005.1 uncultured Lachnospiraceae bacterium
GGTTCAGGTCCGTGTGGTAGCAATACCATGAGAGTTCAAGTCTCTTTTCCTGCACTGATTTGGAAAGCTTCCGGAGGAATCCGGGAGCTTTTTTGTTGCCGCAATCCGGCTCGTCCACAGCGCCACCCGCTGCCAGGGAATCTATCCCGAAATACGCCTTAAGGCTGGCCTCACGCCTTTCGGAACGGCTTCCATCGCAGCGGGTGGGAAATGAACCTTTTCCCCATTGACCTCGACCGGTATCTATTATAAAATCATTAAAAAAGTACCGCCACTATTTATATACGCCGTATAAAATTAATACTTAATACCCGTTTGCGTACAAATCGCACGCTCAAATCAGAAGATTGAAATCTTGTTTCAA
This sequence comes from uncultured Lachnospiraceae bacterium, assembly GCA_947650005.1. Taxonomy (GTDB): domain Bacteria; phylum Bacillota; class Clostridia; order Lachnospirales; family Lachnospiraceae; genus Eisenbergiella. The sequence goes on from CANSTU010000102.1 coordinate 365, forward strand.
TCTTTGATCCCAAAGAAGCTTCACAAAAGGAGACGCCATGGATTACCCGCAGGAATGGACAGACAGCTACTATACCTCAAAATACCGCACCGTATATACCAGACAGGAGCTGGGCATTCCCGGCCTGCGCATGTTTGGGAAGCATACCATGAACCAGGCCTGCGCCCCCCTGCTTCCCCATTTCCATAGAAATGCCTACGAATTCACCTTCGTGACCGAAGGGACCCTCACCTTCACCGTGGGGGAAAGAGATTATGAGCTGTCCGGCTATGATGTTTTCATGACCCGTCCCAATGAAGTGCACAGCACCAATCTGATTCCCCTGTCCACGGGAGAAATCCTATGGTTTCAGTTGGATGTGTCCGAAGATCATCTTTTCTTTTTAAACGAAGAGGCCGGAGAACATCTCGTCTCCGGCCTGGCTCAGCTTCCTCCCCACACCTTCCATGCAGGCAGCAGCATGCTCACCCATATAAAAAAAGCCTTTGATCTGGCGGCCAGCCCCCGCCTGCGCTATCAAGCCTCCTCCTTCCTCCTTCTGGCCCTCTATGAAATCATGGCCCTGTCCCAGGACGGCTGTCGCTCGGTCTCGCCGGACATGGAACGCATTTTGCAGTATATCAAAGAAAATATCACGCAGGAACTTCCCTTGGAAGATCTGGCCCGTCTATGCGGCCTGTCCCTGTCCCAGTTTAAACAGAAATTCAAATCGCAGACGGGCATCTCCCCCAGACATTATATCAATTACCGCAAAATCCAGATGTCCAAACAAATGCTGATGGAGCAAAAATCTGTGACGGATATCGCCATGGAGCTGGGCTTTGGCAGCAGCAGCTACTTCACCGTGGTTTTCCGACGTTTCAATGCCTGTACGCCCTCCGAATATAGGAAGAAGGCTGAAGAGAAACAACTCTGAATCCCTTCGGTATGCTTCCCTTTGTCCGGAAGCTTTCATGCTTTCCCGGCGGGATATTCCTCGCCGGATTTCCCTTTGCACCGCTTTTTACCGTTGTTTTTCCTATTTTTCAAACTTTTTCATAAACCGCAGCGTCGCTTCCCGATACCTTACGGGATCCTCCATGTTAGAAACAGCATGTCCCGCGCCTTCTATCACCAGCAGTTCTTTCGGCGCAGCGCAGGCAAGGTAATTATCCAAAGTCATACGCAGGGGAACAAAGGTATCCGCCCCTCCGTGTATGAACAGCACAGGAATCCTGCACTTCTTCAACACGTCCACAGTAGAGGCTTCCTGGTAGGTAAATCCTGCCCGAAGCTTTGCCAGCGCCTGCGTCATCCCGATCAGCGGAAACGCCGGCAGCCCGAAATTCTTGCGCAGCACATGTTTAAAAATATCATAGGGAGACGTAAAACCGCAATCCGCTATGATCCCTCGCACGTTTTCGGGAAGGCCGGTTCCTGCCGCCATAAGCACCGTGGCGCAGCCCATGGAGATTCCGGAAAGATAAATACAGCAATCCTTCCCCAGGCGGGAACGGATGTATTCCACCCACATTTTACAGTCAAACCGCTCCTTTATGCCAAAGCAGATGTATTTTCCCTCGCTGTCCCCATGGCTCCTCTGGGAAGGCACCAACAGATGATATCCTTGTTCATGATAGAAGCGATACAACCCGGCGAAATCCACCAACGGCTCCGCCCGGTAACCGTGCATGAGAATCAACGCTTTCCGGCTCTCCCCCTCCGCCGGGAGAAAACGGGCCGAAAGCTTTAGCCCATCCTCCGACGTTAAAATGATCCGCTCCGGATTTCTATCGAGGAACCAATCCACCCCTTCCTTTACCGTATCCGCATACTTCCCGTAATTTTTCTTCTTTCCCCTTCTTTTCTCAGGGAAACGCAGGGAGGAATATCCGAAGAAAAAGGCTGCGCTTCCCGTGAGAACCGCCAGAGAGGCCGTTACCGCTGCCAGAATTATTTTTTTACACTTTTTTCTCATTATTGGCTCCCGTCTGCGCGCTTTCGCGCACGTACCAATCAGGGACGGTGAAAGATCTGAAGAATTTTTCACTCTCATCCCCCTACCCTATCGCAGGCTATGCCTGCGATACTTCCACCAACAGAGTCTGCCGCGGCTTCCCTTCGGGGCCGCGGCAGACCGTTCCTACCTGCGGCTCTGGCCTTAAGTTGAACGCATTGCACACAACGCCGCCTTTTAACGGCAGATATCATAGATAAACTCCGCGCACTTATCCATGGCCTCATACGCGGTCTTAAAGGGCGACATCTGAAAGACGTGCCACATCCCCTCGTATACATCCAGCTTCACCGATACGTTGGCTTTGATCATCTTCTTATGCAGCTTTGTGGAATCGCTGAGCAGGATTTCGTTATTTCCCACCTGGATATAGGTTGGCGGAAAACCGGACAGATCGGCGAACAGAGGGGAAAGAAACGGATTGCTATAGTCCTGTCCTGCCGCATAGTTTTCCGTCATTTCCTTAAGATATGCCGCGTCCAGCACGGGATCCACCTCCGCCCTGCTTTCGTGGGATTTCCCGGAGGCGGTCAAATCCGTCCAGGGAGACAGAAGCACCATTCCCCGGGGGAGGATCCGACCTTCTTCCTTCAGCTTCAGCGCCATCGACAACGCCAAGTTTCCCCCGGCGGAATCTCCGGCCAAAATCACGTCCCTGGCCCCATATCCCAAAAGCATCAAATAATTCCACGCCCGCATGGCGTCTTCCGGCGCTGCAGGGTAAGGGTGCTCCGGCGCTAGACGGTAATCGTAGCAAAACACGTCCATGGAGGTGGAAGCGGCCAGCTTCGTGGTCAGCGTCCTGGCATAGGTACAGCTTCCCGTGGAATATCCTCCGCCGTGGCAGTAGAGGATCACATATTTTTTCATATGGGCACGGTTCACACGGATCCATTCGCAGTGCATCCCCTCCACATCCACATTCGTGATATCCATATCCCTGCCGCTTCCCAACAGGGCGCCGAAATGATCCTGGGACTGGCGGTGTTTCTCGATGTCCGCATTTTCCACAACGCTGTGTACCCGTTTGATCAGTTTCATCAGATTCTGATTCTGTTCTTGAATCCATTCTTCCTTTGCGGGCCCCTTTGTCTTTGTAAAAAGCGCCATTGTCTTTCCTCTCTTCATCTCACATCCGCTTCTGTCCTGCCTCTATTCCCTCAGGCAATTATTACGATAAATTTATATCTTTCCGCGATTCCATCCAGGCTGGTAAAGAAGCAGAAGGACGATGGTTATTCAGTAGGTGGCTTCTCCATCGTGAGAAAGAAGCGATACGCTACTGATGTGCTCCAGGCGGCCCACCTCTTTCATCAGCTCGCCTTCCTGGTTTGTGCGTACTTCAATGATCATGTTCATCCGGCTTCCCGTCATGTTTCTGGATTTGATCTTACTGTATTTGCAGTAGCGCTTTACCACATCCACCACCTTCTCCTCCACATCGTTGTCCTCCGCATTGACCACGAGGAGCATAGGTACTGCAACCATCGGAAACCGATCCAAAACCAGGATGCCAACTGTAATCAGGACAGACAGTATCACAGCGATTTCCGCCAGACCTGCACCGCAGATGATTCCCACACCGATCGACCAAAACAAGAATACAAGATCCATAGGATCTTTGATGGCCGTCCGGAAACGGACGATGGACAGCGCACCCACCATCCCCAATGAAATCACAATGCTGAACTGAATCGCCAGAATGATAGCTGCCGTGATCAAACACAACATGGCCAAGGAAATGTTAAAATTCTTGGAATAAAAGGTTCGCCTGGTGACCACCCGATACACCAGGAAGATGTACAAAGCCAGGCAGGAAGCAATAAGAAATACAATTAAAATTTCCCAAAATCCCATTTCCATTCCGGAAAAGCCTTCTAAAAACGATTTTCTGAAAATATCCTGAAATCCCATAGTCTTCCTCACCTCATCCTATTATCGTCACACCGAGACATGACTTCTTTGCCCATGAAAACCGACTGCTCTGCGCCCCATAATCGCCGGCCGCAGGAGTTATCCAGCCATCCAGCCTCTTCGCTCCTGCTATTTCGTCCGGCCGTTGTCTAAACGAACGGATAAGCAGCCCTGTTCGTCCATTCAGCCGCCGGGCAGGTCTTTCGTGGTGTATCTCCTGCACAAACCATATTTGGAAAAGGCAGTTTGGGTCAGATGCTCCATCTGAAGCGTTCTGTATACATGATCCGGAAGAAACTCGTCGAATTTCACCTCCAACAGATGCCATCCAGCGGGCATGATAGGCCTTGCAGGCAGTTGGGAGCGCCAAAAATCCTCCACGCTGGATATGGACCGGATGTTCTTATCGAACGTGATCCTGACATTCCCTTCCCCACACACATAAGGAATCCGATCGTATTCCACGATGACCTTTGGCTGCATCAAGTTAAGAGCGCCCTTAAAAAAAAGCCGCTGTACCACCCGGTTTCCGCTATGCGCCGCCTGATACCAGTTTCCTGTGATCATTTCATCCGCTTCTTCTTTGGTCACATGACAGGAATCTTTCTGGATTTTGTTTCCTATTTTCCGCTTGATTTCCAGCCGCACCATGTCCACATCCCGATTGTAATACCGCAGACGGTATTTTTCCCGTATGTCCACACCATCCTCCTTTTCCCAGAATGCGGTATCATAATAATCGTCGAAGTAAAGGCTCCTAATCGTATAGAACCCCTCGCTGCCCACATGGATGTCCGGCTTCAAAATTCTCTTTAACCGTTCTTCCATCTGAATCAGTTGAAGGTCTGAACAGACGTATTTTAATTCGTAACGGAATTTACCCCCCCCCAATGTATTATGCCCGGCTCCCGTCTGCCCGCTCCGGCAAGCATTCAAAGTCGGGACGCAAAGTCTTAGATTTCTCACAATGTGGATTCCTCCTACCGTCAAGCAGAAACAATATGCCCAGAAACAACAGCATCACTCCTGCCAGTATGGCTCCGTGGCTGCGCGCCACAATTCCCATCAGCCCCATCGAAGCCGGTGAAACCTCATCCTCCTGTTCCAAAAATTCCTGGTTCTCCACGATCTCCAGATCAGGAAGGCTGGCGGCGCATCGTTCCATGTTTCGTTCGGTTTCCTCTTTTCTGTCGGTAAAACATGCATGAAGGAAATCCGTCCTTTCCTGAAGATATTCTTTCAGATAATTCACGTTCTCTTCCGGTTCCGCTTCCGGCATGAATACACTCCTCGGTCCCGGCCAACGTACCTGATCCATACGGATAGAGCGTCCCAGGCCTCTCATCCATCCGTCTATCTCCTCCTGTACATCGCAAAGAGCGGGATAGAGCCTGTTTTCCCACACCTGGTATACCTGCTCCCGAAATTCCTCATTTCCGCACAACCTGGCGTACCATCTGCCCATCTGATTGGTGGACAAATCCAGTTCGTCCGAAAGGAGGACATCCCGCCGCCCATATCCTCCACGCCCCATCGTATTGTCTAGATCCCAGACCGGTCCGCTGTGCATCAGATTTTCGCCGTCTTCCTCCATATACAGGTAACAGCTCGTTACCCCCATATCCAGATCCATGAACACTTCTTCCATCAGGTACATGGCCGCAAAGGATTCTTTATCCAGATAAGAAAAGATCTCCTTCGCGCCTTCCGGCTTTCCATCATTTGCACCATAAAGGGCTTCCTGCATCCGCACAAACCAGCCCTCCAGGAACGCCATTTCCTCCTCTGTAACTCTCCTCGGATGGTGAATCACCACCGGCTGGGCATTGTCGAGATACACGACGAAATCCTCCAGCATGGCCCGCTCCGGATAATCCAGTTCCAGCAGATAACCGTTTCCGATTTCCACACGCCCCGCTCCGGTTTCCACCCTTTCCGTCAATTGATAGAGTCCATAATATATTCCGTCGATATACAGGTCGGCGAATCGACTGTCCGGAATAAAGGCAAGTCCCGCCGACCGGGCCAGATCATATCCTACTGCATTCCTGACATAAGCACCGTCATAATAGTTAGCGGAAAGCACCCATCTTTTTCCCGGATCCATGCCGAGCAGCCCTGCTCCGGTTTCCAATTCCAGAAGATAAGATTTTTTCTCCGCATCCCAGGAAGTATTCCCCCTTCCCTTCAGCCTGTCAAATTTTCCCGCATATACTTCCTTTCCCTCTTCTGACAGGATCCGCATATATCCGTTTTCGCTGTTTTCCTTATCCGCATGCACCAGCTCCATGGAACCGCTCCGCGTAGTTACATGAATCGCTGGAAGACCGCTGCTTTGATACACCGTCAGCTTCCCTTCCTCCAACATCCGGCCGCCAGCATTGTACAGGGCTGCAAGATATGTACGCTCCGGCTCTATGCTGATAAGCCGTGCGCCGTCCTCGACCCACTCTCCTCCCAGCAGGAGCCTCCAGTCTGACCCCATCTTCCATTGGACTCCGTCCAGAGTTGCATAAGAGGGTAAAAAAAGGGAATATGTATTTTCTTCCTCCTCCCACACGCAAAGGAGCTCTCCCCTCCCCGTTTCCACTCGCAGATCAGCCAAACCGACCGTCTCGGTCTCGTATCCCCTTTCAGCCTCCAACTTCGGCAGCCCCCACAGGCCGGCCAGCAGCAAAAGCAGGCTGGCCGCCAAAATGATTCGGTAATTCAGTCGCATAATCCCTCTTATCCTGCCTCCATAGGCAGCCACGCGGTAAACGTCCTACCAAAATCCATCCGCAAAACCGATTTCTGGCGCGCTGGAATCTTCTTTTTCCCCCTATTCTTTCCTACAGTTTTCAAGTACAATTTAGTTTATCATAAAAAAAATCGGGATACAAGAAGATTTCCGAATGTGCACAGGGCTGTTTTTAGGTAAATCTATTTGCATAAGATATACCAGAAATTAAATATCTTTTTATATTTTATTGATATTTTCCATCCAGTAGCATAAAATAATAATTTATCAACCACGAACTATTGTAGGCGGAAAGGAAGCGCCATGGAACCTTTGTTTGAAAAAATATGCCGCCAGCTGGAGCTTGGCGCGCCCTTATCTCCGCCCGTTCCTATAACCGGCGGACTGCTGCATCGGATGTTCGCCCTGCATACTGCAAAAGGACGCTTTGCCCTCAAACTGCTCAATCCCTCCATCATGGCGAGAGAAACAGCCATGGAAAACTATGCTGTGGCAGAGGAGCTGGAACGCAGGCTGGAGGAAAAATCCATCCCGATCCTTGGCGCCATCACCTTTGGGGGACAAAAGATGCAGAAAACCGACGGACAGTTTTTTTATCTTTTTCCCTGGTATGAAGGAAGGGCGATGCAACCCGACGAAATCACGGAAAGCCACTGCCAGACGGTGGGCGCTCTTCTGGCGGCTCTTCATGCCGCTGGATATGAGGATGGGACGGGCCGTTTTGACAGCTGCGAAAACCGTTTCAACGATTCCGTCCTTCGTGACGATGAGCAGGCTTCTTCCGCCCAGTATCCGGATGCAGAGAACCGTTCCAACGACCCTCAGGAGAAATCAGGCAATTCATTCTGCTATAGCCTCAAAGCACAAAAACCGGAGGAACCGCCCGCACAGGGCATTTCTATTCCATGGGATACATACATCGAAAGGATGGAAGCACATCACGGGGAGCTTTCCCAGCTTCTGACGCGCAATCGAGCACTTCTGTACGAAAGCCAGGCAAAAGGGAACCAGGCCATGGGGAAAATCTCCTCCCTGCGGACGATCTGCCACAATGACCTGGATTATAAAAACATCTTATGGAACAACGACAGCTGCCGCATCATCGATCTGGAGTGCCTTTCCTGGGGCAATCCCTTTTTTGAGCTGTATGAAACAGCGCTGTATTGGTCCGGCTATGAACGTGACTGTATTGATCCCCATTTGATGGAGCGTTTCCTGCATGCCTACCGCCAGGCGGGCGGCCTGCTCCCCGATGACTGGGCGGTCTATTATGACGGCTGCTATGGAAGGCTGGAATGGCTGGCCTACAATATGGATCGGGTTCTGGATGAAAACACGGATTCTGCAGAACGCTCAATCGGCCTGCAGGAGATCCCCAAGACCATCGCCCATATCGTCTGTTATCAGCAGTCCAGGGATACCATCCTGCGCTGCCTGGAACCCTTTACCTGCCGCCCAGGGCCGACGCAATATCGTTAATCATATCCTCTACCGCCAGCCTGGAAGCGTCCGCATAACATTCGGGACCGCATTGGGCGTATTTTTCCTGCTGCCAGGCGGCAATAATTCCCCTGGAGGAATTCACGATGGCCCCCAGGCCATCTTCATTGAAAAAGGGCAGAAGATCCCTGCCCGCACCTCCCTGCGCGCCATATCCGGGTACCAGGATACAGGCTTTTGGCATGATCTTACGCAGCACCGCTCCCATTTCTGGATAGGTAGCCCCCACAACGGCTCCCACATAGCTGTAAGAGCTTCCCATGGCTTCCTCTCCCCACTGAGCCACCTTTTCTCCCACCCATTCGTACAAGGGTCTTCCGTCAACCAGCCGATCCTGGAATTCCCCGCTGCTGGGATTGGAGGTCTTCACCAGCACGAAGATTCCCTTTTTCTCCTTTTTACATACTTCTATAAAGGGCTTCACGCCGTCGGAGCCCAGATAGGGATTCACCGTGGCAAAATCTTCTCCAAATCCCGAAAAGCTGCTTCCGCCCACCTGAACCCGGCCCAGATGTCCCACCGCATAGGCCTCCGAGGTGGAACCGATATCTCCCCGTTTGATATCGCCGATGACCACCAGGCCCTTTTCCTTACAGTAGTCCACCGTTCTGCAATAAGCTTTGATTCCTTCTATTCCGAATTGCTCATACATGGCGATCTGGGGCTTCACCGCAGGAATCAGATCGCAAACCGCATCCACAATGCCCTTGTTATACTGCCAAACCGCCTCTCCCGCTCCCTTCAGCGTTTCTCCGTATTCCTCAAAGGCTCTATCCAGGATCTGCCCTGGAATATACTTCAACATGGGATCCAGTCCCACCACCACGGGCGCGCCGGTCTTTTTGATTTTTTCCATCAGTTTATCGATCATTGCTTTAGCCCCTTTCTGTGCAGGTCTTCCTGCAGCGTTCCTTTGTACAAGCTTTTCTTTCTGTCCTTCCTGGTACTGCGCTCTATTCTAGCATACTCCCCTTTCCGTTACAAGTGCCGAAATCCCTGCTGAGCCAAAGGAATGACCATTGCGCCGTTTCGCTTCCCATCCCTGCCAGGATCCCACGCGGATAGGAGGGCCCC
>CANSTU010000103.1 GCA_947650005.1 uncultured Lachnospiraceae bacterium
CCGCTTTAGCGGGCACACGAATCAGGGAGATTGAAAATTTTTAATTTTCAATCTTTTTCCCCTGCATATCGCAGGCTATACCTGCGATACTGCCACCAATAATGAGTTTGAAATGTAGTTTCAAACGTTCCCTCACGAAATTTTTCTTTACAAATCAAAAAATCTGGATTATAATGTGGCACAGGTCGCAAAGAGGCGGTGATGAAACTCTTTGCGGCTTTTTTTTATGCGAAAACATGGGGATGGCTACATCTCTCCGTCCGGGTCGGCGGAGAGCATCCGCCGTACCGGAGATAGGAAAGTAGATTTTTCGATGCGGGATTTGTGTTCAGGTAATGCGGAAGTTTATCTTGCACGCCAAAGCTCCCTCTGAATCCGCCTTGCGGCGGCTAGATGAGAGGAAGACCGTTTCAAACCGGGAAAGGAGGAATTATGTTCGATGTGAAAATGAAAATCCCCCGCGCTCCCCTGTACGAGCAGCGGTTCGAGCATGACAACTGCGGTATCGGCGCCTGCGTCAATATCAGAGGGACGAGAACCAGGCAGACCGTGGAAAATGCCCTGAAAATTGTGGAAAACCTGGAGCACCGCGCTGGAAAGGATGCGGAGGGCAAGACCGGGGATGGCGTGGGGATCCTTACTCAAATTCCCCATGCCTTTTTCCGGAGAGTGACGCAGCCCCTGAGCATTCGGTTAGGAGGGGAAAGGGAGTACGGCGTGGGGATGTTCTTCTTTCCCCAGGATGAGCTAAAGCGTAACCAGGCCAAAAAGATGTTTGAAATCATCGTGGAAAAGGAAGGTATGGAATTCCTGGGCTGGCGCGAGGTGCCCTGTATGCCTGCCGTATTGGGGCAGAAAGCGGTGGAATGCATGCCGTGCATCCTCCAGGGATTTGTGGAAAAGCCGGCGGATGTGGAGAAGGGAATCGATTTTGACAGGAAGCTCTATATCGCCCGGCGGGTATTCGAGCAGTCCAGCGACAACACCTATGTGGTATCCTTATCCAGCAGGACCATCGTGTATAAAGGCATGTTCCTGGTGGGACAGCTGCGGACTTTTTTCACGGATCTGCAGAGCGCGGATTTTGAATCGGCCATTGCCATCGTACATTCCCGCTTTTCCACCAATACAAATCCCAGCTGGGAGAGGGCGCATCCGAACCGTTTCATCGTACATAACGGAGAGATCAATACCATCCGGGGCAACTATGACAAGATGCTGGCCAGGGAGGAAAATATGCGTTCGGAGCATTTGGCCGGGCAGCTGTACAAGGTACTGCCAGCTGTGGACGCTTCGGGTTCGGATTCGGCTATGCTGGACAATACGTTGGAATTTCTGGTAATGAGCGGCATGGATCTGCCCTTAGCGGTGATGATCACGATCCCGGAGCCCTGGGCCAACAACAGAACCATGTCCCAGTCCAGGAGGGATTTCTATCAATATTATGCTACCATGATGGAGCCCTGGGACGGTCCGGCATCCATCCTGTTCTCAGATGGGGATATCATGGGGGCGGTGCTGGATCGTAACGGCCTGCGTCCTTCCCGTTATCTGATTACGGAGGACGATACCCTGATCCTTTCCTCCGAGGTGGGCGTGCTGGCCATCGACCCTGCCAAAGTCCGGGTGAAGGAACGTCTGCGCCCGGGGAAGATGCTGCTGGTGGATACGGTGAAGGGAGAGGTGATCGATGACGATCATTTGAAGGAATCCTATGCGTCCCGGCAGCCATACGGCGAATGGCTGGATCGCAGCCTGGTGGAGCTGAAGGATTTGAAGATTCCGAACGAAAGGGTCCTAGAGTGTACGAAGGAGGAGCGGCATCGCCTGCAGAAGGCGTTTGGATACACGTATGATGAGGTGAAGGCCAGCATCCTCCCTATGGCGAAGAACGGCGGGGAGGCTATTGCGGCCATGGGGGTGGATACGCCTCTGCCTTTCCTGGGAAAAAGCCGCCACCCGCTGTTTCATTCCTTTAAGCAGCTTTTCGCCCAGGTGACCAATCCTCCCATCGATGCCATCCGGGAACACGTGGTCACATCCACCACGGTCTATATCGGGGCGGAAGGGGATGTGTTGGAGGAAAAACCCGAAAACTGCAATGTGCTGAAGGTGAACAATCCCATCCTGACCAATACCGATCTGCTGAAGATCAAACGAATGAAGGCGGACGGATTCAAGGTGGCGGTGGTGCCCATGATTTATTATAAGAACACCAGGCTCAGCCGGGCCATTGAACGGCTGTATGTGGAGGTGGATCGTTGTTATCGGGAGGGCGCCAACATCCTGATCCTTTCGGACAGAGGGGTGGATGAGAATCATGTGGCCATCCCGTCCCTTCTGGCAGTATCCGCCATGAACCAGCATCTGGTCAAGACCAAAAAACGTACCAGCGTAGCCCTGATCCTGGAATCCGGAGAACCCAGGGACGTCCATGATTTTGCCACCCTGCTGGGATACGGCGCCTGCGCCATCAATCCCTATCTGGCCCAGGAGACCATCCGGGAGCTGATCGACAGCCGGATGCTGGATAAGGACTATTATGCGGCGGTGAACGACTATAACAAGGCAATATTAAATGGTATTGTCAAGATCGCTTCCAAGATGGGCATTTCCACCATTCAGTCCTATCAGGGGGCGCAGATCTTCGAGGCCATCGGATTAGACGAAGAGGTGATCAATACCTATTTCACCCACACGGTATGCCGGGTCGGCGGTATGTCTCTGGCTGATGTGGAAAAACAGGTGGACGATCTGCATTCCATGGCCTTTGATCCGCTGGGGCTGGAAACGGATCTGGCTTTGGACAGCCCGGGCCATCACAAGCTGCGTAGCGGGGGAGAGGAGCATCTCTACAACCCGGCCACAATCCATACCTTGCAGGAAGCCGCCAGGCGGGGGGACTATGAGCTGTTTAAGCAATACACGGCGCTGGTGAACCGGGAGGATGCGGTGCGGCATATCCGTGGGCTGATGGATTTTAAATATCCGAAGAAGGGCGTTTTGTTGGAAGAGGTGGAAGGCGTGGAGGCCATCGTGACCCGGTTTAAGACCGGAGCCATGTCTTACGGATCGATTTCCAAGGAGGCCCACGAGACCATGGCGATCGCCATGAACATGCTTCATGGCAAATCCAATTCCGGAGAGGGCGGGGAAGATGTAGAGCGGCTCGCCGTAGGAACTGACGGGCAGAACCGCTGTTCTGCCATCAAGCAGGTGGCAAGCGGCCGGTTCGGCGTTACTAGCCAGTACCTGGTGAGCGCGCAGGAAATTCAGATTAAAATGGCCCAGGGGGCGAAACCCGGGGAGGGCGGCCATTTGCCCGGCAGGAAGGTATATCCCTGGATTGCCAAGACGAGGCATTCCACGCCCGGCGTAGGCTTGATTTCCCCGCCGCCCCACCACGACATCTATTCCATCGAAGACCTGGCGCAGCTGATCTATGATTTAAAAAATGCCAATCGGCAGGCCGGGATTTCTGTGAAGCTGGTGTCAGAAGCGGGCGTGGGCACGGTGGCGGCGGGCGTTGCCAAGGCAGGGGCCCAGGTGATCCTGATCTCCGGTTATGACGGGGGAACGGGCGCGGCTCCCAGAAGTTCCATCCACAATGCGGGGCTTCCCTGGGAATTGGGGCTGGCGGAAACCCATCAGACGCTGATCCAGAACGGTTTGCGTCAAAGAGTGCGCATCGAGACGGACGGCAAGCTGATGACCGGCCGGGATGTGGCTGTTGCGGCCATGTTGGGGGCGGAGGAATTCGGATTTGCCACGGCGCCCCTGATCACCATGGGCTGCGTGATGATGCGCGTCTGCAATCTAGATACTTGTCCGGTGGGCGTGGCCACCCAGAATCCGGAGCTGAGAAAGCGTTTCCGGGGAAAACCGGAATATGTGGTCAACTTCATGCGATTTATCGCTCAGGAGCTGAGGGAATATATGGCCAGGCTGGGCGTGCGCACCGTGGATGAGCTGGTGGGACGTACGGATCTTCTCATCCGGAAGGAAAATCTGTCCCCTGCCCATGAGAAGATCGATATCAGCCGTATTCTCGAAAATCCCTACGCGGGGAAGCCGGATACCAAATGGAACCCGAAGAAGAGCTACGATTTTGCCCTGGAAAGGACTCTGGACGAAAGGGTGCTCTTAAAGCGGCTGGCTAAGGCCCTGGAGACCGGGAGTAGGTGTACCATAGAGGTGGAAGTGTCCAATACGGACCGGACCGTCGGGACCATCCTGGGGTCGGAGATCACCAGGAAATTCGGAACCTCTTTGGAGGAGGATACTTTCCATGTGCTCTGCAGGGGAGCGGGCGGCCAGAGCTTCGGCGCCTTCATTCCCAAAGGACTGACCTTGGAGCTGGCCGGGGAGAGCAACGATTATTTCGGGAAAGGCCTTTCCGGAGGCAGGCTGATCGTATATCCTCCCCGGGGAAGCAGATTCCAAGCGGAAGAGAACATCATCATCGGCAATGTGGCCCTCTACGGGGCCACCGGCGGCATGGCATTCGTAAACGGCGTGGCCGGAGAACGGTTCGCTGTCCGCAATTCGGGCTGTGCGGCGGTGGTGGAAGGCGTGGGAGACCACGGCTGTGAATATATGACGGGAGGACGAGTGGTGGTGCTGGGGCGCACCGGCAAGAACTTTGCAGCGGGCATGAGCGGCGGCATCGCCTACGTGCTGGATGAGGAAAATGATCTCTACATTAGGTTAAATAAAGAAATGGTTTCTTCCTATGGGATTACCTCCAAATACGATGTGCAGGAATTGAAGGACATGATCCGGGAGCATGTGGCTGCTACCGGTTCCGTGAAGGGAAAGGAAGTCCTGAGCCGTTTCGGAGAATACCTGCCTAAATTCAAGAAGATTATTCCCCATGACTATGAACGCATGCTCACCACCATCGTTCAGATGGAGGAAAAGGGGCTGAGCGCACAGCAGGCGCAGATCGAGGCCTTTTACGCCAATATGAGAAAATGAGGAAATGTTAATATGCGCCATATGCACGGATTGTGAGCAAAATAGAAACTGCGTTTCAATCTCCCTGATGTGAAAGCGTGCGTTGCACGCAGGCGGGAGCAAAAATGACTGATTGGTAGCAGGATCGCAGGCGCGGCCTGTGATATGCAGGGGGACAAGATATGGGAAAACCCACAGGATTTATGGAGTATGAGAGAAAAACGAGCCGGGCAGAGAAGCCGGAGGAGCGGGTGAAGCATTTTCATGAATTTCATAAACATCTCTCCAGAGAAGAGCAGCAGCTCCAGGGTGCGCGGTGTATGGAATGCGGCGTTCCTTTCTGCCAGTCCGGTATGATGCTGGCCGGTATGGCTTCCGGCTGTCCGCTGCACAATCTGGTTCCGGAATGGAACGACCTGGTCTATACAGGTAACTGGGAGCAGGCTTATGAACGGCTGAAAAAGACTAATAATTTTCCGGAGTTCACCTCCCGGGTCTGTCCCGCCCTGTGCGAGGCCGCCTGCACCTGCGGCCTGGACGGGGATGCGGTGAGTACGAAGGAAAACGAGTATGCGATCATCGAAAATGCATATGCCCAGGGATATGCGGCTCCCAAGCCGCCCGGACAGCGAACCGGGAAAAAGGTGGCTGTTATCGGGAGCGGCCCTTCCGGACTGGCTGCTGCGGATTTGCTCAATAAGCGGGGGCATGATGTGACGGTGTATGAGAGGAATGACCGGATCGGCGGGCTCCTGATGTACGGGATTCCGAATATGAAGTTGGAAAAAGAGATTGTGGAGCGGAAGGTTGCGGTAATGGAAGCGGAGGGAGTGACCTTCCTCACCAACGCGGATGTGGGAAGGGAAATTCAACCGGGACATCTCTTGAAGAAATATGACCGAATCCTTTTGGCCTGCGGTGCGTCTAACCCCAGGAATATTGACGCTCCTGGCAGGGATGCAAAGGGGATTTATTTTGCCGTGGACTTCCTGGCTGCCAATACCAAGAGCCTTTTGGATTCCGATTTCGCGGATCACAAATATATAGACACCAAGGGGAAGAACGTGGTCATTATCGGAGGCGGGGATACTGGAAACGACTGTGTGGGAACGGCCGTCCGCCATGGATGCAAATCCGTCACTCAGATCGAAATGATGCCGAAGGCTCCGGAAAAAAGGACGGAGGAGAATCCCTGGCCCCAGTGGCCCCGCATCTGTAAGACGGATTACGGCCAGGAAGAGGCGATCGCCCTGTTCGGCCATGATCCCCGTATCTACGAATCCACGGTGAAGGAATTCCTGAAGGATGAGCACGGAAACCTGAAGGCCGTCAAAATCGTCAAGCTTCAGGAGGAAAAGGATCCAAAGACGGGACGTATACAGAGGAAGGAAGTGCCCGGAAGCGAACAGAACCTGGAGGCGGATCTTGCACTGATCGCTGCAGGATTCCTGGGCAGCCAGAAATATGTTACAGATGCGTTTCAGGTGGATCTGGATGCGGCAACCAATGTGAAAACCGAAGCTGGCTCCTATCAGACCAGTGTTGAGAGAATCTTTGCTGCAGGCGACATGCGTCGGGGACAATCTCTGGTGGTTTGGGCTATCCGGGAGGGCCGGGAGGCCGCGAGGCAGATCGATGAGAGTTTAATGAGATATACGAACATGTATATTCAATAGGACGTATGGAAATGGGAAAGCACTGGGCCAAACACGGGAATATCCGGCAGGCTCGCTCCTTTATTTCCGGCGCCATCCTGCTTAGGCTACAGCAAAGAAGAGGAGAGGCATCGGACACTTTCCGGGCACAGCCATGCCGGACATTCCTGTGTTTGGAGCAAAAACCCCCCTATCGGCCAGGAAATCATCGAGATACGCCGATACAGGGGTTTTCTTCATATGAAGCTGGTTTTTTCGCCGGTTATATGCGTGCAGCGGACCGACGCCTATTGTTTGTGTTTTTAGTTGCGGGCGAGGGTAAAACGATCCACAAGCTGTTTTAAGCCGTTTGCCTCGGCGGATAGTTCTTCGCTGGCAGCAGCGCTTTCCTGGGCGGTGGCGCTGTTGGTCTGTACCACGGAAGAAATCTGGTCGATGCCCTCGGTTACCTGTGTGATGGCAGTGGTCTGATTTTCCGCAGCCTTCACCACGATATCCATTTGGGTTGTCACGTTGCCGGCAATGGAGCTGGTAAGCTCCAGGGATTGCGTGACCTTGTTCACGACTTGGCTGCCTTCGTTTACAGCGTTGATAGAGCTTTCGATCAATTCTTTGGTGGCTTTGGCAGCCTCATCCGACTTGGATGCGAGGTTACGAACCTCATCCGCAACGACTGCGAATCCTTTGCCGGAGGAACCTGCCCGTGCAGCCTCCACAGCGGCATTCAATGCCAGAATATTGGTCTGGAAAGCGATGCTTTCAATGGTGGCGATAATCCTGGAGATTTCTTCGGAAGATCTGGAGATTTTCTCCATAGCCACGTTCAGCTCTTTCACATATTCCACGCTGGTGCCAAGCTGTGCGCCAGCCTGCCCTACGAACTGACCCGCTTCCTCAGCAGCGTTGGCTGTTTTCCGAGCGCTTTCGGAGATATCGGCAATGGTGGCAGCCAATTCTTCAATGGAGCTAGCCTGTTCCACAGACCCCTGGCTCAAGGTCTGGGCGCCGACGGAAACCTGGCCGCTGGCTGAGGAAACCTGGCCGGCAGCATTATCGATCTGGCGCATGGTATTGCTCAGTTCAACCTTCAGCGTGCGCATAGATACCAGAATGCTCTGGAATCCTCCCACATAAGCGTCGCGATGGGGAGATTGAATATCGAAATTTTGATTGGCCATCTCGGTTAACAGGTATCCGATATCGTTGATGAGGGTATTCAGTCCCGTTACCATCTCCGCCGTGGAACGCGTCAGTTCAGCTGTTTCGTCCTGACCTCTGGTTTGAGGGACTGGAGATTGCAGATCGCCTTCCACCAGCAGCTTCATCCGTTTGGCGCAGGCACGCATGGGTAAGCTGATATTGTTGGACAGTTTCAGGGCAACTACAATCGAGGCTAAAATGGAGGCGACAATCACCGCCACATTGATGAGGATGCCAAAATATGTATCGGCCAGATATTCTGACTTCAGAGCGGTGACGGCAACGCTCCAGCCGTCCGTATTGCCCACAGGGGCATAGGCTGTAAAACGAATCCCGTCCGAATCGTGGAAACTTCCGAAGCCGTTTTCGCCCTGCCGCATGGCTGCATGGAGAGCCGCCAGTTCCTTGAGGGAGCTATCGCTTTGCGCTTCCTGTTCAATGTTCTGGGTGGTAATGGTATCCAAAGTGGTATCTGCAATTGTGTCTCCGGACTTGTTGATCATATAGGCCCGGCTGCTTTCCCCGATTTTAATGGAGGAGACGATGTCATTTAAAAAAGTCTCCTGAGGTACGAAATAGACCACACCCACGATCTGGCCGCCCTGGCGTCCGCCGGAATAGAGAGGCGCGGCCACCATGATGGACAGTTCCCCGGTGATCTTGCTGATCAGCGGTTCCGACACATAGACGTTTCCCTGCATCGCTTGTTTGACGTATTCCCGATCCGAATAGTCCTTTCCGTCAAAAATGCTGTAGCCGTCCGTTCCGATGAGATTGCCTCTCTGAAAGCCGTGCATACGGACACGCTCATCGATGATGGCCTGCTTATCCTCCACAGGGACAGCAGTATCTGACAACTGGGGGATACATCCCGTATCCATGGCCACATTCCTGTAGGCGCTCAGCTCCTGCTCGATGCGTTCTGCGGCCAGCACAGCGGTTTCGCTCATCATCTGATCCACCGTGGCGATGGTGCTCCTGTAGTTGAGCAAAATGCTGGATGCGCCCACCGCAGCCAGAGCAGTCAGGACAGTTGCCATCAGACATACTGTAATTTTTTTTCGAATGCTCTTCATTTTTCTCTCCTTCATTTCTTGTTGAATTGTGGTAATCCGCAGAGGAAATGGAGCGCGCTGTATCGGGGTAAGTGCATTGCCTATTCCATTGCGGAAAGTCTTACCATTATTATATCATAGTGAAAAGTCATACGTCCATTCAAAAATTTCTAAATATAAGTACGTCAAATGCAAGGATTGAACGCCGTTTCTTGCAGGCAGGATTCCATCTGCGCAAGGAGCGGATCAAGAGGAGCATCCCAGGACGGAAGCAGAGTGAGGCATAGCCGCCCCGTGTTCCTGCGCTCCCTTCCTGGGAAGAGCCTGTTGCCTGTATTTCCACAAAAACCCCCGGGAAAGCCAATATCATCTGGCTTTCCCGGGGTAACATGATCACTGAAGCACGGGGGATTCGAACCCCC
This sequence comes from uncultured Lachnospiraceae bacterium, assembly GCA_947650005.1. Classification (GTDB taxonomy): domain Bacteria; phylum Bacillota; class Clostridia; order Lachnospirales; family Lachnospiraceae; genus Eisenbergiella. The sequence continues at coordinate 9,289 of CANSTU010000103.1, forward strand.
GACAACCTGATTAAAAGTCAGGTGCTCTACCGACTGAGCTAGTGCTCCGAATATATAAAAAAAGAACCGGCTCCTATAACAGCCCTTCTTCAGGAGACTGACAGGAACTGGGCTAGCTGGATTCGAACCAGCGAATGCAGGAGTCAAAGTCCTGTGCCT
>CANSTU010000104.1 GCA_947650005.1 uncultured Lachnospiraceae bacterium
GGCAGCGGGAAAGGGGCATTTTATCCATACCTATATACATGACGCAAACCCGCTTCCCAGTTTTGAGGGAGAGCCGAAGGCCGTGAAGATTGAGGGGGACATCGATGCGTTTACGGACAGGATCTGGAACAGCCTGAATGAGGAAAACAAGGTCTCTTTGTTCGTCCGTTTCATAGACATAGAGGATGGTTCCTGGGAAACGAGGATTGTGAATAAATTTGAGTGACCGCTAAAGCGGGCGGATGGGAGCAAAAATGAATGAAATTCAATTGAAATACGGATGTAACCCGAATCAAAAGCCGTCGCGCATCTATATGGAGGGCGGAAAGGAACTGCCTGTGACCGTGCTGAACGGAAAGCCCGGTTACATCAATTTTCTGGATGCCCTGAATGGATGGCAGTTGGTGAAGGAATTAAAGGAGGCGACCGGGCTTCCGGCAGCCACGTCTTTTAAGCATGTTTCTCCTGCAGGGGCGGCGGTGGGGCTTCCTCTGTCGGATACCCTGGCAAAGATTTATTGGGTGGATGATCTGGGTGAACTGTCCCCGCTGGCTTGTGCCTATGCCAGGGCGAGAGGAGCGGACCGGATGTCCTCCTTTGGAGATTTTATTTCTTTGTCCGATGTGTGCGACGGGGATACTGCCCGGCTCATCAAACGGGAAGTTTCGGACGGGGTGATCGCTCCCGGTTACACGGAAGAGGCGCTGGAGATCCTGAAACAGAAGAAAAAAGGAAATTATAATGTGATCCAGATCGATCCGTCCTATTGTCCGGCCCCGCTGGAGAGAAAAGAGGTGTATGGCATCACCTTTGAACAGGGCAGGAACGAACTGTGTATCGATGGGGAACTGCTATCCAATGTGGTGACCGGTAAATGCGAAATTCCGGCAAAAGCGCTGACGGATATGAAGATTGCCCTGATTACACTGAAATACACCCAGTCAAATTCCGTGTGTTATGTAAAGGATGGACAGGCCATTGGAATAGGAGCAGGGCAGCAGTCCAGGATCCACTGCACCCGTTTGGCCGGGAACAAAGCGGACAACTGGTTCCTGCGTCAGTCTCCCCAGGTGCTCTCCCTTCAATTTGTGGAAGGGCTGGGCCGGGCGGATCGGGATAATGCCATCGATGTCTACATGAGCGAGGATAGTATGGATGTGCTGGCGGACGGCGCATGGGAGAGGGTTTTTGCCGTAAAACCTCCCGTATTTACTAGGGAGGAGAAGCGGGCATGGCTTGATAAAATGGAGAATGTGACATTGGGTTCCGATGCGTTCTTCCCGTTTTCCGATAATATTGACCGCGCCCGCAGAAGCGGTGTGAAATATATCGTCCAGCCCGGAGGATCCGTGCGGGATGACGCGGTAATAGAAGCCTGCGACAGATATGGGATGGCGATGGTATTTACCGGAATCCGGCTGTTCCATCATTAAAAAGCAAACCTGCCCTCTCAAGGGAATCTCCATGTGGCGTTCTTTACAGCAGTGCGGCGGGAAATTGCAAAAGCGGTTTCACGTTTGCAATACAACGACGCTGCTTTCAGAGAAGATTACCAGAGGGCAGGTTTCTTTTTAAATCGGACATATTCCCTATGGGAAGTGCGCCTTTAACTTCGTGATTTTAGTGCGTGTCCTGTACGCAGACAGGGATGGAAATCAGAAGTCGTCGTCCAGGTCGTCCACTTCGTTGCCTGTAGGGCCGTTTATGTAGGAAGCGGACGCTGTCTGGGAAGAAGACATGGTGCATCGTCCATCGAAGAATGCGTCTTCGTCAATCACAAGTGATCTTGCAGTAATGTTACCCACCACGCGGCCGGTGGACAGGAGCTCCAGTTTGCCGTGAACCATGATATCCCCGTCTACTTTCCCGGAAATGATCACATTCTGTGCATTGATGTTTCCTTTAAGCTGCCCTTCAGGGCCGAGCACCAGATTCTTTTCACAGGTGATGTCTCCGTTCATGGTGCCGTCCAGACGTACGGGCTCCGGTGCGGTGAGGTTACCGTTAATGACAGCGCCAGGGCCGATGATCGTACCGACCTTTGCAGGCGCTTCTACCACAGGAGCCGAAGTTTTAGCTTTTCCTAACATTATAAATCCTCCTTTATCCTTTTGCGTCAATAATTTCAAGCGGATCTACGCTCTTTTCTTCATAGAGAATCTGATAGTCCAGCTGAGTATCATCTTTTGTGATGGTGAGCAGGATATCTCCTGCCTGAACCCGGGCGCCTTCCACCACGCGTAACTCGGCTTCCTGACGACACAGGTAACGGGTGACATATCCGTTTCCGTGCTCCAGCTCTACGATGTGCGGATACGTATCGTCCGAAGCAATGCGCATTACTATGCCGCTGCCAGCTGCAATAATATTGCCTCCGGTGTAGGTGTTGATAGAAAGATAGGGTTCTTCTTCAGAATAGTTGGATTGCAGGACACCTGCCCCATAGGAAGGATAACGGCTGGGATAGGCAGCTGCCGTTTCCGCCGAAGTTTCCTGAACCGATTGGGCTGCAGGGGCGTCTGTGGCATTCTGGCGCAGGGCCTCGTTTTCTGCAGTGAGAGTCATCTTCTCGCTGTTTAAGGCATTCCATTGCTCTTCCATTTCGCAGATCAGCTGTTCCTGTTCGGCAAGTTGTGCGCGCAGCTTGTTCTGTGTTCCTTGCGCTGAGATACACAGATAGATTAAGAAGCCAACTGCCGCACAAATGAGGAACAGTACGAAGGCAGCCAGGCGAATGGAAAAAAGCGTAATGTGGAACTGACGGCTGCTCCGTCCCAGGTTAGAAACCAGGAATACAGAGAAGGACTCTTCCCGCTTATGCCTTTGATCGTTCATCTCCACCTTCCTGCCCGCTCTGGCGGGCACAAATTCACGGTTGAAAGCCAACTGTCTGGCCGGTTTTCAACTCAGGGCTGTGAAATCGAAGATTTCATATACTCCCATCTGTCTGCTTTAACAGACATTCAACTCAGGACTGTGAAATCTCCGATTTCACATATTTCCCATCTGAAACCGAGATTTGAACCGTTTACAGCACAAATCTTTTTCCAATCATACCATATTATAAATATAAAACCAATACGTATTTTCTGGATTTTCGGGTGAAATTTGAGCTTGTGGTTATATTTCACACAAATTTAAACGGTTAAAGGCTAGATATCGCTACCGTTTCCCTGCTGGGAATTGCTATAATCCTGCTGGTAGCCGTTTGGCTGGTCGGCATTATAACCCTGCTGATAGGCCCCTTGCTGCGGGGAATCATAGGCCTGATAGGAACCCTGCTGCATGTTGGGATTATACTGTTGGTAGCCGCCCTGCTGTACGTTAGGATTATACTGTTGGTAGCCTCCCTGCTGGAAATTGGGGTTATAACCCTGCTGGTAGCCGCCCGTTGTATAACCTGTCTGATAACCGCCGTAGCCATACTTCAGGCTGTTATAGAAAGCGGCCTGTGTGATTCCCATGTAGGGAGTCACATACAGAGCGGCAATTCCACAGGTGACGGCAACGAGCATTAGCCATAAAATGAAAGAGAGATCCAGTACAAACTTATCCAGCTTATGTCCGATCATCATGGTTTTGCTTTCCTCTATGCATTCCATGATCCCCTTCTCAGGGTCCTCCGCAAGAATATAATATGCCATAGAATAGCGGTACATGGCAATGATTCCGGGGATATAGAAGAGGAGGGACCAGAGGAAAACGAAAATCCCAATTACGATGGTGAGCCCCCAGGCTTTGAGAAAATATCTGGCATATCCAAAGAGATCGCTGATACCGGCCGGATGGCGATTGATAACACGCAGGCAGTAGCCGGTATAACCAAGCTGGAGAATGGACATTGCCATGGAAACCACCAGGGAAAGCAGAATCATGGGAATGGCCATTCCAGCGGCCATGACGGCGGCTGCAGACGAATCGTATGCCAACGCGGAAAAAAGAGTGGAAAAGCCGGATACCATGGAAACGATCATTTCCACGGCAAAGACTACCACAATATAGACAAGAGTTACGAGAACCGGATGCGGGTTTGCTTGCTGCATGGCAGCCTTGGCATCCGTTTTCAACTGTAGTCGATCCATTTTAAGTAATCCTCCTGATTAAAATAATTTGGCTCACAAAAATGGCGGAGCATCTCGCTGCCCCTTTCTGCAGGCCAGTGTATATGTCTGTCTGGTTCCAGTGCGCTACTGAAAACCAGACTGGTATTATTATATCACTCTGCCTGCGGAAATACCACGAAAAGTTTGCGTATTTCTGATTCTTATGATAAGATAAAAATAATTACCAAATTAATCAGTTCGAGGGAGGAAAATCCATTCATGAGCGCAGAATCACTGGAAAAGGCAGAAAATACAGAAAAGGTATCCAGGAATTTCATAGAGCAGATTATAGACCGGGATTTGGCGGAGGGGGTATATGATACCGTTCATACCCGTTTTCCACCGGAACCCAACGGATATCTTCATATCGGACATGCCAAAAGTATCCTGCTGAATGCGGGACTTGCCAGGCAATATGGCGGGAAGTTCAACCTGCGTTTTGACGATACCAATCCCACCAAGGAGAAGCAGGAATTTGTGGAATCCATCAAGGAGGACGTGAGGTGGCTGGGCGCACAGTGGGAGGACAGGCTCTTCTTTGCCTCCAACTATTTTGATCAGATGTACGAGGCTGCCGTGAAGCTGATTCGGAAGGGAAAGGCATACATCTCCGACCTGAATGCAGAACAGATCAGGGAATACCGCGGAACGCTTACTGAGCCGGGAAAGGAAGACCCTGGCAGCCAAAGGAGCGTGGAAGAGAACCTGGAACTGTTTGAAAATATGAAAAAGGGCGTCTACGCAGATGGAGAGAAGGTACTTCGGGCCAGGATTGATATGGCATCCCCTAACATGAATATGCGCGACCCGGTGATTTACCGTGTGGCTCACATGAGCCATCATAATACGGGGGATACCTGGTGCATTTATCCGATGTATGACTTTGCCCATCCGATTGAGGACGCGATAGAAGGAATTACCCACTCCATCTGTACGTTGGAATTTGAGGATCACCGTCCGCTGTACGACTGGGTGGTGAGGGAATTGGAATATCCCTGCCCGCCGAAACAGATTGAGTTTGCGAAGATGTATTTAACCAATGTGGTCACAGGCAAGCGTTATATCAAAAAATTGGTGGAGGATGGCATCGTAGACGGTTGGGATGATCCCAGGCTTGTGTCGGTAGCAGCCTTGAGACGTCGGGGATTCACGCCGGAATCCATCCAGATGTTTGTGGATCTGTGCGGCGTGTCCAAAAGCAATTCTTCCGTGGATTATGCCATGCTGGAGTATTGTATCCGGGAGGATTTGAAGCTAAAGCGTTCCAGGGTAATGGCTGTATTGGATCCCATTAAGTTGGTGATCGACAACTATCCGGAGGGAGAGACCGAATGGCTGGAAGCCCCCAATAACCTGGAAAACGAGGAGCTGGGGAGCCGTAAGATCCCTTTTGGAAAAGAATTGTATATCGAGAGGGAAGATTTCCTGGAGGATCCTCCGAAGAAATACTTCCGTTTGTTCCCGGGGAATGAAGTACGCCTGATGAACGCTTACTTTGTGACCTGTACCGGTTGTGAAAAGGATGAAAAAGGAAATGTTACCGTGGTGCATTGCACCTATGACCCGCAGACCAAGTCGGGAAGCGGTTTTTCAGGCCGTAAGGTGAAAGGCACCATCCATTGGGTGAGCGCAGCGGAAGCCTTTGAGGCCGTGGTGCGTCTGTATGAAAATATCATAGATGAAGAGAAGGGCGTGTATAACGAGGACGGCAGCCTGAATCTGAATCCCAATTCCTTGGTGGTAAAGAAGTGCTATCTGGAACCTTCCCTGAAGGAAGCAAAAAGCGGGGAAAGCTTCCAGTTTGTACGGCAGGGCTTCTTCTGTGTGGATTATAAGGATTCCGTTCCAGGCGTTCCCATATTTAACCGGATCGTATCGCTGAAGAGTTCTTTCCGGCTGCCTAAATAGAGCGGGAACATTGATGGGAAGCCGCTTTCAATTTAGAGTGAGGGACGCTTTTATTTTTCCTTATATCGGATGCCACAAAGCAGGCGGATGGGAACAAAGATTTCAATTACTGATTGGTACAGCATCGTAGGCAAGCCCTGCGATGCTGTGGAGAGTCAAATTTGAATCCGCGATGCGTGTAAAAGCACGCGGAGGGGGATTGGTATGAATGATCTGGCGGTTCATCTTACGGATGGGAAGGATAAGCATCTGTATGAGCAGATTTATGAATACATTAGGGATGAGATAAAAGGGGGGAAGCTTCTCGACGGTGAGAAGCTTCCCTCCACGCGTTCTCTGGCGGAATATCTCCAGGTTTCCCGAAGCACGGTTGAGCTGGCTTATGATCAGCTGCTGTCGGAGGGATATATTGAATCCATCCCCTATAAAGGGTATTATATCTGCCGGGCGGAGGAACTATATCAGCTTTGTTTAGATCCAAAGATGGCAGGGGGAATAGAACGAATTTTTGAAGGGCGCTCTATGCCTGAGGCGGCTTTTCCTGTGGGGCAGTCCGTAGGATGGGAAGTTCAGGAGAAAAAGAATTATGAAATTGACTTTTCTCCCAATGCCATTGATATGAACGCCTTTCCGTTTGGAACGTGGAGGAGGATCACCAGGGAAACGCTGAACGATGATAGGAAAGAACTGTTCTTTCTAGGGGAACCGAAGGGAGATGCAGGGCTGAGGCTTACCATCTGCCGTTACCTGCATTCTTCCAGAGGGGTGAACGCATCTCCGGAGCAAATCATTGTAGGGGCCGGAAACGATTATCTGCTTCTGCTTCTGCAGCACATTCTGGGAAAGGAAATCTGTGTGGCCTTTGAAAATCCTTCTTACCGGCGTGCATGGCGGATTTTTTCCTCCTTTGCGGCTAAGACGGTGACGGTTGCGTCGGATGGGAATGGGATGCGGGTGGACAGCCTCAGGGAAGCAGGCGCGGATGTGGCCTACTGTATGCCCTCCAGACAATATCCCACGGGGACGGTCATGCCCATAGGACGCAGAATGGAACTTTTAAAATGGGCCAAAGAGGCAGAGCAAAGATATCTGATCGAGGATGACTATGATAGCGAGTTTCGTTACAGAGGAAAACCCATTCCTTCCCTGCAAGCTTCGGACAGGGAAGGCCGGGTAATCTATGTGGGGACCTTTTCCAAATCCATAGCTCCTGCTATCCGGATCAGTTTTATGGTGCTTCCGCCCAAGCTCCTGGTACAGTATGAGAAAAATTGCGCCTTCTTTTCATCCACCGTTTCCAGGATCGACCAGACGATTCTGGATGAATTCATTCGGAGCGGCGCTTTTGAGCGGCACTTAAATAAGATGCGCAAGCTATATAAGGAAAAACATGATCTTCTGTTGGAAGAATTACGGCCTTTGCTTACAAAATACCGGCTTTCCGGAGAGTATGCGGGGTTGCATGTGCTTTTAACCTCCTGCGCAGCCTCGGAAGAGGAAGCGTTGGTTCGGATGGCCGCCCAGAGGGGAGTGCGGATCTATGGCATGGAGGAAACAGCGTTGTCACCTCTGGAGAAAAGATACAAAAGACATGAAGGAAGGCCGGCTACTCTGATACTTGGATATGGGGGCCTGGATGGCAAAGCGATACGGGAAGGGGTACGGAGGCTCCGGGAGATCCTTTGACATCGCTCCAATTCTGTGTTTCGATCAAATTATAGCAAGCGGTTGACATATATCTGTTTGCCATGATGGAGAAAAATAAGAAATAATGTGTGGATTCGTTTCTTATGCTAAAAGATATCTCCATGTTTTTTGTTCAAAAACACGAAATTTATGATAAGCGGTTGACATATCGAGCGGAGCATGCTATTATTTAAATCGCAGTAAGGCATGAAAGAACAACGGAAATACCGGAGCTTTTCCGCTTGGTAGAAACTCTTTTCTCCCTCCCTTTCATGTTTTTATAGAGAGCGGTGCGGCTTTGGTCGTCCGGATGGCAGCCTAACTGTAGAAATACCCCTCCTGATATCTTTTCCCCAAAAGATATCATTACCATAAGGGATGTAATGTGTACATACCGGTTCCCTCCCTAAAGTTCCGGTGATGACACAGAAACATCTCCCCCTTCTTTTTTGGTCCGCAGGAGTCTCCCCCGATTCCTGCGGGCATTTTTAATTTGGAAAAAATGAGTAGAATAGGATTGGAAAATGTTAAGCGGTTGTGATATAATGCATATAGGGGAATAAAATTGGCCGGATGGCCGAATCGGATTTAGGAGGAAATAAAAGTTAAAAAAGAGGGTTTAAAGAGAAGCACCAAAAGGTTGTTGGAGGGAAAAATGGCAACACTGAAAGACGTAGCAAAGGAAACCGGCCTGACAGTCAGTACGGTTTCACGAATTTTAAATAACAGGGGGTATATCAGCCAGGAATCCAGAGAAAAGGTTCACGATGCGATGAAAAAGCTGAATTATCAGCCGAACGAAGTGGCACGATCTCTTTCTAAGCAGACGTCTAATACCATCGGAGTCATTCTACCACATATCGATCATCCTTTCTTTTCCATGCTTTTAAACTGTCTGGAAACAGCGGCGTATAATCACAATTATAAGCTGATGCTTTTCAATTCCCTGGACAGGGATGATAAGGAAGACGAATATATGGATATGTGCAGGGGCGCCCGCGCGGCGGGAATTATCCTTTGCAGTGGGAGCGTGGATGCGCAGCGGTTTGGCGATTTGGGGGTGCCGCTGGTTACGATTGAGACGTTTCTTGAAAACGGGACTGCTTCCATCGAATGTGATAACAGACAGGGAGGCCGCTTGGCTGCAAAATATCTGAGTGAAAAAGGATGCAGAAATGTAGTCTATTTGAGCGGAGGATATCCTGTTTCCATGCCAGCGGATGATAGGGCATTGGGGTTTGCAGAGTTTTGTGAACGTAAAGGGATAAGCGCGCTGATGCCGGAGGAAGAAAAAGACAAGGGATTCTATGACAGATTGGACTATCATGCTTATATAGAAGGGATTCTGGATCGCTGTCCGCAGATCGATGGTATTTTTGCCAGCAGCGATGTAATTGCCGCCCAGGTGATACAAGTGTGCGGCAGACGCGGAATTCGTATACCGGAGCAGATCAGGCTGGTGGGCTATGACGACAGTATCATAGCGGGGCTGACGAGTCCGGCGATTACCACGATTCATCAGCCCATCGCGGAAATGGCGGCCCTTGCTGTGGAGTCCATCGTAAGGGTATACAATGGGGAGATGGTTCCCAGCAGGACGATTTTGCCCGTCAATTTGGTGGTGAGAGAGTCGGCCTGAGGTAGGCGTTGTTCCCCCCCTGCCAGGATCCCGCCTGGAGAGGAGCGGCCCAGACAAAGCTGCGGAAGC
>CANSTU010000105.1 GCA_947650005.1 uncultured Lachnospiraceae bacterium
CCTCTCGAGCAATGGCTCTCCAGGGAAGCAGGTCTCATCTTCATGGCGCGAAATGTGTTTCAAAACATGGTGCGGCCGCCATACCCCTTTCAGAACGCGTCTCTTCGGGCAGGCCCTTATCTGGTACAGGCAGCAGCCAAGGTGGGGGAGGACAGAGGGGCCGCCGAGCCTTTCATGCGTTTGTTCTGGGGAACCCCGGGCAGACTATTCACATAATATACTATTAAAATAACCAGCAATTTATGAGAGGAGTTTTATGCAGGATATCAACTTTGACCATGGCATCGAACAGTTCCCCATCGCAATGGCCTATGTCCCCTGGCAGCATATGACCAATATCTTTGAGGATCTGGAAAAAGCCTATCGATGCGGTACTATTTTCCCGGAACTGAGTAAACCGTTTACAGGAAGGAGATGCGTAAAATGAGCTGCTGTCAGAATATCCCCTCCTGCACGGATCCTGAGCAGGAACGCAGCCTGATGAATATCGGCATGGTGAGTTTTGTCATCTTTGAGCTAACCGAGTATCTGGATACCCACCCCTACGACAAGGATGCCATGAACTATTTCAACTACTACAACCGTATGCTGAATAAGATGTCTGAGGAATTCTCTGCCAACTATTTTCCTCTGAACCTGGCAACTGCTGATTCGTGCAATAAAGAGTGGAAATGGGGCCTGGCGCCTCTTCCCTGGGAAAGGGTGTGATGTGTAAATGTGGAATTATGAAAAAAGACTTCAATTTCCTGTAAACATCAAGGAGCCTAACGCAAAACTGGCTCAGTTCATCATCTCACAGTACGGCGGGCCCGACGGAGAGCTCTCCGCCTCCATACGGTATCTCTCTCAACGGTATACCATGCCTTATCGGGAGGTGGCGGGATTACTGACAGATATCGGTACGGAAGAACTCGCCCACTTCGAGATGATCGGAGCCATCGTCTACCAGCTCACCAAAGACCTGTCTATGGAAGAAATCGAGAACTCTGGTTTTGGCCCCTACTATATCGATCACACCACAGCCCTCTGGCCCCAGGCAGCAGGTGGGATTCCGCATAATGCCTGTGAGTATCAGTCCAAAGGAGATATTATCACAGATTTGACGGAGGATATGGCAGCAGAGCAAAAAGCCCGCAGCACCTACGAAAATATTCTCCGGACCATCAAGGATCCTGACGTGGCAGAACCCATCCGTTTCCTGCGGGCACGCGAGATCGTCCATTTCCAGCGTTTCGGCGAAGCATTACGGATCGTACAGGACAGACTGGATCCCAAAAACTTCTACGCTTTCAACCCTGAATTTGACCGTTGTAAAGAATAATCATAACCTGGGTGAAGGCGTTGCCTTTGCACCTCCCACAAAAAACGCGAAAACTGCCCAGACAGCAGAAGGGTTATGGGAAGCCCTTCTGCCATCCGGGCAGATCATCTCCGCTTCCCTATATCCCCAATATACTCAGAACCTCATCCGTAAGGATCAGATATCTCTCCTATCGATTCAAAAACCATTTTATATCCTTTATCTGTGGTATTTTCAAACACTCAGTAAACTTTTTTTGCTTTATGCAATCAATGTAACCCTTATTTCCACCACGCCGCCTGACTGGTCCGACTCTTCTCTTTGCCCTAAAGTAACGGTTTCCATACTGTTTGTTCTGAGGCAAAGGGAATCTTAAACCCTCCATGCAGTTGGCGAATATTCCATACATCCCAGACAAAATCTCCAAATATGAGATACCGCATAAATAGATCCTTTTTCGGACAGACTAGGAAAACAATGGCTTGGCAACCTGCCAGCCATCCCGCTATTGGCAATGGGCAGTCTGTTGCGCCGGCTGCCTTGGCCGAATCTGATCTATCCGGAAAGGAGTTATGTATATATGGCCGAAGAAAAAATGACCACCAGCCTGCAGGAAAATATGGCTTATTTAAGCGACCAGCTTAAGTCGAACCAGAGTTTTGATATCGTCTACCGCGTCATCCATATCGGGGGAAGGGACGCCTGCATTTATTTCATCGACGGTTTCTGCAAGGATGAAATGATGCAGAAGATGCTGCAACATTTTATGGGGATTACGGCAAAGGACATGCCCCAGGATGCCCATGAAATGTCGAAAGGCTTCGTTCCTTATGTGGAAGTGGATCTGAAGGACACTTGGAGCGAGATCCTCTATAGCTTGATGTCCGGGGTATTCGTCCTTTTCGTGGAGGGCTATGACAAGTGCATCCTCATCGACTCCAGGACCTACCCGGCCAGAAGCGTATCGGAGCCTGAAAAAGATAAGGTACTGCGCGGCTCAAAGGACGGTTTTGTGGAAACCATTGTCTTCAATACGGCCCTGATCCGCCGCCGCATCCGCTCCACACAGTTGGTCATGGAAATGATGCATGCGGGAAAAAGTTCCAAAACGGATATCGTCCTGTGCTATATGGATAACCGGGTGGATCATGCCTTTCTGGAAAAAATAAGAGACCGGATCAAAAATATCCAGGTGGATTCCCTGACCATGAATCAGGAAAGTCTGGCGGAATGCCTATACGAGCGCAAATGGTTCAACCCCTTTCCAAAGTTCAAATTTACGGAAAGGCCCGACACGGCGTCCGCCCAAATCCTGGAAGGGAATATCATCATCCTGGTGGACAACTCCCCTTCCGCCCTGATCATGCCCACCTCCATATTTGACGTGGTGGAAGAGGCGGACGATTATTATTTCCCTCCCATCACAGGGACTTACTTGCGCCTGTCGCGCATGTTAATCGCCTTTCTGACCTATTTTATGACCCCTACCTTTTTACTCCTGATGATGTATCCGGAATGGATTCCATCCGGATTTGAATTCATCCAAGTAAAGGATCCCATCAATATACCCCTGATCTGGCAGTTTCTGATTCTGGAACTGGCCATCGACGGACTGCGTCTCGCTGCCGTAAACACGCCGAACATGCTGAGTACGCCTCTGAGCGTCATGGCAGCCTTAGTATTGGGTGAATTCTCGGTAAACAGCGGATGGTTCAATTCCGAAGTGATGCTCTATATGGCCTTCGTTGCCATATCCAACTATACCCAATCCAGCTATGAGCTCGGATACGCACTAAAATTCATGCGGATCATCAACCTGATCCTCACGGCAATCTTCGGCGTATGGGGTTATGTGGCAGGGGTAGCGCTGTGCATCATCTCTATTCTGAGCAACCGCACAGTATCTGAACAGAGCTATACGTTCCCTCTATTCCCCTTCAACGCAAAACTCCTGGCTAACCGGCTGTTCCGTATGCGGCTGCCGGGTGCATTGGACCCCGTCAATGAGCAAAAAACGGAAAGCGGCAGGTAATCTCCTCTGCCGCTTCCTTTTCCTTATACGAAAAGATCACCTCGTAACCCTTTCCGTTCCACAATCCTATCGCCTTCACTTACAACGCTGGGAGAGCATTGACGGGGGCGGTCCATGTCCTTAAGTAGACCGCATCGGCCGCTGTTCCTATGCCTTGCGGGTAGTGCTCCCGAAACCGCCGTTTCGGATCCCGTCCGCCTCATCGTCCTGCGTGATTCCATATTCCAGGAAAATCCCCTGCATAAAGCCTTCTCCAGCAGATACCTCCAACGTTTTTCCGCTCTTGGAATCATTGGTGATCTTCGCCTGGATATGGCCCTCATTATCGCTGTAAAAATAATCGCTGTCGATAATTCCAACCGTGTTGTCCAGCTGGAGCCTGTATTTGAATCCCAGGCCGCTTCTGGGATAAATCTTGAGCACCCAGCCCTCCTCCATGGAGGAACGGATTCCCGTGGGAATTTTTACCCCTTCTCCGGGACCGAGCTTCAGATCCACTGGAAGGAAAAAGTCATATCCAGCGCTGCCGCTGGTGGCCCTTTGGGGAAGTTTTATCCCCTGATATGCTTTTTCCGCCTGCTCCTGGGTATATTCCGGAAAAGCATCCAGAAAGTCCTTCACATACTGCTGCCTGCTCACCTTTTCAAATTTCGCTATTCTCCGCATCCACATGCTCCTTTTTGTCCCATATACTCCGACGCGGCATAATCCTGACAGTACAGAACCGGCCTTTTCGGATTCGCTCCTGCCAGAGATGCCTGCACGTCGATCACCCGCTGATTGGAGCTTCCCTTCCACATCAGCTTTACGTCTTTTTTATCCGCTTCAAATTCCCCATCCACCAGCACATCCACATAACGCGCAATGGAATCCTGATACAGGTTTTCCCACAGATCGCCGGTGTAGAGCCAGATGGTCTTGTCCGGATATCTCTCCCGAATCTCGGCCATGAGGCGTCGCACATCTGCCTTGTTGGCAGGATGCAAAGGATCTCCCCCGGAAAAGGTAATTCCCGAGATATAAGGCTTATCCAGCTGTTCAAAGATTTCCTGTTTTGCGGCCGCATCAAATCGCAGCCCGCCCTCCGGGTCCCAGGTAACTGGGTTCTGGCAGTCTTTACAGCAGTGCTCACAGCCTGCCGTCCACAGCACCACCCGCAACCCGTCCCCATTGAGCATATCGTCCTTCGTTATATTATGATATCGCATGTTCCCTTCTGTCCTCCATGCACAAGTCTCCTATCGTCCAAAACGACGAGAAAACGGCACTGTTTGGCTCTCCGGTCATATCCTCCGACGGGCCTTCGGGCCGGATACCCACTCACATCGATTTCCGCTCCGCGATCTCCGCCATTTTGGCATCGTTCAGCCTGGTATCCCCATGAACCCTGGAATAGGACAAGTAGCCGTTCATCCGATCGATCTTGGTTAAATTTCTGCTGCCGCACTTCGGGCACACATCCATCTCCAGTTCCTGATGCCCGCAGTCGTCGCAGTAAGCCAGGGAAAGGTTTACCCCTTCGTAGAATCCCTTATCCATGGCGCGGCGGATCAGGGTTTTCACCGCTTCGATATTATAATCGATGGGATACTTCACATACTGAATCTTTCCTCCATTGCACAGGTTCCAGAAGCGCCCCTCCTTGTCCTGCTTTTCAATGGGCGTAATATCCTCCGTCACATGGCAATGAAAGCTGTTGCTCACATACTCTCTGTCGGACACCCCTTCCACAATGCCGTATTTATTCCTAAACTGCTTCACCTGAAGGCCGCACAGGTTCTCTGCCGGCGTCCCGTAGATGGCATAGAGATTTCCGTCCTCTTCCTTGAAATCAGCGATCCTGCTGTTGATATATTCCATGACCTCCAGCGCGAACTGTCCGTCCTCCACCAGGGATTTACCGTTATAGAGCATCTGCAGCTCATTGAGAGCCGTGATGCCAAAGGAAGCCGTTGCCGATTTTAAAAGGGGCTTGATCTTATCCGACAGCTTCAGGTGCCCGCCCAGGAAGCCGCCTTCACAATAGGCCAGAGGATTGGTGGACGCACGCATCTCGCCCAGGTAAGCATAGGTGCGGATATGAAGCTGGCGGATCAGGTTCAGATAATAGTCCAGCACCTCATAGAAATCCCGGCTCTCCTGCCTGGCTTTAGCAAGGATCATGGGCAGATGGAGCGAAACCGCTCCCACATTGAACCTTCCCACGAATACCGGTTCATCCTTCTCATCCGCAGGATGCATGCCGCCCCGTACATACCAGGGAGATAGAAACGCCCGACATCCCATGGGAGAGATGATTTTCCCATACTGCTTATACATGCTCGCCACATACCCCTCTCCTGTCAGGCTCAGCCAATCCGGATACATGGTTTTTGCAGAGCATCTCACCCCTGCCTCGAACACATCCTCCAACGGCTTTCCCGGCCCATGGAGGTTTTCATCATATAAAAAGACAATTTTGGGGAAAAGCACCGGCTTTTTGTGATCTTGTTTCCCCTGTCCTTCCCGACGCACGTTCAGCATGCAGATGGTTGCCAGTTTGGCAAACCTGCCCGTGCCCGTGCCTGCCGTCACCGTGATAAAGGGATAGTCCCCCCGGCTGCTGGCGACGGTATTGAATTTATACTCCCAGCCTTGAAAGCCCTGTTCCATCTCCTTTACCACATCGGCGTAGGCCACTTCCCCGGCTTTTTCTTCCGGAATTCCCAGTCCGGTATATTTTTTCAGATATTTATCATAAGATTTCTGTGCATAGGGTTCCAAGATCTGATCCACGCTGGGCACCGTGAAACCGCCGTACTGCTGGCTGGCCGCGGATAGAACGATATCCCCGATCACATCAAAGGCCACATCCAAAGTCTTTGGCTCGTTATACCAGATATTTCCCATCTCAAACCCGCCCGAAAGCACGTTCTTTACGTCGAACAGGCAGCAGTTCATCGTATCTCTTCTGGCGGACATATCGTGCACATAGATATAGCCGTCTCGACATGCCTGAATCTCCTCTGTGGTCATGAAAAATTTCTGATAGAGCTCTTTATTGAGCTGATTGAAAATCAGGCTCCGTTTGGTGGACACCAACGCGGAATCCGTGTTGGCGTTTTCCTTGTCCCCAATATACATGATGGACTGGCTCTTTTTATACACATCATCCAGCATACGGACAAAGTCCTGTTTATAATTCCGATAATCCCGGTAGCTTTTTGCCACGATAGGCTTCACCTGCTCCAGAGCGCTTTCCACGATATTGTGCATAATGGGTATCGGGATCTGCTCGCAGCCCAGCTCGTCCACTTTCTCAATCACATAACGGCAAATCCTGCGCTTCTCATCCTCCGTAAATTTGGTTAGGGCGCGGTATGCGCTCTTTCCCACCGCATTGATCACCTTCTGGACATTGAACTCTTCCTTGGTTCCGTCCTTTTTTACCACCTTTACATCCAGCTTCGGGGCGTATTCCTTCCCATACTCTGTTTCATCCCTGTCGTTCAATCCTGCTGCTTCCATGCACTTCTTCCCTCCGTTTTCCCCTTTGTTCGTTTTTCGGGCACACGCTTCATCCCATGATGCTTCCAGCCCAGCCTTTTGGTAAAAAGAACCGGCATCCGGAAACCTATCCTTACTGTTCCCTTCCTCCGGTGTCTTTTATACCGAAAACTTCAATCGAATCCATACCATATCATGATTTCTTTTTACACTTCACACAACATCTTGTATGCACGTACCAGTATATAAGAAATCCATCCCTCTGTCAACCTCTTTTCCTACCTGTATCAGGGAGCCAGAATTGAAACCGCTGCTCCACGCACCCGGCAGGAACCCACCCGGAGGACTCCCAGGAAGGGCTGGCAGCTGTCCCATGTTTCCACGTGCATTTCGCGCCATGGAGATGAGACCTGCTTCCCAGGAGGGACATAACCCGACTGGGAAGCGTCCAGGGCTCATCGGAATGTCTAGCGCGACGGCACGTGGAAACATGGGACAGCTGCCAGCCCTTCCTGGGAGTCCTCCGGGTGGGTTCCTGCCGGGTGCGTGGAGCAGCGGTTTCAATTCTGGCTCCCAGCCGCTTGGCTCCTTACCGGTATCTTCCGAAGATCCTGCCCAGATATTCCCGATAGGCTTCCACCACCTCTGGCGGGCCGCCCAAACGTGCATCCTCCCCCAGCCCTGTCAGCCAGCCGAAAAACTGCCCGCTCACGGCAACCCGGACACGAACGCGAAAGAAACCGTCCTCCAACTTCCGTATATCCGTTTCCCTGCCGAACCGATCCATTACCACACCGATTAAGCGGTTATGGAAAATGAGCGTCAACGTTTCTTCCTCTCCTCCATACATTCCGAAAATTTTGTTGGTATAGGAGGCGATATCAAAATCCCGGAAGGCATCGCCTCCCAGGCGCGCTTGCCCTGTCAGGACGATATCTCCCATCTTATCCACACGATAGTGTTTGATTCTGTCAGCGTCGGCATCATAACCGATCAGATAATAATTTTCTTCATTCCAAGAGAGCGCCCAGGGGCTGACCACATAAGCGGCTCCGCCCTTTCTGGGAACCAGCTGTCTTTCCAGACTCCATTCCATATATAGAAAAGAAATCTGCCTGTTTTCTTGGATGGCTCTATGGATGAGATCCACATTGTAATAGATGCTTTCGTTTTCCGTCTTTACGCGGCCCGCCACATACACCTGACGGCGCAGTTTGCCCGCCTCCATCGATCCTGCAAAGCGCTCCAGTTTGCGAATCAATTCCCTGGACTTTTTCTGGGTAATGAACCTGGATGCGGCCACCACATCCACCAACAGTTTCAATTCTGCCAGCTCAAATTCTCTGCTCCCCAGATAATAACCGCTGCGGTTATATCCCTTCGTGTGGATGATATCCATCCCAAATTCCTGCAGCCTGGCGATGTCGTCATAAATGCTCTTCCGTTCCGAACTGATCCCATAATGCTCCAGCCGGTCAACCAGCTCCTGCGCATTGAGATAGGTTTCCTCATCTGTCTCTTCCCTGAAAATTCTGGCAAGATACAGAAGTTTCAACTTCTGGCCGGTTCCCCTCGGCATGATGCCACACACCTTTCTTCTTTCGCTCTATGGAAAAAGAGCGGGAATCCCCGCTCTTCTACGGTCTTTTTCCTTTTTGGCCATCTCATGAACCGCAGCTGTAAGTCGCTTCTCCCGCATCCACGGCCCTGCGTGTGTTCCATCCTCTCATCCCTGAGAGGGGGATCAACCGGCTGAACCGTTCCCTTCAGACACCTCGCCGGTTGCTGTAGAAACCGCCGCCTGGGCATCCTTTTTCTTGCGCAGGCTCACGCCGAGCACACAAGCAATGACTACCAGAATTACGATAATCGCAAAAAGCAGCAAATAAGATAAAAATGCATTAATAAATGATACCAACATTTGAAAACTCCTTTCAATGTCCCAGCATTCTAACTTACCTTATCATACCATCGCAGACAAGCAGCGTCAAGAGCGGATGCGTCGTGTTGTAGACACGGCAAACGCATGCCTGCTCCATTCCACCGCAGGCCCAAGCATACCGCCTTTTTCCGCAGCCCGGGAAGCTACGCCGTGGTGCATCGTCTGTCATGCGTGGCGCATCAGGGGAAGCGTCTTGAAACCGCAGCAGCCAACGCTTGGCAGGATTCGCCTGGAGAGGAG
>CANSTU010000106.1 GCA_947650005.1 uncultured Lachnospiraceae bacterium
TACGACGCGGCCAAAGCCAAGGAAGAGGCGCAGTACATGGCCATGAAAAAAAGAATCCAGTACCTGTATGAAAAGGGGCAGGACAGCTATCTGCGGATTTTCCTGGAAGCTAAAAGCTGGGGAGATATGCTCAATAAGGCGGAATACGTTCAGCAGATCTATTCCTATGACAGAAAGATGCTGGAGGATTATGCGGCCACGGTGCAGGAAGTGGCGGATCTGAGGGATGCGCTGGAAGAGGAAAAGTCGGAACTGGAGGCTGCCCAGTACGAACTGGAGGAGGAAAGGGCAGTTCTCCAAGTATCCCTGGACGAGCAGAAGGAGCTTGCCGCAGATTATGAAGTCCAGTTGGCCAGGGCACAGCAGGAGGCGGCCGTTTATAAAGCAAAGATCAAGCAGCAGAACGCGCAGATCCAACAGCTGGCGGCTGCAGAGGATGCGAAGCGAAAGGAAGAGGAAGCAAAGCGCAGGGAAGAGGAAGAGAGGCGCAAAAGGGAACAGGCGGGCCAACAGGGCAACAGCAGCCAGGGAGGAAGTTCCGGCGAGTCCACAGGAGGCGGGAGCAAGACGGTACCGCCGAAAATCGGGTCAGGAAGCGGGAGCGATATCGCCACCTATGCCTGCCAGTTTGTGGGGAATCCCTATGTGCCCGGTGGGACGAGCCTGACGAACGGAGCGGACTGCTCCGGATTCACCCAGGCGGTCTATAAGATATACGGCTATAACCTTCCTAGAAGCTCCTCTTCTCAAAGGACTGCCGGCAGGGAGGTATCTTATGAAGAGGCACAGCCTGGAGATCTGATCTGCTATGCGGGACATGTGGCCATCTATCTGGGGAACGGGAGGATCGTCCATGCCAGTAGCGTCCGGACGGGCATCAAATACGGAAATGCTACCTATAAAACCATCCTGTCCGTGCGCAGGATCGTCAATTAGGAAGGCATGAAAGAGGGATACAATGAAAAAATTTTTAAAGGAATTTGAAAAATTTATTCTCCGCGGGAATGTGGTGGATATGGCGGTGGGCGTGATTATCGGAGCAGCTTTCCAGGGAATCGTCAATTCCCTGGTGAACGACGTGATCTCCCCTCTGCTGGGACTGGTGGCGAATACGGATCTGAGTTATCTCGCGTTTACCATCCGGGGCGTAGAGATCCGGTATGGTGCGTTTGTGACCGCAGTGATCAATTTCCTGATCATGGCATTCGTGATTTTCCTCCTAGTGAAGTTGCTCAACAAGCTGGCTGAGCTGGGACTTCGGAAAAAGGAGCAGGAAAAACCGGAGCCGCAAAAGCCCGCTACGAAAATCTGTCCGTATTGTAAAAGCGAAATCCCGGCTGAAGCGGTGCGCTGCGGCCACTGTACGTCGAAGTTGGAGGAATAAGAGACACGCTCTCATACCTTTTGGCAAAAGAGAAAGTATTACCATATCCTTCCGATGAGATAGATGGACGGGCAAGCGGATGGGGCTTCCCGAGCATCGTCCATCTCACTGGAAGGATACGAAAAGGAGGAAGGCCATGCCGCCAGTGAGTCTGTTGGTGAAACCGGCGTCCGGAAGCTGCAATATGCGCTGCCGATATTGCTTCTATGCCGATGAACAAAACAAACGCGCCATACCGGTTTATGGTATGATGTCTGAAAAGACCATGCATGCCGTCATCGACCAAGCCTTCGCCTATGCGGCGGGTTCGGACTGTACCATCGCTTTCCAAGGCGGGGAACCTACGCTTGCCGGCCTTGCATTCTATCGGGATTTAACGGCGTATGCGGCCGGCCATGAATTGGCGCCGCATACGCCGGTCCATTTCAGCCTCCAGACAAACGGGCTGGCGTTGGACGAGGAATGGGCGTCTTTTTTGGCGGAACACCATTTCCTGGTGGGCGTGTCCCTGGACGGTATGAAACACATTCATGACCGCTACCGCGTGGATGCGAAGGGAGAGGGAACTTACGAACGGGTAATGGACGCAATCCGCCTTTTGGCAGAGCACGGAGTGGACACGAATATTCTGACCGTGGTAACGTCAGCTTCCGCTCGCAAAGCAGGGAAGCTGTATCAGTTCTTCCGGGACAATGATCTGGAGTTTCAGCAGTACATCGAATGCCTGGATCCTATGGGAGAGATGCCCGGAGGGCGGGAATACTCCCTTACGCCGGAGAAATACGGCCGGTTTTTAAAGGATCTCTTCGACGCTTGGCATCTGGACTGGAGGCAGGGTAAGGGGATCTATAACCGATACTTTGAAAATCTCCTGATGCGCCTCGCGGGGCAGCAGCCGGAGAGCTGTGCAATGACGGGCGTCTGTTCCGTCCAATGGGTGATCGAGGCGGATGGAAGCACCTATCCCTGTGATTTCTATGCCCTGGATGAATGGCTCCTGGGAAACATCAACCAAGACACCCTTTCGCGGATGGACGAGCGCCGGGAGGGGCTGGGATTCATCGCTTGGTCCCGACAGGTGCACGAGGACTGTAAAGCCTGTCAATGGTTCTTCCTGTGCAGGGGCGGATGTCGCCGCCATCGGGAACCTGTGCGCGCGGAATACGCCGGAAAGAATTATTACTGTGCTGCCTATCAGGATTTCTTTTCCTACGCCTATCCGCGCCTTTATTCCCTGTATCAGGATCTCATAGCCGGAAGGATTGGAAGGCGATAAGAATCGTCTGACAGATAACTTCTGCCACCCCGCAGGCAAGCATAACCCGGATAGGGCTTGCTTTTTTCCTACGCAGGAAGAAAAGGGCTGCCAGGAAATAGACGACGGCGCGCAGGCTCAGGTTCTGATCCGCCACAGAGAACTGCCCGTTTTGGAAGAACGCAGCCGTTAAAATGGTGAGCCCTGAGGTGAGGATCATGGATACCACCGCAGGGCGCAGGCTTTCCAGGATTTTTTTCAGCAAGGCCATATGACGGAAGCGCATATACAGCCATGCCAGAGCGGTGACAAAGAGGCATGAGGGAAGGATACAGCCTGCCGTGGCGGCAGCGGCGCCGGGGATGCCCGCCACCTGGTTTCCCACAAAGGTGGCCGCATTCACCGCGATGGGCCCTGGAGTCATCTCTGCGATGGTCACCAGATCGGCGAAATCAGCCAGGCTGATCCAGCCATAACGCTCCACAACCTGGGACTGGATCAGCGGCATGGCGGCATAGCCTCCGCCGAAGCTGAATGCGCCGATGGACACAAAAGCCAGAAAAAGACGGATACAAATCACTTCTCCACCCCCTTCTCTTCTTTTACGGCCAGCGAGCGTATGATACCGGCCGCTGCCGCACCCAGGATGATGAGGATGACATTGACGTGCAGGAAATAACCGGCGATAAAGGACAGAATCAAAATGGCTGCCAGTACTTTATCCCCAGTCCCAAGAACGCTTTTGCCCATATCCCAGACCACGGAAATTACCACGGCTCCCACGCCGGCTTTCATTCCGGTGAGCATCGCCTTCAAAAGAAAATTGTCCCGAAAAGCCTGATAGAAAATGGAAACGGCCGTTAAGATTACAAAGGGCGGCAGGATGGCGCCGGAAATGGCGGCAAGGACGCCAGGGATGCCGTACAGCTTATAACCCACCACCACGGCCCCGTTTACGGCGATGGGTCCCGGGGAGGACTGGGCTATGGCTACCAGATCCAACATTTCTTCTTCATCGATCCAGTGGAGTTCGTCCACGAATTTATTTTTCAACAGAGTGACGATGACATAGCCTCCGCCAAAGGTGAAGGCGCTTAAGTAGAGGGTTGACAGGAACAATTGTTTCAATGTGCCTTTTCGCATAGGGGCTCCTTTCATGGGGAGGACGTCGTGGAAGCGGGGGATGAGGGCGGGTGCGGCATCCTGGCCGTGCTCTGCCCGGAGATTTCCCGGAGACGGTCCCAGGGAAGTTTCTGGGAAGGATATCAGTCCTGTTAAAAAATAGTTTGCTTATATAAGTATTGTTGGGGAATATTTTGCTTGTAAAACTATTTTTCAAATAAGGATTCTACGTACCGGAGGATAGGGAAACCAGCCAGCAACAAGGGAGGAATGTCCCCTTCCCCCTGTAGATTTGATATGATTATATCACTTGCCAGCATATAAATAAAATTATATAATTTTATATAAATCATACTAAAATTTATATAATAAATAGGAAGGGGACTACATTGACGATCAAACATATGCGTATTTTTCTGACGGTCTGCGAATGCGGGAATAACCTGTCGGAGGCGGCGCGCAGGCTGTATATGACGCAGCCTTCGGTTACGGTGGCCGTTCGGGAAATCGAGAAGCATTATGGGCTCCCCTTGTTTGACAGGCTTTCAAAGAGGCTGTATCTGACGGAAGCGGGAAAGGAGTTCAGAGATTATGCCATGCGTATTATAGGGCTGTATGAGGATATGGAGGCAGGAATGCGTAACTGGGATTCCTGTGGGACAATCCGGGTGGGAGCGAGCCTGACCATCGGTTCCCAATTCATGCCCTCATATGTGAAAGCATTTCGCGAGCGTCGTCCCGGCGTTTCGGTGAGGGTCCTGGTCGGACCGTCACGGATGCTGGAGCGCAAGATTTTGGAAAATGAGCTGGATCTCGCCTTGGTGGAAACGCCGATTCATGAGGCATCTCTCGTGGCCGAGGCATACATGGAGGACTCTTTGGAAGTGATCGCTCCGGCTGGGCCGCCTTGGTATGAGGGGCAGGTCCTGTCTGCGGAAGATTTTAAGGGGCAGGATATTCTGTTGCGGGAGCCGGGGAGCGGCACCAGGGAAACCTTTGACCGGGTCCTTGCGGCGGCCGGGCTTTCGGTGACGCCTGTTTGGGAGGCTACCAGCACCACGGCTTTGATAAATGCGGCCATATGCGGTATTGGAATTACGGTGCTGCCCGGCAGGCGGGTGCGGGATGCCATAGATGCGCGGAAGGTTTACCGGCTGGAAGTGGAAGGGCTTGATTTCAGGAGAAAATTCTATATCGTCCGTCATCAGGACAAATGCATAATCGGCTTGATCCGGGATTTCATTGAGGTCTGTAAAGAAGAGGGGGAGTAGGTTGGGGGCAGTCAAAGGACTTTTCCTGGCGGAATGGTTTAGCAGCCCGATGCATAGATATAGGGTAAAGAAATCGCAGAGGACGCCGGCGGATGCAGGAGTTTGTTTTGGATATTATGAACCGGTTCGGTTACCCGGGAATCGGTGTTCTGATTTTAATTGAAACCATTTTTCCTCCCATTCCTTCGGAGGTGATATTGACCTTTGGAGGATTTCTGACAACCTGTACCGATCTTACGGCCGTGGGCGTAATCTTGGTATCCACGGCAGCTTCCTTGAAGGGGGCGTTCCTCCTTTATGCGCTGGGAAGGTTTTTGACGCCAAAACGGTTAAATGCCCTACAAAACGGTAAACTGTGTAAAAAATTGGGTTTTAAACAAAAGGATATCTCCGATACGGGAGACTGGTTTGCGAAAAAGGGAGAGAAGGCGGTCTTTTTTGGGCGCTGCATTCCCATTATCCGCAGCCTGATTTCCGTCCCGGCTGGGATGGCAGGAATGAATTTGGGAAAATTTACGCTGTACACATTAGCTGGAAGCCTGATCTGGGATACCCTGTTGGTTCTGTTGGGAGCTGCGGCGGGGGAATCCTGGGAAATCATCATGAACTATATGGATGCTTATTCGGCCCTGGTGAAAATCGGTTTGGCTACGGCTGTGGTGACGGTGGGGCTGCGGATGTGGATGAAAAGGAGGAAATGAGATGGTGGCGTTCCTCTATGAAGGCAGCTATTATCTTTATGGCGTGAAATGCGTTCAAAAACAAGATACAACCATCCCCTTGCGCCCCGGACTTTTCCTCTCCGGGGAGGGACGCGGCCTAAACGGCAACATGTATTCGTTGCTCCGGGAAATAAGCCTGCCGGGGTGGATTTTCAGGCGGACAGATTGTATAATAGGGCTATAGGAAGCGTAAAAACGGAGGACGAGCCCTCCATGAGAAGCGGCCGCCGCGGGCGGCAGAAATGCGAGGAGAAATGAGAGACAGGAAGAAAGCCGCAGAGGCTGCGAAAAAGCTGGTGGCGCAGATGACGTTGGAGGAAAAGGCATCCCAGCTGCGGTTCGACGCGCCGGGGATTCCTCGTCTGGGGATTCCGGCCTATAACTGGTGGAACGAGGCGCTCCACGGCGTGGCCCGGGCCGGGGTGGCGACCAGTTTTCCCCAGGCAGTCGGGATGGCTGCAGCCTTTGACGAAGAGCTGTTGGAGGAAGTGGGTGCAGCGGTGGCTATGGAGGGGCGCGCAAAATACAATGCTTCTGCGGCCCATGGGGATCGGGACATTTATAAGGGCCTGACCTTCTGGTCGCCAAACGTGAATATTTTCAGGGATCCCAGATGGGGCAGAGGGCATGAGACGTACGGTGAGGATCCGTATTTGACCGCCCGTTTGGGCGTAGCGTATGTGAAGGGACTGCAGGGAGACGCAGAACATCTGAAAACCGCGGCCTGCGCCAAGCATTTCGCGGTGCATTCCGGCCCGGAGGGCGTGCGCCATGAGTTTGACGCCCGCGTGGGAGCGAAGGATCTGTACGAAACCTATCTGCCCGCTTTTGAGGCCTGCGTGAAGGAAGGGGAAGTGGAGGCCGTGATGGGGGCCTATAACCGGACCAATGGGGAGCCCTGCTGCGGCAGCAATACGCTGATCCGGGATATTCTGAGGAAGGATTGGGAGTTTGCGGGGCATTTTGTATCCGACTGCTGGGCGATCAGCGACTTCCATGAGCGCCATTGCGTCACGAAGACGCCGGAGGAATCCGCCGCAATGGCATTGAAGGCGGGATGCGACGTCAACTGCGGCGTGACTTATCTGCACCTGCTAAAAGCGTATGAGCAGGGGATGGTAACGGAGGAGGAAATCACGCAGGCGGCGGAACGGCTGTTCACCACCCGGTTTTTGCTGGGATGTTTTGAGAAAACTGCGTATGATGAGATTCCTTATGAAGCGGTGGAATGCAAGAAGCATCTCGAATTGGCGCAGAAAATGGCAAGGGAAGGCATGGTGCTTCTGAAAAACGACGGAATCCTTCCGCTGAAAAAGGACGATGTGAAAACGATCGGCGTGATCGGGCCCAATGCGGACAGCCGTATTGCCCTGATCGGAAATTATCACGGGACTTCTTCCCGCTATATCACAGTGTTGGAGGGAATCCAGGACGCGGTAGGGGAGGATGTGCGCGTACTCTATTCCCAGGGATGCCATTTGATCAAGGATCGGGTGGAAGGACTGGGAATGAGACAGGACCGGATTTCCGAGGCGTTGACCGTGGCGGAGCATTCCGACGTGGTGGTGCTGTGCCTGGGATTGGACGAAACGCTGGAAGGCGAAGAAGGGGATACGGGAAACCGTTATGCGTCCGGGGACAAGGTGGATTTGAACCTGCCGGAGGTGCAGCGGGAACTGCTGGAGGCTGTGGTGGGCTGCCAAAAGCCCGTGGTGCTGTGCGTGATGACCGGAAGCGCCGTTGACCTATGCTATGCGGATGCCCATGTGAATGCCATCCTGCAGACCTGGTATCCGGGGGCCAGGGGAGGAAAGGCGGTTGCGGATATTCTGTTCGGCGCCTGTTCTCCTTCTGGGAAACTGCCGGTGACGTTCTATAAAAATTTGGATGGCTTTCCGGCATTCGAGGACTATTCCATGAAGGGAAGAACCTATCGCTACCTGGAAAAGGAGCCTCTCTATCCCTTTGGATATGGATTAACCTATGGGGATGTGGCCGTGGAGAGCGCCTGTGCGCCGGATGCGATTTTGCAGGGGGAAGCTTTCAGCATAAAGGCAATGGTGGTAAATCACGGGGCCTGCGGCACGGACGAAGTAATTCAGGCATACGTGAAGCCGGAGGAATCCGCCCATGCGGTGAGAAATCATAGCCTCTGCGCTTTTACCCGCGTTCATCTGGAAGCCGGAGAGCGTAAAGAGGTGACGTTGGGCATCCCAGCAGAGGCCTTGACGGTGGTGGATGAGGAAGGCAGGCGGTTTGTGGACGGGAAGCGCTTCAGCCTGTACGTCGGAACCGGACAGCCCGATGAAAGGAGCAGGGCGCTCCTGGGACATGGCTGTGCGAAGATCTCTGTAACGCTGTAGATGATATAAAATAGGGAAGGCAGCCTGGCGGACCGGGAAGAAGCTTAGTGTCCGGAAGAAACAGGATTGCCGCCTTCCTCACCTTCTTTATGAAGCTCCTTGCCGGACCGTTCATGCGTTTGGCCTGGCAGAGAGATTCTCCCGGATAACCCGACAAGGGTTTCCGTAGGCAATGGTATTGCTTGGAATATCCTTTGTTACAATACTTCCGGCCCCGATTACGACATTATCTCCAATGGTGACGCCCGGCATGATGATGGCCCCTCCGCCGATCCACACATTATCCCCGATTATAACCGGTGCAGTCTGCGTTTTGCAAAACGGAAAGGAGCCGTCTTCTTTCGGTTTCCCAAATCGGTCAGCGGCATTTGTAGGATGAAATGCGGTATAGATCTGCACGTTAGGGGCAATGAGCGCATTGTTTCCAATGCGAATCACATTATCATCTAAAAAAGTGCAGTTCATATTTACTTCGCAGTTATTTCCGAAATAAATGTTATTCCCATAGTCAACAAAGAAAGGGGCAGTAATCCAAAGGTTCGTCCCCTTCTGTCCCAAAAGTTCATTCAAGATGTTTTCTTTTTCTGCTGCGTTTGCGGAATCGGTGTTATTATAATCTCTCACTAAATCCTTAGCTCGATGCCATCTGGTTAATAATTCTGTGTCACCGCAGTCATAGAGCTGGCCTGCCAGCATTTTCTCTCTTTCGGTCATAGAGTTCCTCCTTATATAACAGATCTATCTTAATTATAGTTGATCTTTATTTTAAGTCAACCCGGCCGTCGGAAGGTTCAGGGAAGCGGAATTTAAACCGCTGCGGCCCATATACCCGATGGGGGCTTGACCGAGG
>CANSTU010000107.1 GCA_947650005.1 uncultured Lachnospiraceae bacterium
CGCTTTAGCGGGCTCTCGCTTCAGGGCGGCTGCAAGCGTTCTTCTTGCAGCCTTGCTCCTACCTGCCCGCTTTAGCGGGCTCTCGCTTCAGGGCGGCTGCAAGCGTTCTTCTTGCAGCCTTGCTCCTACCTGCCCGCTTTAGCGGGCTCTCGCTTCAGGGCGGCTGCAAGCGTTCTTCTTGCAGCCTTGCTCCTACCTGCCCGTTTGGGCAGGTTCTTTCATTCTTCTATATGCATCTGAGGTATGAAGACCCTGCTGGGCTCCGTCTCTTCTTTCGCGCGAACCGCCTCCATGGCTTCGCGGCAGAAGATCTCCTGGGAGGTGACGGCTTCCTTCCCTCTCCGGTCCACCTTTTCGTAGCTGCCATCCGGAAGCAGCACCTGTGCCTTCATGGTATCCTGCAACTGTACTTCCAGGATGTGGATCAGT
Source organism: uncultured Lachnospiraceae bacterium (assembly GCA_947650005.1). Lineage (GTDB taxonomy): Bacteria > Bacillota > Clostridia > Lachnospirales > Lachnospiraceae > Eisenbergiella. The sequence goes on from CANSTU010000107.1 coordinate 430, forward strand.
TTTTCTCTCAACAAAGGATCTTCCACCGGGAACAGGATTTCCACCCGGCGTTCCAAATTCCTGGGCATCCAGTCCGCGCTGCTGCAGTATACCTCGCAATCCCCGTTATTTTCAAAATAAAAGATGCGTCCGTGTTCCAGGAAATTCCCTACGATGGAGCGCACGGAGATATTCTCACTCACGCCCGGAATCCCAACCTTGAGGCAGCAGATGCCGCGCACGATCAGTTCGATCTTCACACCTGCCGCTGCAGCTTCGTACAAAGCCGCGATGATATCCTTATCGCACAGGGAATTCATCTTGGCAATGATGTGTCCCTTTTCCCCTGCCCTCGCATTTCTGGCCTCTCTTCCGATCAGGTACAAAAACCGGTCTTTCAGCCACAGCGGGGCCAAGGAAAGGCGGTTCCAGGACAGGGGTTCCGAATAACCGGAGAGCATGTTGAATACCGCGGTGGCATCCTCTCCAATGGCTTCACGGCAGGTCATGATGCCCACGTCCGTATACAGCTTAGCCGTGGCGTCGTTGTAATTTCCCGTTCCCAGATGGACGTAACGACGGATGCCGTCCTCTTCCCTTCTCACCACCAAAGTGATCTTGCTGTGGGTTTTCAGGCCCACCAGTCCGTAGATCACATGACATCCCGCTTTCTCCAGCATTTTCGCCCAGACGATATTATGTTCTTCATCAAAACGGGCCTTGAGCTCCACCAGCACGGAAACCTGTTTCCCGTTTTCCGCAGCCTGGGCCAGCGCCGCGATGATGGGGGAATTGCCGCTGACACGGTAGAGCGTCTGCTTGATGGCCAGTACCTCCGGATCCCTGGCTGCCTCCCGAATGAAATCCACCACTGGAGTAAAGGTCTGGTAAGGATGATGGAGCAGAATATCCCCCTGTCTGATCTTATCAAAGACAGAACCCTCCTCCATGAATTCCGGGACGGGCTGAGGCGTATATTTCTTTGCTTTTAGATTATCAAAGCCTTCTATGCTGTACATTTTCATGAGGAAGGTCAAATCCAGAGGGCCGTCGATCCGATAGATGTCCTCTTCCCCCACGAACAGTTCGTCCTGGATGATCTTGAGAAGACGCTTGTCGATTCCTGCCTCCACCTCCAGGCGGATGGCCTGTCCCCACTGCCGCTTTTTCAGCTGCTTTTCGATCTCTTTTAACAGATCTTCCGCTTCATCCTCATCGATGGAAAGATCCGCATTGCGCATGATGCGGAAGGGATGAGAACAGATCACATGATAGTTTAAAAACAGCTTGGATATATTCCTCTCGATCACTTCCTCCAGCAGAATGACGGTGCGGTTCCCGTCCTTTCCGGACGGAATCGGCACGATCCTCTCCAGCACGCCCGGCACCTGGACGGTGGCGAATTCCAGTTCCTGTTTATCCGCCTTTCCGCCTCCTTTCTCCTTTGTCCCTTTCTGATCTTTCTTAGACAGAAGGGCCCCGATATTCAGGGTCTTATTCCGGATCAGGGGGAAGGGACGGGAAGAATCCACGGCCATAGGGGTGAGCACCGGATACACGTTTTCCTCGAACCAGGCGTCCACATAAGCCGCCTGTTCCTGGTTTAAATTCTCGTGTTTCTCCACGATGGTCATTCCGTTTTCCGCAAGCTGCCCCACCAGGGAACGGTTATATGTGGAGTACTGGGAAGCGACCAGATCATGGGTTACGATGTTCAACTCTTCCAGCTGCTGGGCGGCAGTAAGGCCTGCGATATCCTTTTTCGTGTATTTGGCATTCACCATATCCTTCAGGGAAGCCACCCGCACCATAAAAAATTCGTCCAGGTTGGAAGCCGTAATGCTCAGAAATTTCAACCGTTCAAACAGCGGGAGCTGCTTATCCCGCGCTTCGGCCAGCACTCTTTTATTAAATAAAATCCAGCTCAGCTCTCTGTTGGTATAATAAGACGAATCTTGAAAATTCTTTTTTTCCGCCATGATTGCTCCCATCCGCCCGTTTTATCGGGCACTTAAATCAGGTAAAGGAAACCCTTGTTTCCTGTGAAAGCACCTTTCCTGCACCTCCCGCAGGCTTCGTCTGCGATGCCCTGCCAAAGCATTCCTGCCGCAGTTACACAACCTTCTTTTGTTTGATCACGGGATGTACGCTGAATACCTCTTCAAAAAAGCCTGCCTTGGCGGCAAACAGCCCGCGTTCCAACGTGATATCCTCCGCAGTATTCACGGTAAGGATGAGCTGATCCTCCTTCAGCGTGGTCTTGAAATCCCTGAACTTCTGCTTGTGGCTGCGATCCAGCGCATTGGCCACCCGTAGGATGGCCGTCAGCTTGGCAATGGTGAGATAGGATTCCTGATCCATCGTCGCAGCCATGCCAAGGGTCTTGTAATAGTCAAATTCCTGATGGTTATACTTCACCACATTGGCCACGATCCCGCGTTCCCTGTGGGAAAGACCGATGATTTCCGTGGCTATGACGATCTGGTAGGAGCATTCGCCCAGGTTCACCATACTGATATATTTCCCGCAGTCGTGCAGCAGCGCGGCAATGCGCAGCAGAAGCCGTTCCCGTTTGCCCAGCCCGTGGACGCGCCGCATGCTGTCAAAGATGGTCACACAGATGTGTTCCAGCGTCTCGCCCCTGCGCCTGCTGCCCATGAAACGTTTGCTGATGTTCCTGGCACAGGCCACGATATCCTGTTCAAAGTCGTGTTTGGACACCAGAATCTTATTTTTTTCCGCGTATTCGTACGCGATCCCGTCACAGAGGGTTACGCCGGGCGCCCAGATCAGCTTGGCCTCCATCAGACGCACCATGCATTTGAGCATGGTGGCTGAAATGAAAATCAGCGGAATGCTCTCTTCCGCCACGCCAAAATGCACGGCCGCTTCCTGCCTGGTATGGGAGCGCATATAATCCATGAACATATGGTAGCTGGCGCTGTCCACATAGCCCGGGTTCTGGGAGGATGCGAGCTGCCGCCGCACCAGAGAAGAGACGTAGTCGTCCACCACGATGATATTTTCAATCGTCCGATCCTTTAAATACATTTTTTTGAAAACAGCCAGCTGGCTCTGGATCATTTCCTCCAGCAGCACTTCCGACTTGGAGGGCTTGGCATTCATCCGATCCAGATGCTCTTGGAGGCGCAGGACGCCCAGACGCAGGTTCTGGGTGGCAACCAGGGTATCCTTATCGAACAGGGAGATCTGGATGCTCCCGCCGCCGATATCCACAATGGCGGTTCCCTTTTCAATGATCTTCCCGAAGTCCTCCCCCTTCAGGGCAATGGACTTATAATCCAGGAAACGCTGTTCTGAATTGCTGAGCACTTCAACAACGATTCCCGTCCTCTGACGGATCTGATCCAGGATAATCAGGGTATTTTCCGTTTCCCGGATGGCGCTGGTCCCGTAAGCCTTATAACCCTCCACCCTGTATCCCTTCATGATCTGCGCAAATTCCCGTAGCACATGGCACAGTTCATCCACTTTTTCATAGCTGATCTTCCCTGTGGTGAAGGTATCGTTCCCAAGGTCGATACGATGCCTGATGTGATCGATCTCCTTCATTCCGGTCTTTGTAGAAAATTCGAAAATTTTCATGGAAAGCTCATAAGAGCCCACGTCGATTACAGCAAAAGTTTTCACACACCCGTTCCCCCGTTTCTATTTTCACTCGCACTGCCCTAACAGATGATCGATGAACTGCTGGGCCGTCCTGCCTGACAGGCCTCCATGGAACAGTTCCCATTTGTTCGCCTCCAAAAGGAGCTCCTCCTCCGGCATTTCGATGCCGCCCCGCACGGCCAGCGTCCGGACGATCTCCTGGAACTGGGCCTTATCTGGAGCGCCGAAATAGACGGTGACGCCAAATCTGGATACCAGGGACAGCTTTTCCTGCACGGTATCGTTATTATGCAGATCGTCGGCCAGTTCTCTCTTGTCGCTGAATTTCTCCCGCACCAAATGCCTGCGGTTGGAGGTGGCATAGATCAATACATTGTCCGGTTTTCTTTCCAGGCCGCCTTCGATCACCGCTTTCAGGTACTTATATTCGATCTCAAAATCCTCAAAGCTCAGATCGTCCATGTAGATGATAAACTTATAGTTCCGGTTCTTGATCTGCGCGATCACATCATTCAGATTCCGGAACTGATGCTTGTAGATCTCGATGATACGTAGGCCCCTGTCATAGTATTCGTTGGCAATAGCTTTGATGCTGGAGGATTTTCCCGTCCCCGCATCTCCATACAGGAGGCAGTTGTTCGCCTTTTTCCCTTTGACAAAGGCTTCCGTATTTTCAATCAATTTCTTCTTGGCGGTTTCATAGCCCACCAGGTCGTCCAGACGGACATGGGCGATGTTCAGGATCGGTTCGATCAGCTCTTCCCGGCCGCGTCCGTCCTCAGGCGCAAGCCGGAAAGCCTTATGCAGGCCGAATTTTCCCACCCCGTATTCCCGGTAAAATTCCGTCAGGGTATTTTTCATCTCCTCCGCCGTCTCCCTTCTCGAAAGATGCGACGCCAGGCTACAGATCCGGTTGCAAATCCGCGTGTTGTATACCTTGCTCTCCTGAGAATTCCCCTCATAAGAAAGCACCATGGAAAAGGCCGGCGCCTTGAGGGTATCCATCATCTCACGGAAATCATAGGAAAAATATTCCCGGAAAATTTCGATATCGTGCAATACCGCCCGGTTGATCGTTCCCTCCACTGGCCCGCGGATCTCACAGGAACGGCTGTAGCTGTTCTCGTTGTTCACCAGCAGATTGCTCAAATAACAGTGCCATAAATTTCCCGAGAAGCCATGGCTCCCGGCCAGCTCCAGAAGCGCATACATACATTCATAGAGCGTGGAGCGCCCTTCCCCAACCTCCTGCCGCTTGAAGCCGTCCATCAGTTCACTCATACGGGAAAGGAGCCTTCCCTCTTCCCCGAAATTCCTGTATACAATCAATTCCTTTTCACGCATGTTCTGCAACTCTCCCATGCCCGCTTTGACAGGCATTCAAATTAAGATACAGGCAATCTTTGATTTCCTGTTTACTCACCTCCGCCTGCTTCGCAGGCATTTAAATCAGGATGCAGGTAATCTTTGATTTCCTGTTTGTTCGCGTTCGCCTACCTCGCAGGCATTCACATCAGGATGCAGGTAATCTTCGATTTCCTGTTTGTTCGCGTTCGCCTGCTTCGCAGGCATTCACATCAGGATGCAGGTAATCTTCGATTTCCTGTTTGTTCGCCTCCGTCAATAATTTCCAAGGATCTTCATGTTGCGCGCCTCGTCCCGCAGCCCGCGGAGCGCATTCTTCACGGCGCTGTCCGCCAGATTCCCGTCGAAATCGATGAAAAACCGGTATTCCCAGTTTCTTCCTTCGATGGGGCGGCTTTCGATCTTGTTCATGTTCAGGTTATTGTAAATGAAGTGAGACAACATCCGATATAGGGAACCGCTGGTATGGGGCACTTCGAAACAAATGCTCACCTTTTTGGCATCTTTCCTAAAAATTTTCTGATTTGTAATGATGATGAACCGAGTGGAATTGGTGTCGGACTGATTCACCGGTTTCTTCAACACCTCCAGGCCGTAGACTTGTGCCGCATGTTCCCCGGCCACTGCCGCCTGGCTCTTATCCCCTTCTTCCGCCACTTTTCTGGCCGCAAACGCATTATTGCGAAGGCTCACCTGCTGCCAATCGTGCTCGGAAAGGAACCGGGCGCTCTGCATCAGGGACTGGGGATGGGAATAGACGGTTCTGATCTCTTCCATCCGGGTGCCCGGCAGCGCAAGAAGGCAGTGTTCGATTTTGATGATCTGTTCGCCCACGATATAATTCTCGAATCCCACCAGCAGGTCGTATACCTCGTTCACGATCCCCGCCGTGGAATTCTCGATGGGCAGCACGGCAAAATCCGCGCTTCCCTCTTCTATGGCGCAAAAGGCATCCCGAAAGGTATCCACATGGAAACTGTTGACCTGGCTTCCGAAATACCGTTCCATGGCCGCCTGGGAATAGGCGCCTTCCGCTCCCTGGAATACCACGCGGCGATTCTTTGTCTCCAGTCCGTCCACACCGATGAACGGAAGACGCCCCAAGCTTCCCTTTTCCGTAAGAAGTTGATACTGCAGCTTCCGGCTCATGGACATGATCTGCTCGAAAAGTTCCGATGTGCCGGTCTTCGTAAATTCTGTATGCGCCAGGGAACGAACCTTTTCTATCTTCTCTTTTTCCCGGACAGGGTCGAATACCTTCTTTCCCGTCTCGATCTTGTATTCCGCCACCTGCCGGCAGATATCCATCCGTTTCTCAAACAACTCCACCATTTGGGCATCCACCTGGTCGATTTGCTGCCTCAATTCCGTTAAATCCATTTTAATCCTTTCATGCCGCGTTCTATGTGTCAACGCGATTCCTTGTCTGCGATCCATGCCGAACCCTCTTCCACTAACTCCCATCTACCCGCTTTAGCGGGCGCTCAAATCAGGGGAAGCTTTATCGACGCGCCCCATATCCATCCGTCTTTTGCAAATCGGATGCCTTCTTATCTGTTACCTGCCCTTCTCCCCGATCTCTCAGCTCATCCAACATCTGCCGCACTGTTTTTCGGGTTAACGGATGGCGGTATGCGGGGGCAAGCTCACAGAGAGGAAGCAGGACAAAATCTCTGTTTTCCAGATCCGGATGGGGGATGGTCAGCCGCGGATCATCCAGCACCAGGTCGTCATAGAAGATCAGATCCAGATCCAGGGTGCGGGGGCCCCAACGAACCAGACGTTCCCGTCCGGCCTCCCGCTCCAGACCATGCAGAACGTCCAGCAGTTCATACGGAGAAAGCAGTGTGCGCAGGGATAACGCGCTGTTCACAAAGTCCTCCTGCTCCACGCCGCCATAGGGGAGGGAACCATACAGGGAAGCCATTTTCACATCCCTGCAGGCAGGATGCTTTTCCAGCCCACTCCGGCCCAGTTCCAGCCATGCGGCCCGGTCTCCCATGTTGGAGCCCAGGGCAATATAAGCGGTATGCCATCCCCTATCGATCCGCACCGACACATCCGAAAAAGGCAGTGGGATCGGCGCCTGAGGTTTGTGCAGCTCCAGGGTCACTTTTTCGACCAGAGGAAAGGAAAGCAGGATGTCCTGCGCCGCATATTCAGCCGCGGCCTCGATCAGATTATAGCAATTTCCCGTCAAAACCTCCTCCAGCCTGCGGCACACCGCCCCATAGTCTGTGGACGCTTCCAGGTCGTCCGATCTTCCTGCCCTTCGGGTATCCATATGGAGCGCCGCATCCACCTGGAAACGCTGTCCCATTTTTTTTTCTTCCTCATAGACCCCATGCCGGGCATAAATCTCCAATCCCTTTATCCTGATCTGATCCATTTTAAGCTCCCATCTGCGCGCCGGGGCGCGTCTATCAATCAGGAGAAAGCTTATGCCCTCCCCAGAATCGCTTCCGCCATCCGCACCGCGCGCACGTTTGCCGCCACGTCATGCACCCGCACATAGGAGCAGCCTGCCGTAACGCCGAATACGGTGGTCACCAACGTGCCTTCCAGGCGTTTTTCAGGAGGCAGATCCAGGGTCAGGCCGATCACCGACTTCCTAGAAGCTCCAAGGAGCAGCGGACGGCCTAAAATATGAAGGCTATCCAGCTTTGAAATCACCTCCAGGTTGTCTTCCCTTGTCTTCCCGAAACCGATGCCCGGATCCAGGATGATCTGCTCCTCCCTGATTCCCGCTTCCCGGGCAATCCGAAGGCTCCCCTCCAAGTCCGCCCTCATCTCTTCCATCAGGTTTACATAGCCCGTTTCCCTCCGGTTATGCATCAGGCAGCAGGGCAGGCCGCTTTCTGCCAAGAGATGGGCCATTTCTCCCTGGTCATATTTCAATCCCCAAATGTCGTTAATCAGATCTGCACCTTTGCGAATCCCCTCCTGCGCCACCTGATACTTGTAGGTATCCAAGGAGATCGGGATATCAAACCGTTTTTTCACCGCCTCCAGTACAGGAATGACCCGCTCCGCCTCTTCCTGGGGCGAAATGAAGGCATGTCCGGGCCTGGTGGACTCCCCTCCCATGTCCAAGATGTCCATCCCTTCCCCGATCATCTCCTCCACCCGATAGAGGGCCCGGTCCATGCGGTTATACCTTCCGCCGTCCGAAAAGGAATCCGGAGTCACGTTCAAAATCCCCATGATATATGTCCTGCCCTGATCCGCAAATTCTTTTCCGCCTATTCTCATGTTTCCTCTCATTCCGCCGCGCAAGCGGCATTTTAATCAGCGGGAACTTTGGGACG
>CANSTU010000108.1 GCA_947650005.1 uncultured Lachnospiraceae bacterium
TGAGACCTGCTTCCCTGGAGGGCCATTGCCCGACTGGGAAGCGTTCAGGGCTCATCGGAATGTCCGGCGTGACGGCGAGCGGGAACATGGGATAACAGCTGTGCTTCCTCCTGGGACGCCCCTGGCCGGACGGTATCCTGGCTGGGATGGGATAAACAGCAAAGAGGAAAGGCATAGAGATGAGGGCAGGAGGGTGAGCGCCAATCGTCGAGCCCATTCATGGGTACAGCGCATTCACGTAGAAGCATACGGGTATAGGCAGGCCGTTGTTGCGGCGGGATGAGAGGATCCCTGATTTGTCTGCGCGTAAAGCGCGCAGGCGGGAGAACCCTGATTTGTACGCGCGCTTTATGCGCAGATGGGAGCAAATATGAAGGTAAAAAGTCTGCAGAAAGCCCTGGAGATCCTGAATTGTTTTATTGTAAAGCCGAAACTGGGAGTGACGGAGATTAGCGAAATGCTTGGACTGAACAAGAGCAACGTGCATAATATCCTTTCTACCTTTAAGGAGATCAATTATCTGGAACAGGATGAGGAGACGGGAAAATACCAGCTGGGCGTGGGGATTTTTGCGTTGTGCCAGTCTGTGGGGGATCGATTTAATGTGCGCAAGATCGTTATGCCGTTTATGCAGGAAATCGCGGATCAGACCGGTGAAATGGTGTACCTTGCCGTCCCCCATGAAGATGAAGTGATCTATCTGGAGGCGATGTATCCTGTGGAATCCTTTAACCTCATGCGGGTGATCCTGGGTGAGAGGGCGCAGATGTATTGTACAGGGATTGGGAAGGCGGTTCTGGCCTTTCTGCCGGAAATGGTGAGGGATGCATATATAAATAAGGAACTGACTGCCTATACGGAGCATACGATCACGGATCGAGATGAGCTTATGGAGGAACTGCGCAGAACAAGGGAACGGGGATATTCTGTCGATAATATGGAGCATGAATTCGGCGTGAAATGTGTGGGGATGCCAATATTTAACCGAAAGGGAGCGGTGGAGGCGGCGATCAGCGTGAGCGGCCCGTCGTTACGTTTTTCCGAGGAGCGGATAGAGGAGATCGCGGGGATTTTAAAAACATACGTGGAAAAGATCCAAGAGAGGATGTGAATGAAGAATCATTTTGTGGGGGCGGGCAGCCAAGATGGCTGTCCGTCTTTTCTTGATTATGGCGCCAGGATAAACGAGTCTGCTTTCCCGTCCCAAAACTATACGGAGATCTGTTGTCTGGATTGCACAATAAACAGGAAGATAATTTGGTATTTTTATGGATTGCTGAATGCTTACCACTGTGTTATAGTAAATATAAGTTATTTATTAAAGAATGATGTTCTATAATAAAGAACAATTCATTCTTTTCTTTATACTAAAATAATAGAACGTTGTTCTTTATTAAAGAACAGATGGAGGGGATGGATGGATAAGGATTTCCCAGGAGGTGTCTGGCCGGTGATGCTGACACCGTTTACGGATGATAACAGAGTGGATTATGACGGCCTTGCGGCATTGACAGAATGGTACATCGGGCAGGGAGCAAGCGGATTGTTCGCCGTAACCCAGTCCAGTGAAATGTTTTGTCTGGATCTGGAGGAGCGGATCCGAATCGCTTCTTTTGTAAAAGAGAAGGCCGAGGGTAGGCTTCCGGTCATAGCTTCCGGGCACATATCCCGAAGTACACAGCAACAGTCAGAGGAGATAAGGGCTGTTGCTGGTACGGGCGTGGACGCCGTGATCTTGGTTACGAACCGCCTTGCCGCACAGGATGAGCCGGACGAGGTATGGATCGAACGGATGGAAGAATTGTTGGAAAGGATTCCTGCGGATATACGGCTGGGGTTATATGAATGCCCTTATCCTTATAAAAGAGTGATGAGCGACAGGATTACGGAATGGTGTGCGGGCTCCGGGAGATTCTATTTTCTGAAGGATACGAGCTGCGATATGGACAGCATTGGCAGAAAGCTCGCAATCTGTAGGGGGAGTAATCTGAAGCTGTATAACGCGAATACGACCACTCTGCTCCCTTCTCTGCGCAGCGGAGCGGCGGGATACAGCGGTGTAATGGCCAATATGCAGTGCCGCTTATACGGGAGGCTGGTCCGGGATTATGAACGGCAGGATATGGGTATCCTGGCGGGAATCCTCTCCCTGTGCGCACTGATAGAAAGGCAGTGGTACCCCACAAATGCCAAATATTATTTACAGCAGGAAGGGCTTCCCATTAATACCATATGCAGGGTTCAGGATGCAGCTTCTCTGTCGGAAACTTGGAAAGAGGAAATCAAGATCCTGAGGGGATTTACGCAAAGGCTGGAGAAGGAATATTTAGGGGAGGATACGGACGGATGATGATTCAAGGATTCGGATGGCGTGAAGGGCTGGAATACCCGGCATGTCCCACAAAACCGGAGGGAATGAAGACTTCGGTGATACAAAGGGCGGATGAGGAGTTCCCGTTTCTCCATGATACGATGGTCGTCCCCCTTCTGGGGAAGCTGTTTATGGCCTGGTACAATTGCAGTGAAGCGGAAATCGTGGGAAAAACCGTCATCCGGGGGAGATGGTCGCAGGACGGCGGGGAGAGCTGGTCTGACGCAGAGGTGGTGGCCGAAGATACCTCGGGAACAGGACTCCACTACGTGCCAGTTACTTTCCAGGAATACGAAGGCCGTGCCTGGGCCTATGTGACGGTTATGAAGGCCCATGACCGGCCGGTGGGATACGTATGCAGGGTGTATGAAGATGGACGGTGGATCGATGCGCAGGAACGGGAGGAACCGATCCTTTTCAATACCCTTCCGCTGGAAACGGCAGGGGGCCATCTGATTGCGGCGGGAAGGGCGGCGCCCAAAAGGGGAGAACTTCCGCTGATCCCATCGGTGATGCTGGCAGAACAAGGGGCGCCGGCCGAATGGCGGGTACATGGGCTGCCTGGGCCGTGGAACCTGGGGGAATATCCGTTTCCCTATCCCGAAACTGCTCTGATTGTGGGAAGCGAAGGGATAACGGCGGTGGTCCGCGGAGAAGAGCGGGCGGTGGCATTCAGCAGTACGGATCAGGGAGAAAGCTGGAGCGGGCCAAAGGAAGTGGGATTTCCGACGGCGGGTTCTAAAATGTATGGCGGAGTCCTATCGAATGGAAAAGAATATTTCATCTATAATCAAAGAAACGACAGGAACGACAGAAGGAAGCTGGTCATGGCGGTCAGGCTCCCGGGAGAAATCGGATTCAGCAGGTTGTACCTGCTGAGAGAGGGCTATGATTCAACGCTGGATGCGGGCCCATATTGGCATTATCCCTGTGCCTGTGAGCAGGGCGGCATCCTGTATGTTTCCTGCACCGTTTCGGCAGAAGAGGGAAATGTACGGCACGGGGCTCTGCTGAGAATACCGATAGATACTTTATGACAACCCTGACGGGGATAGAAGGAAGATACGTTTTGCCATGGAAACGTGAGGAGGAAAGCTTGAAATTCCACTTCAACCTCCTGATTAGAGTGCGTGCCATGGACACAAATGGGAACAAGATTGATTGGAGCGCCCACCAAAGCGGGCAGATGGGAGAAGAGGCGGCAATGCGAAGAAAGACCGAAGAAATAGGAAAGAAGCGTGGAAAAAGTCTGAAAAATAACTGGGAACTGTATCTTTTTATCCTTCCCGCCCTGCTGTATATCCTCTTCTACTGTTACTATCCCATGTATGGGGTGCAGATCGCATTTAAAAACTACAGGGTCAGCGAGGGGATAACCGGCGGAGAATGGGTGGGATTTGCACATTTCGTGAAATTCCTCGCCAATCCAGTCAGCTGGGAGCTGATACGCAATACCCTTTCGATCAGCCTGTTGTCACTTGTGATCGGATTCCCAGCGCCCATCCTGTTTGCCCTGATCGTCAATGAACTGAAGGGAAAGAGGTTCAAACGGGTTGTGCAGACCGTTTCCTATGCGCCCCATTTCATTTCAACGGTTGTGCTGGTGAGCATGCTCACGGCCTTCCTGGATCCGTCTACAGGGATCGTCAACAAATTGTTGGGAGCAGCCGGATTGGGTCCCTTCCCGTTTATGAGCAATTCGGATTGGTTTGCCGGCGTCTATGTGATCAGCGATGTATGGCAGCATATGGGGTGGAATGCGGTGATCTATCTGGCGGCGCTGGCCGGGATAGACTACGAGCTGCACGAGGCGGCAATGATGGATGGGGCGAGCCGTCTGCAGAGGATCTGGCATATTAACCTGCCTGGCATCCTGCCGACGATAGCGATTCTTTTGATCCTGCAGACTGGGAATCTGATGAGCGTGGGATTTGAGAAGGTATTTTTGATGCAGAACCCGTTAAATCTGGAAACGTCGGAAATCATTTCGACCTTTGTATACAAAATGGGGCTGCAGTATCGGCAGTATAGCTATTCCACGGCGATTGGGCTGTTCAATTCGGTGGTCAACCTGATCCTGCTGGTGACGGTTAACTGCTGTGCGAAAAAGGCTAGCGGCCATGGGCTATGGTAAATCTGCAGGCCTTGACAAGAAGGTGGATTTAAATAAGATATCGTTTTTGGCACGCAAATTTATGCCGCGCCAAAGCAGCGGCAGAAGTGACTACGCAGCTGTTGGATAATGATCCGGAGGAAATGGCAAAGAAGCTGGATGATGTGGCGCTGGAGTGTCCCTCGATGCCCTTGGTGGACGAACCGCTCACCCTATCCGTGATCTACCCCAAAGAGGCGACCCACGGTGATTTTGAGGGCATGTTCTATATGAAGGCTGTAGAGCAGCTGACCAATATTAAGCTGGATGTGCAGCCCATCGAAAAGCAGGGATGGAATGAAAAAGCGGGGCTGATGTTCGCATCAGGAGATTATGCGGACATCTTCCTGGCCGGAATCAGCTTTACCGATGCGGCTGCCTATGGCCAGGCAGGGATGCTCCTTCCCATGGAAGGTCTGCTGGAGGAATATGCGCCCAATGCCATGCGGATCCTGGATGAGCTTCTGCCTGAATCCAGGCGCAATGTAACGGCGGACGACGGGCATATCTATGCTATGCCGGCCTATGACGGTACGCCCAGGGATATGCTGATGGACTATACGGAGCTGATCAATACGGAATGGATGAAGGCGGTGGGAGTGGAAGAGATCCCGGGCGACACGGAGGGGATGTATGAACTGCTGAAAGCCTTTAAGACCCAAGATCCAAACGGGAACGGGGAAGCGGACGAGATTCCTTACAGCAAGGTTTATAATGGGGAAGATACGGATCCTTTCCTCTGGGCCTTTGGTTTCGTGAACCTGCGCCATGATCTGATCGACGGTAAGTATGTGTATGTTCCTGCAGAGGAGAACTTCCGGCATTATCTGGAATACATGAACCGCCTGTATAAAGAAGAACTGATCGATCGGGAAATGTTTACCCAAAAGGAAGAAGACTATCTGGCAAAACGGACAGAAAGGCTGGTGGGAATGGGAAAGAGCCTGCAGGATCCCCTGAGCTACGAAGAGTATGCGGCATCCCTTCGTACGCTGCCTCCCATGACCAGCGAATATAATTCGGTTAGGATGACGCCCGGACGCTTCCAAGAGGTCAATTCCTTCAGCATGTGCATCACAGATAAGTGCGACGAGGAAAAACAGATTGCGGCCGTCAAGCTCCTGGATTATTTCTATAGCCAGGCGGGCACCTCTCTGATTAAATGCGGCCCTGAGGCGGGCGCATGGGGCGATATGATCGAAGGCGGTTATGTATGCACAAAGAACGGGGACGGCACGCTTTCCTATGAGCTGCAGTACGATCACGAGAAATATAATGACAGCTATTATAATTTCCGCATCGCCAACGGCCTGATGAATATGCCTTTCTTCTACACAAATGCCCATGCCCAGGTGATCGTGGGCAGCGATGCCAAGAATCAAAGGGTAACGGATGGGGTATACGAAGCGGGACTTTTGGAAGCGCGCCGGGTGGGATATCCTACAACGGTCACCTTCACGGAGGACGAGCAGGATATCCTGGCCACGTTTGTCATGATGGACAACTATGTGGACCAGATGGTTGCTCAGTTCATTACCGGGGAAGAGGAATTGAACGATGAAAGCTGGAATGCATATGTGGGACGGCTGGAAAGCATGGGCCTTCAGACTTTAAAGGAAACCAGGCAGGGCGCATATGACCGCTGGATGAATAAAAAGGTCGGATAGCACGGAAAATGTAGGAGGGTTGAGGCAGGCGCCTTGTCCCTGCGTCACATCCCGGCCCGGCTGACAGCCTTAGGAGAGTCGCAGGAGCATACTTTCCTCCAGCCCAAACAGAGATATGCATGCCCTGACAGGGAATGCTGGCGGAGCGATCCGAAAAATTTTTTCAAGAATATTTTTTAAAAGAAACAGGCACAATACTCCTGTAGCTTTATACGCATCCGGGCCGACGCGGCCCGATAAGAGACAGGAGGAATGAGAGGAAATGGCAGAATTAAAATGCGGTGTCACGAACTGCACCTATAACAGCGACAGATGCTGCTGTAAGGGTGATATCATGGTGGGCGGAAGCGAAGCATGCAAACAGGACGATACCTGCTGTGAAAGCTTTCGGGAGGAGAGCGGAAATCGGGCGACCAATTCCATGAATCCCTGCCGGACGATCAGCATCGATTGTGATGCGGTGAAATGTATCCATAACAACAATTATAAATGTCATGCGGATCATGTGGACATCAAGGGCTGCGGAGCATGTGACTGCCGGGAAACGGCCTGCGCCACATTCCAGGAGCGCTGAGAAAAGGGCGGCGCTGCTGTGAAAGGAATGCGGCTGATGGAGCGGACAGGATTTAGCGAGATGCCCGCTTTAATATTTTAGAGGCATTTGTATAAATCAAACCATGGGCCGGAAGTCCTGAGGATTTCCGGCCCATGGTTTGGCAGGGACGCCGGGCTGCGTACGTTTTTCGTTTTTATTTATTCTGGCTCCGCAATCCTGGAAACGCCTACATAGATGCGGGAGATCTCATACCAGGTGGGATAATCCACAATCCCGGTCTGAGGCAGGCCGAAGATTCTCTGGAAAATGCGTACCGCATTCGCCGTGTTCTGGCCATAGATCCCGTCAGCCGCAATATAGGGGACGGCAGGGTAATTCTGATGGATACGGTTGATCTGCTCCTGCATCTGCGCAACCTTCTGCCCGGAAGAACCAATGGTTAAGTCATATCCCGGCCAGGAAGAAGGGATACCGCTGATGGCCGGGGCAGTATTGATATACATATCGTTTCCATAATAGTAATGAATGATCTCGATGGCGGTATATCCCTCATCTCCCAGATATTTGGATCCCCACTGGCTCAATCCTCGGCAGCTGACCCGTTTTCCATCACAATAGCTGGTAAGGATGGGCTGGCGCACTCCGGGCCGGGAGAGGAAATTGGCAAAGATGGTATCCACCAGATAGCTGATATTCTCATATACGTTCCTTCCATAAATCCACTTCTGATCATAAGCGGTGGAGGAGGTTATGGTGAAGTTATAGCCTTGGTTCCGGTACCATTCCGTATAGACCCGATTCAATGTAAAGGACATGATAGCCAGAATATTGGCATAGATGGTGGATTCCGGCCAGGTGGCATAGATTTCCGAGGAGGCTACATTTTTGATATAGTCGGTATACCGAACATAATAGTTCGCGGCGGAGGAATCCGAAGGAACCCCGTCGTGAACCACGATGTACTCCGGAATGACCACGCGGCTTAGGACAATTTCCCCTGTCTCGTCCATGGGTTTGATTTCTGCTTCCGGAATTTTGGGCGGATATTCCCCATAGAGCGTATGGTCTGGAATGAAAATATCCTCTTCCTGTCCGGGAACCTGTTCCGGAATCATGGCAATGGGTTGCAGGGAGACTACATCAGGAAGAATTTCCGATCCGGAGACGACGACGGGCTCATAGCCGGGAGCGGTGACGGAGATGTCATATTCGGAATAGGGACGTACGTCGGATGGCTCCAGACTGTATTCCAAGGCCGGAGCGGGCAGGTTTACCACTGCGGTTTGGCCGGATTCATCGGTGGTCAGCGTTTCCACTACGGAATCCGGCGCGCCGGTAATGGATATGGTGACGGAAGCGCCGGTAATGGGAATCTGCCCTAGACTGGATGTAAGGCTAATTTTCAGGCTGCCCACATTGTCGTCGGCATTTTGGGCGGCATGTATGATATTTGCCATAGACGAGAAAACCTCACAAATTTGCTCAAGGTTATTGTATGCCGCCCGCCCTGCGATGGTTCCTGGCGCTAGTTCCAATCTGATTAGCGCGAGGCCATGGCATCGTTCCGGCTGCGCACTTCCCGGGCTGTTGGCACAAACGACAGGCTTCGGCGGGGAAGGCGGGAGCTATGGAATCCT
>CANSTU010000109.1 GCA_947650005.1 uncultured Lachnospiraceae bacterium
TTTCCTCTCATTCCGCCGCGCAAGCGGCATTTTAATCAGCGGGAACTTTGGGACGGGATGCGTCACAAAGTCCGAAATTGAAAATATCAGTTTTCAATCTTGCTCCCATTTGTCCGCTTTAACAGGTATACAAATCAGGGGGATTAAAATTTTATTTTTCAATCTCGCTCCCATCTGCCCGCTTTAGTGGGCAGACAAATCAGAGGGATTGAAATTTTAATTTTTCAATCTTGCTCCCATCTGTCCGCTTTAGTGGGCAGACAAATCAGAGGGATTGAAATTTTAATTTTTCAATCTCGCTCCCATCTGCCCTCTTTAACAGGCAAACAAATCAGGATGATTGTATATTTTTCAATCCTGACGCCCATCTGCCCGCTTTAGCTGGTACAAAAATCAAGGGGATTGAAACGAAGTTTCAATCTTGTTCCTATCTATGTGCAGGGCACGCACTCCAAGTTTCCCCTTTCCAGGCGTCTTACCAACACAGTTTCAAGTTTTTCTTTTCCTCCGGCCAGTCGCATTCTTCTCTCACCGGACAGGAAAAACAACGCCTGCTTCTCTTATCCGCCCGGTAGAGAATCCCCCTCAGGCTCTTTTCCGCCGCAACCGAAACCGAACGGTGACTCAGGATGGCGTCCCGGATCTTCTCTCGTTCCTGATACACAAAACCGCATTCTTCCAAAATCCCCGGCGCAATCCTTGCACTCGCCTCCTCATGGGGCGTCCCGTCTTCATACTGCTTATATCGGCCACAGTCATGGAGAAGGGCCGCCGCATAGACGATCTCCTTTTCCGCCTCCAGCCGCTCTTCTAGGGCCATGATCCAGGCAAGGCGGGCCACATCCAACAGATGATCCCAGCCATGGGTGCAGAAACGGCGGCCTCTTTCCATTTCCTCATTCCGCCGGATGCATTCCCGGTATTGGGGATGCTGTAAAATCCTGTTTACCCGTTCCATCTTAAATACCCATATCGTAGGTTCAGCTCTGTCTGAACCGTTACTGCATGATTTCCCTGTTCCATACGGCCTTCCCATCCTTCTATCGCAAACCTATCTGCCCAGCATCCGGTAAAAAGCATCTTGAAGCGCCGTATCTTGTTCATATGCCCCACGCAGCGCCACCGTCACGGTCCTGCTCCCCGGTTTTTTCACGCCCCGCATGGTCATGCAGGTGTGTTCCGCCTCCAGCAGTACCATCACGCCCTTCGGTTCCAGATATTCCATCAGTGCATCGGCCACCTGAGCCGTCAGGCGTTCCTGAAGCTGGGGACGTCTGGCGAAAATTTCCACCGTCCTTGCCAGCTTGCTCAGACCCGCCACCTTTCCGTTCGGGAGGTAGGCCACATGGGCTTTTCCGAAAAATGGCATGAGATGGTGTTCGCACATGGAATAAAAAGTGATATCCCGCTCCAGCACCGGCCCTCCATCAGATAGGGCAAACTGCCTGGATAACGGAACCGACGGATCTTCATACATTCCGGCAAAGATCTCCTCGTACATCCGAGCCACCCGTTTGGGGGTTTCCGAAAGCCCCTCCCGCCTTGGATCCTCACCTATCCCTTCCAGGAGCAGCCGCACCCCTTCTTCTATTTTCCGCTTATCTATCATGGGTATCCCCTCTCCTGATCCTGTCGTCCTGTACGATTTTCAACAATTCTCCCTGAAAGGAAAGGGAGCCAAAGGCGATGATCACATCCTGCGGACCTGCCAGGAGAAGAGCCATTTCCACCGCTTCCTCCAGGCTGTCCGCTGCCGTCACGTTTTCATGATAGGTTCTGGCCAGTTCCGCCAACGCTATAGCCGGGATCGCAGGGATTCCCCGGGGATTTTCCCTGGCCGCCACCGTTACGAGGGCCGCCGCGTATCCGCAGGTTGCCTCCAGTATCTTTTCCGCTTCCTTATCCTTCAATATCCCTATTATATAGATAATTCTTCTGTTTGTAAAATACAACCGAACGGATTCAGCCAGCCGCGCCGCGCCGTCCGCATTATGGGCGCCATCCACCACAAAGAGGGGGTTCTTCCTGATCACCTGAAACCGGCCGGGCCACTTCACATCCGCCAGTCCACACCGCAGCTTTTCTTCCGGAATCGCATATCCCAGTTCCATGAGAGCCTGCAGCGCCTCTATGGCGATCACACAGTTATCGATCTGATACTGTCCGGCCAAGGGGATTACCAATCCCCGATATCCTCCATAGGATAGTCGCTGCCGTTCCAGCCCATGACGGACTCCCGTAGCCTTTTGGGGATCGGCCACCCGCAGGGGACAGCCCAGCCGACGGCAGGTTTCCTGAAGCACCTCCATGGCCTGGACGGGCTGCTTCACGCTCACCACCCTGCTTCCGGATTTGATGATGCCCGCCTTCTGCTCCGCGATTTCGCGCAGGCTTCCCCCCAAAGCCGCCATATGGTCCATGCTGATGGAGGTGAGAACGCACAGAAGTGGGGCTGGTATCACATTGGTGGCGTCCAGCAGCCCGCCCATTCCGGTTTCTACCACCGCCAGGTCGCACTTTTTATCCCTAAACCATAGAAAGCCCAGCGCCGTTTCCATCTCGAACACGGTGGGATGAGCCAGCCCATCCCGCTCCATGGATTCCGCCGCATTCCGCACAATTTCCATGTATCTGCCCAGTTCCACCTTTGCCATCAGCTTTCCATTGATCCAGAACCGTTCCCGGTAATCGGAGATCACTGGGGATAAATATCTGCCTGTCCGATAGCCTGCCGATGCCAGAACGCTGGAAATCATGCCGAGAACAGAGCCTTTCCCGTTGGTCCCTGCAATATGAATAAAAGAAAGCTCCTGTTCCGGGCTGCCCAGCCGCCGCAGGAGCTCTTTCGTACTTTCCAGCCCCGGAACGCTTCCCAGATGCCGACAGCCTGCTATATATTCCAATGCCTGTACATATTTCATTTTTACACCCATCTGCCCGCTTTAGCGGGCATACAAATCAGGGAGATTGAAAATTTTAATTTTCAATCTTATACCCCTGTATATCGCAAGCGGAGCTTGTGATACTGCCACCGAAAAAATGGGGGAAATTCTTCAGCTTTTGCTCCCACATGCAAATCTTATATCTGCGCTACGCCGGTTCGGCGGATTCTTTCTACTTAAACGAATGCAATGCTATACTAGCACAAAACTGGGCCAAAGAAAAGGGGATTTTGCATCCGAGCCAGCTAGCCCCTTTCGTCCAGCCAGTACCATTTCTTATCGCCATACAGCCAGCCGGTGGCGGCTTTGCCGTCCCTTCTGTACTGCCAGGAACCGCTGTTGTTTTGCAGCTAGCCCTGGGCAGTCTGCGGGTAACGACGATTTCCACAACCCGCTTCCTCCCATATATGGGGCGAAACGCCTCGCTACGCTCGTCGGACAACGCCCCCCCTACGGGATGAAGCGGGTTTCTCCACCTCTAAGGTGATACGCCAAAGCCTCAGAGTCTTTCAAAAAAACCTTGTCGGTCTTCCCAGCGCCTGTTGCAAGCCCCTCCCTATCTCCTGGCTGGTTTTCGTTTCCTTGGGGTACGCTTTGGGGGATTAAATAGGGGTGGCCGGGATGGGCCGTGTGTGTTATACTGTTGTCTATGCAGGAATCAGAAAATTCTGGTTGCTGCGATATGCAGGGGTTATGTTGAAAGAAGGACGCTTCCAAGCTCCTTGATTGTATGCGCGCCAAGGTGGGCGGATGGGAGCAAGGTTGATACTTCGTTTCAATCCCCTTGATTTGAGGGCCCGCTAAAGCGGGCAGATGGGAGCAAGGTTGAAACTTCGTTTCATCCTCCTTGATTTGAGAGCCCGCTAGAGCGGGCGGATGGGAGCAAGGTTGATACTTCGTTTCATCCTCCTTGATTTGATAGCCCGCTAGAGCGGGCAGATGGGAGCAAGGTTGAAACTTCGTTTCATCCTCCTTGATTTGATAGCCCGCTAGAGCGGGCAGATGGGAATAAAATGAAATTGTGCATTGCTTTCGCTCCATGCAAAGTTTGAGGACGTTGCATGGAGGGTGATCTTCGTCCTCGGGCTTTGCAACTTGATTTATAAAAATATCAAAGGAGCAAAGTCAAAGATGATAAATAAAGAATTGAAATCGTATCTGATGCTTTGGAGCACGCAGGCGCTTTCCGCACTGGGAAGCGGTATGACCAGCTATGCGTTGGTGTTATGGCTTTATCTTCGCAATGGTTCCGCATTGGGGACTGCATTGCTATCCGTTTGTTCTTATGCGCCCTATGTGGTCATGAGTATATTCGCAGGCGCCTTGAGTGATCGGTGGAATAAGAAGCGTTGCATGTTGATTTGTGATCTGATTGCGGCGTTTTGTACCATCGTTGTGTTCATACTTCTGAAAACGGAGTCTCTGGCGGCATGGCATCTGTATGGTCTGAATGCCTTAAACGGCCTGATGAACACCATTCAGCAGCCCGCAAGCGAGGTGGCGGCGACATTGCTGATTCCCAAGGGCTATTATCAGAAAACGAGCGGGTTGCGCTCCTTTTCGCAGTCTCTGAACCAGATATTAACGCCAATCCTGGCGACGGCGCTTTTCTCTTTCGCCGGTATGGACGCGGTAATCGCATTCGATCTGATCACTTTTGTAATCGCGTTTCTAACTTTGCTGTTGTTCATACGGATCCCCGAATGCGAGGGAGACAAACGGCCGGCGGAAAAGCTGTTGGTATCCGCCAAAAGGGGGCTCGTATGGCTCGGGCAGAATCCGTTGATTTCAAACCTGATTCTGTTTCTAGCATGTATCAATCTGGTGGCGTCCGTATATAATGCGGCATTACCCGCCATGCTCTTGTCTAAGCCAAAGGGCGGAGAAACGGTCTTGGGCGCCGTCAACACCTGCGTCGGCCTCGCCACCTTGGCAGGCAGTGTGCTCGTCACGTTTCTTCCCGCGCCAAGAAATCGGGTGAAGGTCATCTGTCTCGCCCTGCTTTTTTCAATGAGCAGCGAGAATTTTCTTCTCGCTTTTGGAAAGACGCCTTTTCTTTGGAGCGTCGGAGCAATTTTAGGCTGGTTATCCATACCCGTAATGAATGCGAATATGGATGTGATTTTCCGCAATACCATACCGGTCGATATGCAAGGGCGCGTCTATGCCTGCCGAAATACTTTACAGTTCTTCACCATACCGATTGGGTTCCTGTTAGGGGGCCTGCTGGTGGATAAAGTGTTTGAACCGTTGATGGTTGACCGGCCGGCGGACAGTTTATTGGTCTTTCTTTTCGGAGAAACGAAGGGATCGGGTGCAGCTATGCTGTTTTTCCTCATCGGCATCGTTGGTGTTTTGGTATGTCTCATTTTCAGCTTCATACTGCGCAAATATAGATGGAGCGAAAATAATCATTCTTAAACCCCTGCATATCGCAGGCTATGACTGCGATACTGCCACCAATAAAGAGTTTGAAACGTAGTTTCAAACTTGAACCTACGCGTATCAATGACGCGGCGTACCATTAAGAATGAAAGCCGTTTTGAACAGGGGCAGACGCACAAATGAAAATGTGCGTCTGCCCCATCGGTATTATGGTGGAATAAGGCAAATAAGAAAGTTTCACAATCAGATAACACAATCTATGAAAGGATCGAAGGATTAGGAAAATCAGCGCAGGATATTCTCGTAATCCTATATATCATGGTAGATACCCTCAACACAGCTCTGTCTCCATCTATTGTATATACCATCAGATACTTATGCTTCCGGAAATGGCTTGTCCGGTAGCCCTGAGCCCGCAGTATGCTATCATCACACACCTTCAAGGAACCCACCATGTGGGAAAGGCTGGCTATTGTGTCGTCAAAATCATCCGCAACATTCATCACCGCCTGCTGGTTTTGAAGCTTATGCAGGCAGCGGAGGGGCACTGAGATAACGATTACCTGGTCCACCAGATGGATAAACAACAGTAACATGTAAATAGAGGTAATACGCACGAGACGACCACCAATATCCATAGGTGCCAGCATGCCAAAACTTACCGCTGCCTGGATCAATAACCCCGCTGCGCACGAAATGCTATATGAATACTAAAATTGCAGATTTTCCAGTCTCTTCTTCTGTATGTGTTTTATTATAATGGTAAATAGAAATCCCCCACTGGTTATCTTTGTGTTTGGATGCATGATGGTAACAGCTTGTAGGGAATTTCTGTTTTCGGACTCTATATTTTTCGGAGAGTCTGAAAGCTTTGGATGTATACACTATCAGAATTTTTATAGGTATAAAACTGTTAATTTGACATGCTCTGTTCCCTGCATACGCTATACCTCCATATACCACTCTATTTCACTCCAAATTTTTTTGTCAGGATATTTTTAATTTCTTGTAGCATATTATAAGACAGCCTCTGTTCCCTTTATCCCGTCAAACTTCTGTTCTGCAATGAGTGTCTGACCATAATCAAACAATACCATTTTAGGTATTTACATGTGATTTACCTCCACATTCAAAATACCCCTCTTTTATCAGTAATTCCAATACTAGCGCCTCCCGTTCCAACATTACCTGAGCGAAATCATCCAGTATATTTTCCCTGTTTACATCTATTGCAAGCTGCGGCTCCAGAAATTCAAGCGTAAAGCCTTCGTCCGCTTCATACTTGTCCAAATTCTGTTGTTCAATATTCTCTTTCACACAACACAGGAAATAATAATTATCCTGTATAAAAATATCCTCTTTTGTCCCTTTCTGAATGCGATGAACCTGCCCATATTCCTGAATAGAATCTCTAATAACACATAAACCCGTTTCCTCTAATACTTCTCTTATCAAAGCATCTTCCATACATTCATCAGCTTCTATACCTCCACCCGGAAATTTGTAGTAATTATATTTTTTACTATATACCATTGCTATTTTTCCATCTTTTATGATGATAGCTCTTGCAGAAGGTCTGCTGAAAACGCTTCCATTAGAAACATAATCTTTTTTATCCATTTCAAATAAAATACGCATTTTATATCCTTCTCCTTTTATAAGTTTATTCTTCTTGATCGTATCTACTCTGTAAAAGGGAACTTGGTTTATTCCCTATTATTATAAAATATTGTCTATCTTTCTTTTTACAGCATATTCAATAAACCCTTCTATTCATTCTTCTACCGAATAATTGCATTTTCCAAAGGAACATGCGCATCAATCATGTAGGATTTCCTCCTTCCATGCCACAGTCTGCGAAAATAATTCTTCCATATTAATTTTTGAAAAATCTGTTGTATCAACTTTAATCTGTCTGCCTTCAACGCAAAAGGCCTCAAATCCCCTTTGTTCTATTCCACGGACAAAGTTATCATAAGAAATAGTTTTCGCTTTTTGAGTTTTCAGATTATTCTCTTTCTTTTCTGGGTAGCAGTCATTCACAACATGCCCTCTGTGCCTGTCAGGACTGCTCTCCCGTTCCAGAAAACGCTGGTAGATTACTTTGTAATCACCTGTTAAAGTAATGGTCAATGCGAAATATTGATATTTTTCTAAAAGATTTTTAATTCCATGTTCTGACGAATATTCAAAATTATTCTCCAAGATAAAAGGTTGCCCTGCTTTCATAAGCTGACCTGCAACATAATACATAATTTCCATACTGGCAATTCCAAGATTTACTTTTTCTTCTCTCGACTGAAAACCAACCTTGTCAAACAGCAATTCTTTTATGGTATCCTTTGAAACAACGGGAAGTTTCAACCTTTCTGACATGACTTCTGCCATAGTGCTTTTTCCTGCTGCCGGAATGCCTGTCACTAATATACAATACATTTTTCATACTCCCTTCCCATTGACTGTATCTATCTCCACTCCAAGTTCCCTTACCTGTAGCAAAAAATCCTCAGATACATTATTATCCGTGATCAATAAATCATAATCTTTTACCTGGCATACAGAATGGATAGAACTTTTTCCTATCTTCTTAGACGGATATAGTCCAATATTCATCCCGCTGTTCTTCATAACAGCTTTTCCAAATTCCACACCGGCGGGATCGTGAATGGAGGCTCCAAAATCCAGAGATAATGCTGCGTGTGACAAAAACGCTTTATCCATTCGGATATTTTTTACCATTTGAATGGTATAAAAATCATGGCAGTGACCACGATGGGACATTTCTCCGCCCAATAAGATAACGGATATATTTAATTTTTTCCGCAACACCTCTGCAATGGTAACGGAATTTGTCAATACTGTAATTGATACTTCTTCTGGCAGATTTTCAGCCA
>CANSTU010000110.1 GCA_947650005.1 uncultured Lachnospiraceae bacterium
AATCATCCATTTGCGCTGTCGTGTCTAAGATATGCAGATTGGCAGCAGTTCCCTTCATAGGGTATGCGCTTGGGAATGATGCGTATCTTAATACGCCAAGCCGTGAAAAGAACTGGAAGAAAGCAATCGGACGGAAGGGAATAAACGGGATCAAGAGAAGCCCAAGCAGCAGAAACCATAAATTGAACTGCATCCGGCCGGTTAAATTACGTTTTAATATCCGCTTTGCCATAAGAAACAAGCCTATGATAACGCAGATAAGAAGATTGCATAAGAAAAAACGTATTCCGAAATCCGCCATGTCAGCCTTTCTGCCCGCCTTGACGGGCGCTCAAATCAAGATCAAGATAAGGGTAAGGAAACACTCGCTTCCTAGGAAATCGAAATTTTCATGCTAATTTTCCCTTATCCTTTGAATTCTTCTGGAGAAGAGAACGCAGAGTGTCAATTTCTGATTCGGAAAGCTTATCTTCTTCGATATAGGCAGAAAGCATTGCCGTAATATCTCCGTTATAATAGCGTTCGAGAAAGGAGCGGCTTTTCTGGCCGATGTAATTTTTTTCTTCTATCAAAGGGGTGTAAACGAAAACCCTGCTCTGTTTCTCATAGGAAAGAGCCCCTTTGGTTACAAGCCGTTTTATTAAAGTCTGTATTGTCTTAGGACTCCATTTCGTCGTTTGCGTTAATTTTTCTGTGATTTCATTGGTGCTGATTGGCGCGTGTTTCCATATGACCTTCATCACTTCAAATTCGGCTTCTGAAATCTGTGGTAATGTATTCATCTTTTTACCGGTCCCTATTGCGTATCCATTTAATATTAATACGATTGCGATTCAATGAGAGGTATCAACGACCACAATGCTCGAATCTCCCTGCCTAGCCTGTTCCAGTACTGCTGCGGCCAGCTTCTGGAAAGAGCTGTAAGAGGAAGAAGCGCCTGACAAGGCGTCGATGCTGTTTCCGTTCTGGTCTTCCAATAGCTGGTTTGCGTAATAGCGAGTGTATTCATTGGGATAGGTGCCAGTGGAGTGAAACATGGTCTGCATGTAGGTGTTATCCCAGCTTTTGATGAAGCCGCTGAGATTTTCGGCGTTATATTCCACAGAGACGATGGTGCCGCCCTTGACCATAATTGTGATATATTCCTTCCAACCGTGGCTGAACTGGGAGGCCTGGGCAGTATAGTAGCCGTCCTGAAGGGTAGTTTGATTACCGCAGGCCGTCAACGGCGCCAGCAGCAGCAGGGTCAGAATCAGGTTCAATATTCGCTTCATTTATCTTCGTTCCTCCTTTAAAACAAACTTTTGTACCTGAGACTGGAGATCTTCCGCCTCCTTGGCTAACAAGCCGCTGGACTGCTCCGTTCCACCCGCGTTCTGCAGGTTCCGGTCAGCGATGGCGGAAATCGCTTCAATCCGTTCTTCCATGATGGCAAGAGCGCCTTCCTGTCCCTGTACTGCGATCACTAGCTGGTCTGAAATGGCGCTGATCTGATCGGATACAGAGGAAATAGCCTGCAGGGAGCCAGCGGTATCGGCGGTCAGTTCCACGCCAGTATGAATGAGGGATCGGGTGTTGCTTACCATATTCGTGGCGCTTTGAGCAGCCTCGGCGCTTTTGGAAGCCAGTTGCCGGACTTCGTCTGCCACTACGGCAAATCCTTTCCCGGCGCTTCCAGCGCGCGCCGCCTCTACGGAGGCATTGATGGCCAGGATGCTGGTTTGGAAGGAAATATCCTCAATGGCTTTGGCGATCTTGGTGATCTCCTGGGCATTGGAACTGATATTGTCCATTGCGCCTGAGAGGGAAGCCATCCGCGCGTTGGCTTCTTGAATGCGCTGAGCGATCTCTTCTGTTTTGGCGCGGGTCTGTCCGCTGCTTTCTGTAACGTTGGATAGTCGCTCCTTTACATTGGAAACCTCGTGAACCAGCGCTTCGGTGGATTGGTTCTGTTCCAGGGAAGCCTGATGAAGCTGGGCAGACTGGCCGTTGAGTTCCTCGGACATGTTGGCAAGGCGTGCGGCAGCGGAGCGAAAACCCGTAATGGTTTCATTCATAGACAGAATAATGGTACGTAGGCTTGTTTGGATCAGGGAAAAGTCCCCTCTATACTCCACCTGAGATTCGGCGCATAGATTCCCCGATGCGACCTGGCTTAATACCTGCTGAATATCTGATATGTAACGGCTGACGCTTCGGGCCGTGTCGCTGAGTGTCTGGGTGAGAATCTCCAATTCGTCTCCTGAGTGGACCGGGACTACCTCGGTATGCAGATCACCGTCCGAGAGAGCTATCATCCTGCTCGTTACGCTTTTCACAGGAAGGGAAATGGAACGGGACAGACGCAGAACCAGGAAAATAGAAACTGCCAGTACTGCCAGCGTGGACAACACCGATACGAGCATCGCGTTATTGATCAAATGATTGTAATCCGATTTGGGAATCTGGATCACCAAAGACCACTGAGTACCTCGGATGGGAGAGAAAGCCACCAGCATGTCTTTGCCGTCAATGGAAAACTGCGTAGCGCCGGTTTCCCCGGTGGTTACGCGGCTGGATGCGTTCGTGTTTTCTGCGCCGAGCTGGCTCAGTGTGCTTCCGGCCAGAATCAAGGATTGATCCGGATGGCCGATGACGTTTCCTTCCCGGTTTACGATATAGGCCATACCGTGCCTGCCCAGGTTAATGCTGCTGATCACATCGTTGAGGGTGTCGTATTTATAAACACCAACCACATATAGAATGGTTTCGCCGTTCTCTTTTACAGGCATTCCCATGGTGATGCCCAGTTTATCCTGAAAAGTGGTGGAAGAATCCGTAGTCAGATTATCCGTTTCCTGAAGAAGGGAAAAAAAGCTCCCATCCAGGCTTTCCGGCGCACCCTTAATTCCCTGAACAAGACGGCCATCCAAGCCATATAGGGCGATGGTGTACAGTTCATAGGTCTCGGCAGCTTCTGTTAAAACAGCGTCCCGATCCGTCTGAATAGCCGTGCTATCATCTGTGCCGTCCATTCCGTTTTCGGCGGCGGAC
This sequence comes from uncultured Lachnospiraceae bacterium, assembly GCA_947650005.1. Lineage (GTDB taxonomy): Bacteria > Bacillota > Clostridia > Lachnospirales > Lachnospiraceae > Eisenbergiella. The sequence continues at coordinate 3,034 of CANSTU010000110.1, forward strand.
GCACTCATGCGGGGATCTGCAGCGATGGCCATCATTCGGTCTGCCAGCATATGGATATTGGCCTCCACGGTTTTGGCCGACTGCCTGGTCATAGGCTGCAGGCTGTCCAGTAGGATGCTGGTTGCCAGCGATTGCATGGAAAATGCCATAATCAGGCAGCATATGATGACGACGGCAAGAATATTGCGGGTGGTGTTTTTTAAGATCCTTCCATTAAGACTCCGCCTGATTTTCGGATTGTGGAGGTTCTCTTTTTTTCCGGTCACGTTCTAATCACTCCTTTTTGAAAATGATAAAAATAAAAGAAAAGCCCGCTCATTCCACCGATGAATTTAAACAAACATCCGTTGGCAGATGGGTGGGAGACTTCGTTTCATAGTATACCATAGAGCGTCTGGAAAAGAAAGCCTTTTTATGAACAACAGGACAACAGCATTTCAACCGTTGCTGTCCACATCCCGGCAGGCCCGTCCAAAAAGAAGCGCTCCGGGAGGTAAGCAGTATCGGTTGAAATGCTGTTGCCTTGTTATGAATGTAGATAATATGCTGAGTATGACTTGGCATTAAGACAACCTACGAAAGGATTTAAAAATCCAGTTGGACTTTCTTATGTAAAAAGGCCAGAATACGATCCTTCTCCGACGCATCCGAAAGACAAGAGAAAGGAATGATGTATGCCTGTATGGCTCCAAAATAGAGGTAGAGCGCTTCATCCGTAATCCCAATGCGTTCCAGGCGGGAATAACTGGTATGGCATTCGGAATCCGGCGTGATTTCATGAATGGCGTCTTCCTCAAACAGAAGCTCTCCCTGGGGTGAAAAAGGAAGCTTCCCGTCCTTCTTAATTTTACGGATATTTCTTTTGGTAGAGAACCATAGGAACTGCTTCGAAAAAACAACCATTAGGATGGACAAGATTGTAAGTGCAACGGTTTCCGCCATAAGGAGCGAAGGACGTGCTCCTAAGATCAGAAACAGGATGAGGACGAAAAGGCTCATGATGGGGCCCATAAGCCGTGTTTTACTCAGCAGCCTCCTTCCGGAGGGCGTATTTGCCAGATGGTATTTGTTGAAAGATAGATAATCTTCTTCCGTGAGGGCAAATGTGATTTTTATCATAACATGTCTCCTGTGCAAATCAGAAAGCCGATTCCCTATAACATAATTATCATAGCACAGGAAGCAAGTAGAGGCAATTGTTTCCCTCCATGCTCCCACGCGCGGCTGGCGCCGGTGTGGAACGGCAAAGGGGCTGGCGGACAGATTCATGCGTTTGCCGTGACGGGCAACCGCCTTATTCCGGCGGGCGGAAGAGGGCGCGTCAAAAGATGGATTTGGCTGTTGCCGTAGTAGAGAATGGAACGACTCAATTGACTTCTTCATGAATTTAGCATATCATGGTTTTCATGTGATATAATGGCATGAGCGCAAGGGGCTTATCCGCTTGTCGGGCTGAGCGTACGGGACGTATGCTTCGCGACAGGAACGGGGCAGAATCGCAAACCTGAGGTGCAAAACAGGGCGTCCTCTTGTCCACTGAGGGTAATCATGCGTTAGCATTGCCTGGGTAAATATTTTCAGGAGGAATGGGTGATGCAATATCGATATAGCGAAAGAGGCAACTATGAAGACCTTTCCAGCGGCAGGGTGCTCTATGCGCATGCAGGTGTCCCCAATTTCCCCGTCAGGCTGCTTAACGAGATTTTTCGGCGTAGCTTGGACTATGCGGGGAAGGGCCGGGAAGTGACGGTATATGATCCATGCTGCGGGGGAGGATATCTGCTTACCGTGCTGGGGTTTTGCAATCAGGATCGGATCGTCCATCTGGCCGGCAGCGATATCGATGGGGAGATGGTGGCGCTCGCACGGAGGAATACCGCTCTTCTCACGCGCGAGGGGCTGGAGGGGAGGATCCGAGAGCTGGAAGATCTATGGAATAGATATCGTAAACCGTCCCATGCAGGAGCGCTGGAGAGCGCAGGCAGGCTTCTCAAAGATCTGAAACGGGATCTGCCCTCTGTGCTGTTTGCAGCCGATTGTACCCGAGACCTGCCCGATTGCCCGAAGGCGGACGTGATCCTTACGGATCTTCCCTATGGACAGCTCACTTCCTTTCAGGGAGAGAGGGAAGAACCGGTGGGAAGGATGGCTGAAACGTTGGCCGCAGCTGCGCAGGAGGGGACGGTCCTGGCAATCTGCATGGACAAGGGGCAGCGGTTTTCCGGCAGGATGTGGGAGCGGATGGAAAAGCAGAACGTCGGAAAAAGAAGGTTTGAAATCCATCGGTTTAAAGGAGAGCGTGCTTGCTAAGAGCGTTATCTTGCGTATGGAGGTCCGTCCAATTGGAAAGCCGCCGGCCGGCGGCAGAATGTGAGGAAAGATGCATAATCAGCTGACACAGAAGGATATTCAAAGGATGCAGGAGGAAATCGAGCATCGGAAGCTGGTGGTCCGAAAGGAAGCGCTGGAGGCAGTAAAGGAAGCCAGGGCACATGGGGATCTGAGTGAAAATTTTGAATACTATGCGGCAAAACGGGAAAAGAACCGGAACGAAAGCCGGATCCGTTTCCTGGAAAGGATGATTAAGACGGCAGAGGTGATATCCGATGATTCCGCCGAGGATGAAATCGGGGTGAATAATACCGTGGAGCTGTTCTTTGAGGAAGAGGGTACTACGGAACGGATGAAGATCGTTACCACTATGCGGGGAAATTCCCTGGAAGGATTGGTGAGTACGGAGTCCCCCATCGGAAAGGCGCTTTTAGGGCATAAGGAGGGCGACCGGGTGGAAGTGGCTGTGAACAATGGCTACAGTTACCACGTGGTGGTGCGTAGGATTGAAAAGACCGGAGATGACGGGACGGATAAGATCAGGAGTTTTTAGCGATGGAATGGATGATAATGGGAATTCTGGCCGCCGGTGTGGCCGCGTTCTTCCTGTGGGGAATCTGGGGAGAACGAAAGAAGGAGAGAAAGATTCGCAGGGAAATCCACGATTCCTATGGAAAGATCCCGAAACGAAAGTACAGCGGCGAAGAACTGGCCGGGATACCGGGCTTCTACGCAGCTCATAGGAAGGAAAATCAGATCGATGAGATCACGTGGGATGATTTGGGAATGGACGAAATCTTTTTTTCCATGAACCATACCTATTCTTCCGCCGGTCAGGAATATCTTTATTACGCGCTCCATACGCCAGCCCTTACGCCGGAAGAAACGGATGGGGAACGGGCGGCATGGTTTGGGGCGCATGAAAAGGAACGGGAGGAATTGCAGTTTCTATTCCGCAGGTTGGGGCGCAGCGGAAAGTATTCCATCTATGACTATCTGATGTATCTGGACGGAGTGGAAGAGCAGGGGATTGGGCAGGCCATTTTCCTGGATCTTCTGCTGATTTTCTTCGTATGCCTGATTCCTTTTTCTCCGTCTTTGGGAATGACGGGCCTGTTCGTCCTCCTTATGATCAATATGTATTCTTATATGAAGCAGAAGGGGGAGGTGGAACCCTATTTGGTCAGCTTTGCCTACGTGAGGCGGATTCTGGATTTCTCCGATCAGATCCGAAGGGTAGAGATTCCTGTCTTGGGAAAAGAATGGGAGGAGCTGCGCCAATTGGGAAAACAATTCGGAAATTTTCGCTCCAGCGCCGTTTGGGGCATGCGGGGAAGTACGATGGCCGGCGACCCGCTCTCTGTTTTCATGGATTATATCAATATGATCCTGCATCTGGACATCATCGCCTTCCGCGTCATGCTGCGGGAGGTGAAAAAGCATCTATCGGATATTGACCGGATGGTGGAACTGATCGGACGGACGGAAGCAGCCATTGCGGTGGCATCCTGGCGGGAATCCCTGCGGAATGGATGGTGCTGTCCCACGTTTACCCAGGAAGGGAGCCTGGAACTGCGGGAAATGTATCATCCTCTTTTAGCTGAACCCGTGAAAAACAGCATTTACACCGCAAAAGGCGTGCTGGTGACCGGCTCCAACGCGTCGGGGAAGTCCACTTTCCTGCGGGGAATGGCACTGAATGCCCTTCTGGCACAGACCGTTCATACCTGTACGGCAGAAGGATATATTGCGCCGATGTACCGTATCTTCACTTCCATGTCCCTGCGGGACGATCTGGAGAGTGGGGAAAGCTACTATATGGTGGAGATCCGGGCGTTGAAACGGATCCTGGATGAGGCGGCCCGAGACGGCTCCCCGGTGTTGTGCTGCGTGGACGAGGTGCTTCGCGGGACCAATACGGTAGAGCGGATTGCGGCATCCGCACAGATTTTAAAGAGCCTGCAGGCGCCGAAGGTACTCTGCATCGCGGCGACCCATGATATAGAACTGGCGGAATTGCTGAAGGGATATTACGGCAACTATCATTTTGAGGAAAAGATAGAGGGCGAAGATATCTTCTTTCCCTATCGCCTTCTTTCCGGAAAGGCGCAGACGAGGAATGCCATCCGTCTGCTGGGCATCATGGGATATGAAGAGAGAATCATCCGGGCAGCGGAAGAGATGGCAGCGCGGTTTGTGGAAAGCGGGGAATGGAGGTTTGAATGAAGGTAACGATTTATACGGACGGAGCGGCCCGGGGAAATCCCAACGGCCCGGGAGGGTACGGCACCATCCTCCAATATGTGGATAAAAACGGAACGCTCCATGAAAGGGAACTGTCCGGGGGATACGAGAAAACAACGAACAACCGGATGGAACTGATGGCGGTGATCGCAGGGTTGGAAGCGCTGAAACGTCCATGCCAGGTCGAGGTGATTTCCGATTCCAGATATGTGACGGACGCCTTTAACAAGCACTGGATCAAAGGATGGATGAAAAAAGGCTGGAAGGGATCCACCGGCCCGGTAAAAAATGTGGACCTGTGGAAACGCCTATTGGCTGCTGCGAACCCACATGAGATAAAACTAACCTGGGTGAGGGGACATGACGGCCATCCGGAAAATGAACGCTGCGACCGGCTGGCCACCGGTGCTGCGGACGGAGAAGGACTGCAGAAGGATACCGGACTGGCGGAGGGATGAGGCTTGATACCGTTTTCGGATCTATCGTGCGCGCCAAAAGCCTGAGAAGCGTCTTGAAACCGCAGCAGCCAACGCTTGGCAGGATTCGCCTGGAGAGGAG
>CANSTU010000111.1 GCA_947650005.1 uncultured Lachnospiraceae bacterium
GGGGGCGGCTGCCATGTCCTTCCTGGGACGTTCCTTTCTGGAAGACGCATCGTAACATTTTTTAGGAATATTTGTCCTTGCGTATTGTAAATTGTTGTGCACTATGTTAGAATACCTTATGTCTGGGTGGATGCTCAGGTGTAAGGAGGTGTATACAGTGGCAGTGGTTCGAATCATATTGACGGTGATTTTCATATTGATCTGTATTGCATTGACAGCATTGGTTCTCTTGCAGGAAGGTAAGTCGGCCGGACTGGGAGCGATCAGCGGGGCGGCGGAAACCTACTGGGGCAAGAACAAGGGACGTTCTATGGAGGGTACTCTTGTCAAGGTTACGAAATATCTTGCGATTTCCTTTATTGTGATTGCCGCAATCCTGAATATCTCGAAATTCTGACCACGAAAGAACTCTGCCGCTTATGGAAGAGTTCTTTTCATTACAATGAGCTGGCCCGCGAAGCGCGCGGCAGCGTTTGCGAGAATGAGCCGCCCTGCGAAGCAAGGCGGCGTTTGTCTATGTGCGGCGGAGCTGCTGCTTTCACAACTTGCGTCCTGCGTAATTGAGTAGAGTCTGCTGGGTTCCATATTGTATAAATAGTAGGACAGGGAGGTTTTATGGCCGTTTCCGATGGTGGAGAAGTAAGGAAAAAGAAAATAATCAGTCTGATGGAGAATCCCTCCTATGTGCCCATGCGCGAAAAAGAGCTGGCTTGTATCATGCAGGTAAGGGCAGAGGAGCGGCCTGAATTGAAGCGGCTGCTGGAGGAGCTTTTGGAGGAAGGGAAGATCCGGATGAATAGGCGGGGGCGTTATCTTCGGCCTGAAGAAACACTGTTTACTGGCGTTTTTACTGCGCATCCGAAGGGATTCGGGTTTGTGGAAGCAGAAGGAAACTCGGAAAGTTTCTACATTCCTGAGGAAGGAGTGAACGGGGCTTGGCACCAGGATACGGTGGAAGTGAGGATCCTGCCGGGACGCAGCGGACAGCGTCGGGAAGCTGAGGTGGTTCGGATCATTGCCAGAGGGATGAGTCAGGTGGTGGGAACCTGGGAGAGCCGCGGCGGGTTCGGATTTGTGGTGCCGGACAGCAACCGTGTTTTGGTCGATGTATTCGTTCCGCAGGAACATTCCAAGAAAGCGGTCGATGGCGCGAAAGTGGTGGCGGAGATCACCGATTATGGGCAGGGAAGGCCGGGAAAGAGCCCGGAGGGGAAGATTGTGGAAATCCTGGGCCACCCGGATGATCCGGGAGTGGATATCTTATCCGTGGTACGGGAATTTGGCCTTCCGGAGGTTTTCCCGGAAAAGGTGGAAAAGCAGGCAGCCCGATGCCAGGAGCAGGTATCCGAGGCGGATCGGGCCGGCAGACAGGATCTGCGAGACCTTCTTATGGTGACCATAGACGGGGAGGACGCGAAGGATCTGGACGATGCGGTGAGCCTTTATCAGGAAGGAGAGAACTATTGCCTAGGCGTGCATATCGCCGATGTGGCCAATTATGTGCAGGAGAATTCCGCCCTGGATTGGGAAGCCTTAAACAGGGGGACCAGCGTATATCTGGTGGATCGGGTGATCCCCATGTTGCCCCGTGCCCTGTCCAACGGGATCTGTTCCCTGAATGCAGGGGAAGACAGATTGGCGTTAAGCTGCCTGATGACCGTGAGCCCGAAGGGAGAAGTGGTGGACTACAGCCTGGCCGAGACGGTGATCCATGTGGACAGGCGTATGACCTATACCTCCGTTGCCAAAATCCTGGAAGGGGATGAGGAGGAATGTGCCTGCTATGAAGACGTGGTTCCTATGCTGCGCAAAATGGCGGAACTTTCCGCTATTGTCCGGGAAAGACGGCATCGCAGGGGCGCTGTGGAATTCGATTTTCCGGAGAGCAAAATTACGCTGGACGGGCAGGGACGCCCTGTGGATATCAGGCCCTATGAGAGGAATGCGGCCACAAGGCTGATCGAAGATTTCATGCTGCTGGCTAACGAGACGGTGGCCCAGCATTTTTATTGGATGCAGGTTCCTTTCCTATATCGAAGCCATGAAAGCCCGGATCCAGACAAAGTGCACAGCCTGGGGATTTTCGTCCGTAATTTCGGTTATTCTATCAAGTTCGGGCAAGGGCAGGAGGAGATCCATCCCAAGGAATTCCAGAAGCTCCTGGAAAAGGCGGAGGGAACGCTGGAGGAGCCTTTGATTCATCGGATGACTCTGCGCAGTATGCGTCAAGCGTGCTATACGACGCAGTGTACGGGACATTTTGGATTAGCGAGCCGTTTTTACTGTCATTTCACTTCCCCCATCCGCAGGTATCCGGATCTGCAGATTCATCGGATCATCAAGGACCAAATCAGGGGACGGCTGGATGAAGGGCGCCTTACCCACTATGCCGAGCTGCTGTCTGACGTGGCAAAACAGACGAGCCGGACGGAACGGAGGGCGGACGAGGCAGAACGGGAAGTGGATAAGCTGAAGAAAGCGGAATATATGGAAGGGAAAATCGGAGAAGTCTTTGACGGAGTCATATCCGCGATTACGGGCTGGGGACTGTATGTGGAGCTGCAAAGTACCGTGGAAGGGCTGGTGCATGTGACCCGGTTGGGGGACGACTTTTTCTTCTATGATGAGGAGGCCTGTGAGATGCAAGGAACCCATACAGGGGTGACTTATAAGCTGGGACAGAGGCTGCAGGTGAAGGTGAAGTTCGCGGACCGCTTTACGAAGACGATCGATTTTGAACTTGCTGAGGGTGATGTGGAAGAGGGGTAAAGCCGAAACCAGAGGTTTCCAGCCAGGCGTTCGTTTAGTAAAAAGCGCATCAGGCGTTTTACGGTATGAATTCCATGGATTTGAGAGCCGCTCTGGATGGCAGAACGGAGAGCAAAGATTGTTATAGAGATTTTCAATCTCCTTGACTAGAGTGCGTGCCATGCATGCAGATGGGATCACTCTGATTTGTATGCGCGCCAAAGCGTGCAGATAGGAGCAAAGATGGCGAAGGAAGCACAGAAACTTGTGGCCAACAATAAAAAGGCATTCCATGATTATTTCGTGGAAGAAAAATATGAAGCCGGCTTGGTGCTGCATGGCACAGAGGTGAAGTCCCTGCGTATGGGCAAGTGTAGTATCAAGGAATCTTTCATTTCGATTGATAATGGGGAGGCGTTCATCAACGGCATGCATATCAGTCCCTATGAAAAGGGGAATATTTTCAATAAGGATCCCCTGCGTATGAGAAAGCTCCTGATGCATAAGACGGAGATCGCGAAGCTGGCCGGAAAAGTGGCGGAACGAGGTTATACCCTCATGCCCCTCCAGGTCTATTTTAAGGATGGGAGGGCAAAGGTGGAAGTGGGCTTATGCCGGGGCAAAAAGCTTTATGATAAGCGTCAGGATATTGCGAAAAAGGATATGCGCAGGGAGATGGAACGTGACTTTAAGGTAAAGAACCTATAGAGGGGACGGGTTCTGCTAAGAAGGAGAATAGATTGAAAAATATGCGCGCTAAAGCATGCGTAAAGGATCCTCCTGATTGGTACGTGCGCTAAAACGCGCAGATTGGAGCCAAATATGAGAGCTAAGCAAATTGTTTTTAGTCCAACCGGAGGAACTAGGAGGGTCGTAGAAACGATTACGTCACAGTGGGACAGCTGTGCTGATGAAATTGATCTGACGGACGCAAAGAATGATTTCTCAGCGTTTGAGATTGCCATGGATGACGTAGTGGTAATTGCGGTTCCTTCTTACGGCGGTCGTGTACCTGCCCTTGCGGCTGAAAGAATCAAAAGAATTCGAGGAAATGAAGCCCGATGTATCATCGTTTGTGTGTATGGTAACCGTGCATATGAAGACACGCTTGTGGAACTGAAGGATATCGCCGAGCAGAGCGGTTTCCATGTGATCGCCGCTGTTTGTGCAGTTGCCGAGCACTCTATCATGCATCAGTATGCTGCTGGCAGACCTGATCAGCTGGATAGACAGGAATTGCGTAGCTTTTCACAAAAGATTATGGATAAGATTGGGAATACAGACTGCGCGTCCGTGTTACGGATACCTGGTAACCGTCCCTATAGAAAAGCTGGAGGAGCCGGTCTGGTTCCAAAAGCAGATAATGCTGTATCGGTTGCGGGCTTTGTGCCAAAAACTGTCCGGCAGAGGCGATCAGCGGGGAAGATCTGAAAACAGCGGACAAGAAGAAGTGTATTTCCTGTATGAGGTGCGTCACAGAATGTCCCGAATCAGCACGTAAAGTAAATGAGGCCATGGTTTCAATTGCGGCGCTGGCAATGAAAAAGGCCTGTTCGGAAAGAAAGGATAACGAGCTTTATATTTAGTTTCCTATCTTTTGCAGGATACAAAAAAGACATTAGGTTCATGCCATCAGAAGCAAATTGTCCAACGCTGAATAAAAAGTTGTTCTGCGGAAAATCTTCGCGCAACCAACATAATAAAAACAGTTTTACAGCGATTTTGAATTTGTAATCAAAACCGCTGTTTTCTTTTCTATACAGAGAAGACAGAGGGTGCAATAATCGCCCCTCTTCCTTTTCATCCCTGTCTCGGCAGGGTAATGTCTATGATCGTCCCTTCTCCGGCTTCGCTTTCAATGGCAAGTCCGTATTCCGGTCCGTAATAGCTTCTCAGCCTTTGATCCACATTGAGAAGGCCGATGGCATGATGACTGCGGCCATTTCCTGAAGAGGAGGAAAGCTTTGCCCTGTCGTTCTCAGAGGCCATGGCATCCATGATTTCCCGCAGAAGCCCTTCGGGGATCCCGCAGCCATTGTCAGAAATCAGGAGATGAAGGTGGGACTCGTCCAGGCTGTATCCAATGCTGATATAGCATTGCTCCTCTTTGTCGGAAAAGCCGTGCTCGATGCTGTTTTCCACCAGAGGCTGCAGGATAAAGGTGGGAATCCGAAAGTCCATAAGGGAGTTGGGAACGCTGCAATCGAACAGAAATTTGCCGGGAAAACGGATGCTCTGTATAGTGAGATAGCGGGACACCTGTTCCAGCTCGTCGCGCAGATGGGCAATGGGAAAATTCTCCAAGTTATAACGCAGCAAGTCTGACATGCAGACGGCGATCTGCCCGATCTGCGGAATGTGGTGGATGTCCGCAAGGGACTTTATGGTGTTGAGCGTGTTATAGAGAAAATGATGGTTGATCTGGAACTGCAGCATTTGAATTTTCATTTTCTGCTCAGCCAGTTTGCTTTGGTAATTTAGTTCCATGCTGTCTGCCAGGCGCAGATAGAGCCTGTTGAAGCTGACGATCAGCTTCTGCAGCTCCAGGTTATCCCCGCAGGCGGATTGGCTGATGGGGGCTGGATAGCCTGCTTCCCTGCAATCTGTGGGAGAGGAACCGGCGGTTTGTGATCGGCCATTGGGGGAACCGATTTCCGCGGATTCTATTTCGTAGCAGAGGCGGGAGATGGAATTGGTCAGCCTGCCGGAAATCATGACGGCCAGCAGCAACCCCAGAAGGATGCTGAAAAGAAAGATGCCGGAGTGGCTCAGCAGGTTGTTGAAGTAGGTCTGCGTGATGATCTGATTGTCTGCAAACTGGAGAATGTGCCATCTGGTCGTTTTGTTGCTGCATCCGTTCACCAGCCAGGTAGAGCTGCCAATGGTGATCTTCTGCGTGGTAATGGAACCATCTTCGGGCAGGCTGGCGGAGAACTCAGCCAGGCAGGAAAGTAAGGCGGCATCCTGACCAGGATCGGAAAAGTAGGAAGGATCCGTGGAATAGGTCAGATTTCCTTCCGTATCGTAGATCAGTATGGTATTTACCAAACTGCGGGAGGAGGCCAGGATCTTTTCTAAAGGTTTTAAGTCGATCTCCGCGTAACAGATGCCGATTTCCTTATAGTCGAATCCATCGTAAAGAATCTTGAGCATAGGGAGCACATTCCGGGATGTGATGGAATAGGTAGAGCTTTGCAGGGGAGCATAATAAATATGGTTGGGAGACGAAGCGGCCAGATCGCGGAAATTATCTATGGTTTCCTGAATCTGGTTCAGTTGTCTTGCGTTTAAGATATTGTAATCGAAATTATAGCCGTACTTGCTCTGGAATACGCATGTCATCAGATTGCTGTTGAGCCGGTTGGTCTGTTTGAAAAGATGGCGGAAAGCGGTCGAATCCCGGGCGTAGGAAAGATAGTCGTCCTGATAATTGGTAATCATCGCTTTATGGATATCATCGCTCAAAAGAGGCATGTCCGCGATTTTCGTGGCATCCTCAAGCAGGATATCCAGGGCTAAACTGGCCTGATTTACGATGGTCGCCATGGAATGATTGTATTCTTCAGAAATCTCCGATATGCTGCGTGAGGCAGAGGAGACGCTCAACAGTGTAGTCGGTATGATGATCAGAAGCAGGGAATAGAAAAAGATCTGCGACCGATAGGAAAGCTTTTTATGGGTTTTCAGGATCGGCATGGAGCCTCCTTTCTTTTCCGGCGGCTGGGCGGCAATAGGATGAACCCGAATCGTCTATTCGTTATCGGTTCGTTTGTATAGGGAGTCTGCAATCTTAGTATATCACGCAGACGTTCTGTGTATCAAATGGGAACATCCAACAAATCACCTATCGTTTTCAAAGGAATCACCTATTTTCTATGCTTCCTTTTTCCTATAATCCAATTACAATAAGATGATCTGCGGAGTGCGGCGGTGTTTCCGTCCGAAACCTGGATGAGCCGCGGACGCATCATCCTGCTGAGGATAAAAAGCCATTTTGCGTCCGCGGTATCAGCTGCAAAGATCATGAAAAGGATGAAAGGAAGAGGGAATGGATCGCAGAATATATCGGAATTATCTCGCTATCCTGCAGGAGGAACTGATTCCGGCCCTGGGATGTACAGAGCCGATTGCACTGGCCTATGCGGCCGCTAAGGCAAAAGAAATTTTTGACTACGTCCCGGAGCGAATGGAGGTTTGGTGCAGTGGAAATATCATCAAAAATGTGAAAAGCGTCACGGTGCCCAATTCCGGAGGGATGCGGGGAATCGAGGCTGCTGCCGTTCTCGGCTTGATGGGCGGAGATGCCTCGAGAGGCTTGGAAGTGTTGGAAAGTGTGGACGAGAAGGCGGTGGAACGGACGAAAGAGCTGTTGGAACAGGACTTTTGCGCCTGCTTTCTCCGCGAGGGTGTGGAAAACCTGTATATCCTCGTGAAGCTTACGGGACAAGGCCATGAGTCCGAAGTGGAGATCGTGGATAAGCATACCAGGGTCGTGCGGATGGAAACGGACGGCAAGCAGATCTACCGAATACAGGAGGAAGAGCAGGGCGGAGGGCAGGAGGCAGATCGGTCGCTTCTGAACGTACGGGACATCCTTTCCTTTGCCGAGGAGGTGGACTTTGAGGATATTCGGGAGGTTATAGGGCGTCAGGTGCGGATGAACGGGGCGATTTCGGAAGAAGGGCTAGCCCATGCGTACGGCGCGCAGGTGGGAAGGACGCTGATGGAGGTTTACGGGGACAATGTGAAGGTGCGGGCAAAGGCGCGAGCGGCGGCCGGTTCCGATGCCAGGATGAACGGCTGTCCCCTTCCCGTGGTCATCAATTCGGGAAGCGGAAATCAAGGGATGGCCTGCTGCCTGCCGGTAATGGAATTCGCCCGCTATCTAGGATCAGGGGAAGCGAAAATGTACCGGGCTCTGGCAGTCAGCAATCTGATCGCAATCCATCAGAAAAAGTATATCGGCAACCTGTCAGCCTATTGCGGCGCGGTAAGCGCTGCCTGCGGGGCCGGCGCGGGGATCACCTGGCTGTATGGAGGAGACTATGCGGCCGTATCCAGGACCATCACCAATACCATAGCCAACGTGGGAGGCATTGTCTGCGACGGAGCGAAATCCTCCTGTGCCGCCAAGATTGCCTCCGCCGTGGATGCTGCCGTGATGGCCCATTTTCTGGGGGAGAGGAACCGATGCTTTGGGCCCGGGGAAGGTATTGTCAAGGAAACTGTGGAAAAGACGATCCGGAATGTGGGATACGTGGGAAAGGTCGGGATGAAGGATACGGATGTGGCGATCCTGAATCTAATGATCGCCAGGGATTGAACGTTTTTATCCGAAATAAAGTCCTCCGCCAGGATACCGCCCGCTATGAAGCGTCCCAGAGGGGAGCGTGGCAGCCG
>CANSTU010000112.1 GCA_947650005.1 uncultured Lachnospiraceae bacterium
CTTCCCGTTTGAAGCCGCTCTCCCGCAAAGAGATCCCTTCCCGTTTGAAGCCGCTCTCCCGCAAAGAGATCCCTTCCCGTTTGAAGCCGCTTCCCGGAAGGAATCACCTCCTGGGAAGTTTGCCTCTCAGCGGGACGGCTTCCCAGGAAATCACTTTCCCTCTTCCACCGCAGTCACCTTACGGATCTCCTTTGTCCGGATCTCCCTGCAGATCTCTTCTATGAACACATCCAGGTTCTTCGCCCCCTCGTCCCCGGCAAAACGGCTGCGGACGGAAACGGTCCCTTCCTCAGCTTCCTTCTGGCCCACCACCAACATGTAGGGAAGCTTATCCAGACGCGCCTGGCGGATCTTATAACCGATCTTCTCGGAACGGTTGTCCACCGTGCTCAGGATGCCGTTCTCCCTCAGCTTTCCGTTGACAGCATCGGCGTATTCCTCATATTTCTCGGAAATGGGTAACACGCGTACCTGCTCCGGACACAGCCAGGTGGGGAACTTACCCTCGTATTTCTCGATCAGCCAGGCCAGCGTCCTTTCATAACATCCCATGGAAGTCCTGTGGATGATGTAAGGGCGCACCTTGTCCCCGTTCTGATCCACAAAGCTCATGTCGAAGCGTTCCGCCAGGAACATGTCCAGCTGAATGGTGATCATGGTGTCTTCCTTGCCGTATACGTTCTTCGCCTGGATATCCAGCTTCGGCCCGTAGAAGGCCGCCTCGCCGTCCTCCTCCGTGAACGCAATCCCGATATGGTGCAGGATGTCCCGCATCATGTTCTGCACATAGTCCCAGGTTTCGGCATCCCCCAGGTACTTTTCCTTATTTTCCGGATCCCACTTGGACAGGCGGTAGGTTACGTCCTCCTCCAGGCCCAGCGTGGTTAAGCAGTATTTGGCCAGATCCACGCAGCCCCGGAACTCCTCTTCAATCTGGTCGGGCCGCACGATGAGATGGCCCTCGGAAATGGTGAACTGACGCACCCTGGTCAGCCCGTGCATCTCCCCGGAATCCTCATTCCTGAAAAGAGTGGAAGTCTCCCCATACCGGCAGGGCAGATCGCGATAGGATTTCTGGCTCTGTTTGTATACATAATACTGGAACGGACAAGTCATGGGACGCAGGGCAAAAACCTCATCGTCCTTTTCCTCATCCCCCAGCACGAACATGCCTTCCTTATAGTGATTCCAGTGATCGGAAATGATATACAGATCTTTTTTCGCCATGAGAGGGGTCTTGGTACGCATGTATCCCCTCTTCTCCTCCTCGTCCTCGATCCAGCGCTGCAGGGTCTGAATCATCTTCGTCCCCTTGGGCATCAGAAGCGGAAGCCCTTGGCCGATCACATCCACCGTGGCAAAGAGCTCCATCTCCCGGCCCAGTTTATTGTGGTCACGGTTTTTCACGTTTTCCAGATACTCCAGATACTCCGCCAGCTCCTCCTTGGTATGAAACGCGGTGCCGTAGATCCGCTGCAGCATGGTTCTATTGGAATCACCGCGCCAATAGGCTCCTGAAGAAGAGGTCAGCTTAAAGGCCTTGATCCCCTTCGTGCTCATCAGATGGGGGCCTGCGCACAGATCCGTAAAATCCCCTTGCTTATAGAAAGAAATCTCCGCATCCTCCGGCAGATCCCGGATCAACTCCACCTTATAGGGTTCCCCAGCTTCCTCCATAAATGCGATGGCCTCCTGCCTGGGCAGGGTAAAACGTTCCAGTTTATCGCCTTTCTTGATGATCTTCTTCATCTCCGCTTCCAGTTTGTCCAAATCCTCCCTGGAAAAAGGCGCATGTTCAAAATCATAATAATAACCTGTCTCAATGCTGGGTCCAATGGCCAGCTTGGCTTCCGGGAATACGTGCTTCATGGCCTGCGCCAGCACATGGGAGGCGGTATGGCGTACCACAGTCAGGCCCTCCTTATCCCGGGCAGTGAGGATGGACAGTTCACAATCCTGGGTGAGCACGGTGCGCAAATCCAATACTTTACCGTCCACCAGTCCCGCACAGGCAGCCCTTGCCAGTCCTTCGCTAATATCCTCCGCGATTTCCAGAATGGATTTTCCTCCCTCATATTCCTTAAAGGAACCATCCTTCAGCGTAATTTTCATCGGTTTTCTTTCCTTTCCCGTTCATTTCGGTTATATTTCTACCTTCAGCGGCAATCTCCGGCCGTGAATCTGTGTTTCCGGCATGGGTGTCTGCCTCATCCCGTTCCCGCCTTTAGCCGATTTTCTGACACCATCTGTACTGGTAGGGGCCCATGCGCAACGCGCCGGGCTGCACGATCTCATTCGTGAACAGATCCCGGTAATCCCCTCCCAGCGTGGGAAGGCAAGCCCACTGCTCTTCTCCCGAGAAATTGGCCAGACAGATCAATTCCTCCTCCGCAGTAATCCGACGGATTGCGAACACGGGCATTCTGCAGGTATCCCAGGTGGTCACATAGGCCTCTTTTCCAAAACAGGGATTCTCTTTTCTCAGGGTTTCCATCCGTTTCAGGCCGTCCCAGATCCGCTGCTGAACCGTCCCCTCTTCCCTGCGTCTGTCCGCATTTTCCCAGTTAAACACACTGCGGTGCAGATATCTGCTGTCCGATGCCAAATCCGGATTTTCTTTATAATTGTATTCGTTTACCTGCCCGATCTCATCCCCGGAGGAAAGCATCACAAATCCCTCCAGGCTCATGCAGGCCGCATGCATCATAAGATCCCTCTGGATTCCCCAGGATACCTGCTCCCGATCCCCTTCAAAGCCGCCCTTCTCCACGCCGCACAGGCTGGCCGTAGTGCCGCAGCTCCTGGCATCCCTGGACACAGGATCGTAGTTATACAACTCTCCTCTGGCAAAGCTGCCAGGATAGACGCCTTCAAAGAAATGATACAGATATTCCTTATGGGCCAGGGGATCGATCGAAAGACGCTCCTCCTCTTCCTCATCCAACCCCCAGCCAATGTCGTCATGGCAGCGCAGGTAATTGACGAAAAAGCAGTTTTCCGGCAGACTGTGGATCACGTCCATCTGATGCTTCAAAAGCCTGGCATCCCGCGCCGCCAAGGCTGCCCACAGGTTCACCATACTGGATACCCCATAGAGCATATGGCATTCGGGTTTCTCCGGCGTGCCGAAATAGGCCGGCAGTTCCTTGGGAGCCATAACCACCTCTCCCTTTAAGATCACCGCCGGACATACCACCTCCAGGATCATGCGCACCATGCGCACAATGGTATGTACTTGAGGCAGGTTGCGGCAGTTTGTCCCCAATTCTTTCCAAATATAGGGGACCGCATCGATCCGCAGCACCTCTACGCCCATGTTGGCCAGGAACATGATCACGCCCGCCATCTCATTGAATACCACCGGATTTTTATAATTCAAATCCCACTGATAGGGATAAAATGTGGTCAGTACATGCCGCTTCATTTCCTCGCACCAGGTAAAATTGCCGGGCGCCGTGGTGGGAAAGACCTGGGGCATCGTCCGCTCAAACTGAGCGGGAATATCATACGTTTCATAGCACTGATATCGGTCGATATATTCCTGTTCCCCAGCTTTTGCGCGCATAGCCCATTCGTGGGTATCCGCCGTATGGTTCATCACCAAATCTAGGCACAGGCTGATTCCCCGCTTGCGCAATTCCTTGGTCAGGGCAGTTAAATCCCGGTTGGTTCCCACCTCGGGATCCACCGTCATGAAATCTTCCACCGCATAGCCGCCGTCATTATAGGGATGAGGCATTTTCAGAAGGGGCATCAGATGCAAATAGGTAATCCCCTGCTCGGACAGATAATCCAGCTTTCCCTTCAGCCCCTTCAGGCCTCCCGCGAAGAGCTTCGGATACATGGTCACTCCCAGCATATCGCTGTCCCGATACCACGTGGGGTTGGCTTCCCTCTTTATGTCCAGCGCCTTCAGCTCCTCCGAGCGCTTCCCGTCGTACTGTTTCATGATTCCCAGAAGCTGCGCGAAGCTTTCCTCATCATGGTAAAGCTCCATATATTTTCCGTGCAGCTCCTCCTGATGTTTTTCCAGCCTCTGCGAAAATAGATCCGCCCGTTTCATATTGACCTCCTACCTCTTTCCGATATCGAACCGAAGCATCCGGATCATCCCTTCTGCCCGGTATCCTTCCTTCAAAGGATATACATCAGATATTCTCTGCATTCCTCAGTCTGAATTTTTCTGAAAGATATCTTATCATAATCCGATTTAAAATGCAAATGAACTGTGGGAGAACAGGCAGGCTAAAGGGGCCGACCAATCCATGCATGCGTCTGGCCGTCGGCAACCCGACTTACGACTTAATACACCTTGATCTCCTTCATGAAGACCTCATCCCTGGCAGAAGTAATCTGTACGATAAGCCGTCCGTCCCCATACCCCTCCGGACGGGTCAAGGGGTTCTGTCCGGCAAAGGGATCGGCCAACTGACAGATTTTCCGATTCCCGATAGTGGTCCCCTGGTAAAGTGGGAACCGGTTCCCGTCCTTTTCTTCCGTCAGAATCTGGAAGCTTTCCACCCTCTGCCCTCTGGAAATGTCTTCCCGCAGCACCACATATCGGCAGCCTGCCTTTTCTTCCTGAAAACGGATCGCATATCCGGGCTGGGTTGGCCGGGAATGAGGCGCCTTTTCCACAGACGCCGGAAGCTCTTTCCCCAGTTCCTGATCGAGCAGCTCCCTCAGTTCACGGAGGCGTTTTTGATCCCTTATATCGATCCTGCCGTTTCTGTCCGGCGGAAGGTTCAGGTTTAGGCAGCAGTTCGCTCCTACCGAATTCAGATAAACGCGAAACAATTTTTCCAGGCTGTGAGGTTCCTCCTTTTCATGCCAAAACCAGCCCGGCCGAATGGACATATCGATTTCCGACGGCGTGAAGGAAAGGCCTTCAGCATACAGGATGTTATCAAGCGCCCCCAGGTTTTCACAGGTATTATATAGGAAGGAAAGGCTTCCCTCCTCCGCCATGGGCCCGGCCCCTGTCTGTACCTCGCTATAACGGCACAATTCCTTCGGCACCACCGCCCATTCCGCATGTCTGGATATCCCCGCTTCGTTCCCGCACCATCTCACATCCGGTCCGTAGTCATTGAAAATAACCGCATTAGGCTGATATTTCCGAATGAGGCGGATATAGCGTTCAAAATCGTATTCCTGTTTTTTTCCATCCGGCCCTTCCCCACAGGCATTATCGAACCATACGCAGAAAATATCCCCGTATTCGGTCAAAAGCTCCGTTAGCTGATTGCAGAAGTAATCGTTATAGGCGTCCGTACCGTATAATGCGCTGTTACGATCCCAGGGTGATAAGTAGAAGCCGAATTGAATGCCTCCCCTTTTGCAGGCTTCCGCCGCCTCTCTCACCACGTCCCGTTTCACGGATGCGTTTTTCACGCTGTGTTCCGTGTACTTAGAGGGCCACAGGCAAAAGCCGTCATGGTGCTTTGCCGTTAATATCATCCCTTTCATCCCCGCCGCCCTGATCGTATCCACCCATTGATCACAATCCAGCCCGACCGGGTTGAAAATCTCCTCCGGCTCGTCTCCGGTTCCCCACTCCCTGTCCGTGTACGTATTCACCCCAAAGTGGATAAACGCATAAAACGCCGTTTCATACCAGGCGAGCTGCCTGGGGGACGGCTTGACGGATGCTGCCTGTTTCATAAATTCACGCATACTCCATTTCCTTTCTCCAAAAGTTTGTCTACGTTCTTCCTACATCTATCCCTTTTGAAAAACAGCAACTTCCGCCGGCTTCCAATCCTTCTCCCTATTTTATTGAAAGCTTAAGCAAAAGCCTCTAGATTTCCCATAATAGTATTTTATCGGAAAACTATTCATAAAATCAAGAACGATTCTTCTACTTTCGTAATTTGAGGCAATAAATTCCTCTTTCTTTTTATTCACAGCAACATTTCCATCAATTTTACTCATCGCTGGGTTCACGCTTTTTACTGGCTATTTCGCGCAGCCATATTAACCAAACGTTTGCCTCTCCGACAGAATAATGCTTCCCTTAAAGCCAAATAAGAATAGCCAGCTCATTCTTTTCATGCTACAATCAAACCGACCCCTAGTTGAACGACATCAATCGGACGCTCATGCTGCTGGGATCCCGATTGGAACACGGATTGCCGGTAAGTGCGCAGAATGGAGGTTCTTATGTGTGGAATCAAATCCAATGTATAGATTAACGACGTGCAAATTTCTCAAATAGAATCTGCTGGTTCCTGTTGTAAAGCCACAAAAGAAACGGCAGAAAATAAGATCCCAAAATGCCTGGCCGCCATTTTCCACTTTCCAATCTGCGCCCGCCCTGTCGGGTAGAAAGGATAGGGCTAAAATGGATTACAGCCGTTTTTAAACCGTGAATTTACGCCCGGCAAATCGGGCAGAAAGGTTATCATGAAATACAGCATACGCGAAATCAAGGAGTCCGAATATTCCCTGTTAAAAGATTTTCTCTATGAAGCCATCTTCGTCCCCGAAGGAGAGCAGCCGCCTTCCAGGACCATCCTCTCATCTTCCGAACTGCAGGTCTATGTATCCCGTTTCGGAGAGCAGGCGGATGATAAAGGACTTGTTGCTGAGGTGGACGGCCACGTAATAGGCGCTGTCTGGGTCCGTATCATGGATGATTACGGTCATGTGGATAACGATACTCCTTCCCTGGCCATTTCCCTCTACCCGGAATATCGGGGATTCGGGATCGGGACGGCCATGATGGAGGCCATGCTCACCCTGTTGAAGAGGAGCGGATATGCGCGCGTTTCCCTCTCTGTTCAAAAGGCCAATTACGCGGTCGGTATGTACAAAAAGACGGGCTTTCAAGTCATAAATGAAAATAGCCATGAATACATCATGGTCAATGATCTGTCCGTTTATGAATAGCATCGAAAACCTCTTCTTCCAGATATTCGGGGTCTATGGCGAATGATCCTCTCTAAATGCGGAGGGAAAGTTAACGCCTTGGGGATCGGCAGGAAGTCCGGATTACGGAAGGAAAGACGTTTCTTATCCTTATGTCGCGCAAAAAGGGCCGCCGCATCCACCGATGCGACGGCCCTATCCTATCCCATACTCTATCTATGCATAGAGAAGGAAGCCATGTCGTAGTACTCCAGATTCTCATGCACGCCCCTGTTGTCCGCCTCAGAGATCAGTTTATCCCGATCCTTCTTGGCAGTCATGGCATCCTTGTGGTGGCTGGGGCCGCCCACACATCCGCCTTCACAGATCATGCCTTCGATGAAATCCTCCGGCAGCTTGCCGATCTTGAGAAGCGTGAGAGCTTTCTTGCACTCCGCAATACCGCTGCACTTGGCCACCTTGATATCCGTGTTTTCTCCCGTCTCCTTCAGACACTGTACCACGGCTGCAGTCACGCCGCCCCCGTTGCCGAAGCGTTTGCCGAATACGCTGGCCTCCTGGGTGTTGTTTTCCTCCGGCTCCAGTTCAATGCCCCGCGCGCGCATCATGGCGCGGATCTCACCGAAGGTTAGCACATAATCCGCATTTCCTTCAATGCTCTTGTCCTGGGATTCGGATTTCTTTGCCACACAGGGCCCTACGAATACGGTAATCGTTTCAGGATCCTTGGCCTTCAACATTCTGGATACCCCGCACATGGGCGAAACTGTGGTGGACATATTCCCCACCAGCTCCGGGAAATGCTTTCTGATATAGTTCACAAAGGCAGGACAACAGGAAGTGGTCATTTTCTTTCCTTCCTTATAGCTCTCCGCCCATTCGTCTGCTTCCGCTGCGGCCGTCATGTCGCCGCCCAGGCCCACCTCCACGAAATCCTTGAAGCCCAGCCGTTTCATGGCCGTTTTCCAGCTCGCCATGGT
>CANSTU010000113.1 GCA_947650005.1 uncultured Lachnospiraceae bacterium
TCATACCAATGGTCGGATGATTCTTTGAAGTAAGAATCTAGGTACTCTTTTAGATTGTCTATAAACGAGTCCGTCAAAAGAACACTACCATCAGAATTTTCCTGAATAATATCATCCGCAGAAGAATAACCATATCTGTCCAGCATATCCATAGACATATCATACAATCCATTATAATCTTTATTAAACACTGCTCCCATAGCCGAGATAGCATATATAATATAACGCACAATTCCGGTTTCATCTTCCCATACAGAACCTTCAGCAGATATTACTATACTATCTTGTATATACATTGATATTGATAATATACAACAAAATAATAGACATAAAATTTTTTTCATTAGACACCCCCAATAAAAAAAGACAGGTATAAACCTGCCTTGCACACAACTAAAATTAATTAAAAACGCCTATGCCCCTTCCAACAAGAAGAATCACTACAAAAGGAATAAGCATAAATAACATTCCCCCGATACAGCATAATACAATAATCGCATGCCTAATTTTCTTTTTTATTAAAAAAAATATAAAAAGAAAAAGCAGTGCA
Source organism: uncultured Lachnospiraceae bacterium (assembly GCA_947650005.1). Lineage (GTDB taxonomy): Bacteria > Bacillota > Clostridia > Lachnospirales > Lachnospiraceae > Eisenbergiella. Next base: position 551 of record CANSTU010000113.1, read on the forward strand.
GCGAATATACCACAAATGATTGCAAGAAAAATTAACAACATATATGTCAACATAATACATCCCCTCATATACGAATAATTATAAGAGAATAATATATATATTGCAAGGCAAAATATTCAATTTTCAATGTTCTGAAAAGAAAAGGCCGGAAGGCCTTCAAAACCTCCCAGCCCTTTCCGCTGTTCTTCTGTACGCTTATCTCGCCATGCTTCTGAAGAACTTCCAGCCTAACCGGATTCCCAGAACCGCTCCGCCAATGGCCAGCGCCACTGGCAACGCCGTACTAATCATTCCCATTACATCTGTCTGTACTGCCGTGACGGCTGTAGAAAATGCTGTGGTCAACGTACTAGAAGTTTCTGCTGCTAATATCGCGGGCATTCTTTTCACCTCCTCCATTCTTATCTTATGTTCACAAGGGAGAACGCCTTGCTTACACCATATAACATTAACTCTACCAACATACCGGCACCAACCGATAAAAGAAATCCCCTGAGAAATACCTCTAACAGTTCTTGTATTTCCATTACCTGAATCTCCTCATGATATTCATTCCGATCATGAATCCCAGGCCAATCACCACTACCATCGCAAAACATATGATCAATGTGTTGCTATTGGTTAGGTCACCTGAGACCTGCAGGGTATTTCCGGATACATCCGACAACCCTTCCAATAACTCCGTTTTCATGGTTTCCTGGCCGGATATTACTTCCTCCAATGCCACTGTATTCCCGGAAACAGCAGAAGTTATCCGTTCTGTGGATTTCCCTACCAGTTCGCCAAGTAGCTGCCCGAAGTCCTCGTAGGCCAGTACATCCGCTGTACGGTTCTCCTCCAACATCGTCACCAGGTATTTGATCAATTCATTGGTTTCCTGGAGCCTGTCCGATATGGCTTGGTTCTCTGCTTCCATACCCATTACAATTTCCTGCAGGCTTTCATATTCCGATTGCACATTCTCATAACTGCCATATAACTGCGTGGTTTCTTCCTTCAGGCTTTCTATATTCCCTTGTATATTGGCTATATTCTCCCATACTGCGTCCGGATCAAGCTCCGACGCCTGGATAGACATCGGAGCCGCCAGACACATAATCAGGGGTGCCAAAAGTTTACTTATACGCATCCGTTCTCATCCTTCTTCCGGGCATTCAGCTGGGCAACAATAACATCATGGATGAAATCCAACACGATATCTATAGAATCCGCCAATTCATAACCGTGTATATCGCACTTCCCGTTTGAGATTGATATTTCCAGAATATCCTGTTCCATCTTCAAAACGGATATAGCCTCTTTTAGGCCGCTCACATATCCACGCATAGGGTCACCCTTTCTTAACAACCTGGATATCCACCAGCTGGGCGCGATCCTGAAATCCTTTTTCATAGATCATATTTACCACGTCCCCAACCTTCACAGGAAAGGGCTTGCGACTGTACTCCCGGCCGCAGGACAGGCCTTGTATACTTTCAGACGTGTCCGCTTCATACTGCGAGAACGGTTCCGTATAGAAGATTTCATACCCTATGTTCCCGGTTTTGGTCTTAATTGTCTTAATCCCTACGATTGTTTTGCTTGCCATTTCTTTTTCCTCCGTTTTCTCTTTGATTTTTCCTTTATGGCAGCTCTTTTCTTGTGCAATTTAAATTTACAATGTTCATACAAATGATTATGAAAAACTTGATGTTGAAAACAGGCGGAATGTCGGATATAATGGGAAAGGTATATACTCATTGACAGGATATGGAAATGGGAGGAGAGAGTATGAGAAAAATCCTTTGGCTGCTTTTGATTGTGGCAGGGGCGGCGGCGCTGCTTTCAGGCTGTGGGAAGGAAGAGAGCGCAGGAGATACCACCAGGCTTGATTTTAAAAAGGATGGACAGATCGTTCACACGATTGTGGAAGATTTTTCTCAGGATTATTATAGCCTGGATGAATTAAAGGAGAATGTGGAGGAGCAGATCGCGGAATATAACGGTACGGCCGGGAAGGGTGGTATCACTCTGGATTCTGCCGAGGTGGAAGAGGGTCTGATCCGGCTGGTTATGACATTTCCTTCAGCGGAGAATTATTCCGGTTTTTACCGTCAGGCGCTGTTCTACGGTACGGTGAAGGATGCTTTTAATGCAGGGTATGATTTGGATATCCAACTGCGCGGCGTCGGGGAAGAAGGTACGGTGGTCGGCAGGCAGGAGATCCTGGAGATGGGTGAGAAACATATCGTGGTGGTCAGAGAGAAGATACAGATTAAGACCTATGGAAATATCCTATATGTCAGTTCGGATGTGGAGCCTCTTGAAAATGGGAAGGAAGCGAACGTGACAGATAAGGAAAATCTTTCCTATATTATCTTTGAATAAAGGGCCGGTGTCCGTACGAAGCTGAATGTTGTACGGAGCCATGGCGGAATCAGCAGGCTGTTTGAGGCAGAAAGAGAGGAAACGATGGAAAAAACCATGGAGAAGATCGTTGCGCTTGCCAAAGCGAGGGGCTTTGTGTACCCGGGGTCTGAGATATATGGAGGGCTAGCCAATACCTGGGATTATGGAAATCTGGGCGTGGAATTGAAGAATAACGTGAAAAAAGCCTGGTGGCAGAAATTCATCATGGAGAATCCTTACAATGTGGGCGTGGATTGTGCGATCCTGATGAATCCCCAGACCTGGGTGGCAAGCGGCCATCTTGGCGGGTTTTCCGATCCACTGATGGATTGTAAAGCGTGCCATGAAAGGTTCCGTGCGGACAAAATCATTGAGGATTTTGCCCAGGAGAAGGGGATCGCTCTGGACGGTTCCGTGGATGGCTGGGATCAGGAGAAGATGATGGCTTTTATTGAAGAAAACCAGATTCCTTGTCCCACCTGTGGAAAGCATAATTTTACGGAGATTCGCCAATTCAATCTGATGTTTAAGACTTTCCAGGGTGTGACGGAAGATGCCAAGAATACGGTATATCTGCGTCCGGAGACGGCACAGGGTATTTTCGTAAATTTCAAAAATGTACAGAGAACGTCCCGCAAGAAGGTTCCCTTCGGTATTGGCCAGATCGGAAAATCCTTCCGCAATGAGATTACGCCTGGCAACTTCACATTCCGTACCCGGGAATTTGAGCAGATGGAGCTGGAGTTTTTCTGCGAGCCCGATACGGATCTGGAGTGGTTCGCATACTGGAAGCAGTTCTGCATTGATTGGCTGAAGAAGCTGGGAATGAAAGAAGAGGAGATGCGCGTGCGCGATCACGAAAAGGAAGAGCTTTCCTTCTATTCGAAAGCGACCACGGATATCGAGTTCCTTTTCCCCTTTGGCTGGGGCGAGCTGTGGGGCATCGCTGACAGGACGGATTATGACCTGACGCAGCATGCCAATGTATCCGGGCAGGATCTGTCCTATTTTGATGATCAGAAGAATACCAAATATATTCCTTATGTGATTGAACCTTCCTTGGGCGCAGATCGGGTGGTATTGGCGTTCCTGTGTGCAGCTTACGATGAAGAAGAGATCGGAGAAGGCGATGTGAGGACGGTACTCCATTTCCATCCGGCCCTTGCACCGGTGAAGATCGGCATTCTTCCCTTGTCCAAGAAGCTGAACGAGGGGGCGGAGAAAATTTACGAGACGCTTTCCCGCAGATACAACTGCGAGTTTGACGATAGGGGAAACATCGGGAAACGTTATCGCCGTCAGGACGAGATCGGGACGCCCTTCTGCGTCACTTATGATTTTGATTCGGAGACGGACCGCTGCGTAACCGTTCGTTTCCGCGATTCCATGGAACAGGAAAGGGTGGCAATCGAAGAGCTGGAAGCTTATTTTGCGGATAAATTCGATTTTTAATGCCGGATCATAGAGACGAAGAGGCTGTTGCAAAACGACAGATTCACATAATATATGGCAAGGATTGTGCAATACATCTTGGCCGTATATTATGGCGCTGCCGTATATTGCAGCAGCTTTTTTTATGGTATGGCAGCCGTCCTATGCATGAAGCGCCGTTGCGCCGGATATTTCGATGGGCCAAAGACGCTTCCCAGTCGAACAATAGCTCTTCAGGAAACATACCCCATTTCCATAGCGCAAAATGTATTTAAAATTAGGAGACGGCTGCCATACTATCCGGGGAGTTCTTCTCCGGATGGTATCCTGAAGGTGTGCGCAGCAAAGGTTTCCATGCTGTGCTCCTGATAGATATCCGCTTCATATCCCCGAAAATAGAGCTTGTATGGACATCGCAATATGGTATTGGAAACTGACATTTTTTCCGTAAAACGGATTGAAATAAGGCTGATATTGTGGAAAAATGTCAAATAAATGCGGCGGTTATCCATATTTTTATAAAATATACAAAAAAATACCAAAAATAAAGTGCGTTTTGGAGAGAATTATGATATAATGTCCTATACCAAATATTTCTTTCAAAGGGGGAACTATTCAGATGGCAAAATGGGTCTATGCATTTGAAGAAGGCAATGCGGATATGCGCAACCTGCTGGGCGGCAAGGGCGCTAATTTGGCGGAAATGACGAATCTTGATCTTCCCATCCCGCCCGGCTTTACGGTTACCACGGAAGCCTGTACGGATTATTATAACAATGGGAGACAGATTTCAGATGAAATCCGTACACAGATTTTCGCGGCGCTCGCTGATCTGGAAAAAAAGCTGGGGAAGTCATTCGGGGATACAAAGAACCCGCTGTTGGTTTCCGTGCGTTCAGGGGCAAGAGCCTCCATGCCCGGTATGATGGATACCATCCTGAATCTGGGGCTGACGGATATTTCAGTGGAAGGATTTGCAAAAAAGACAGGGAATCCCCGATTTGCCTATGATTCCTACCGTAGGTTCATTCAGATGTTTTCGGACGTTGTAATGGAAGTCCCCAAATCTTTGTTTGAGAGAGTGCTAGATGAGATCAAGGCGGCGAAAGGAGCCCATTTTGACACGGATCTGACGGCGGACGATATGAAGGAGGTCATCGTTCGGTTCAAAGAAATTTATAAAAATAAGATGAAAGAAGAGTTTCCCCAGGATCCGAAGGTTCAGCTGATGGAAGCGGTCAAGGCGGTTTTCCGTTCCTGGGACAATGACAGGGCTATCGTATACCGTCGGATGAACGACATTCCCGGAGATTGGGGCACAGCGGTGAACGTACAATCCATGGTATTCGGAAATATGGGCAATACCTCCGGGACAGGCGTAGCTTTCACCAGGAATCCGTCCACCGGGGCAAAGGGCATCTATGGAGAATATCTGATCAACGCCCAGGGGGAAGATGTGGTGGCTGGTATCCGTACCCCTCAGCCTATCACCAGGCTGCAGGAAGATCTGCCTGCGTGTTATGAAGAATTTATGCGGATCGCTGGGAAGCTGGAAGACCACTATCGGGACATGCAGGATATGGAATTCACAATAGAGAACGGAAAGCTCTATTTCCTACAGACCAGAAGCGGAAAGCGTACAGCGCCTGCAGCGCTGCAGATCGCCTGCGACTTGGTGGAAGAGAAGATGATCACGCCAAAGGAAGCGGTGATGCGCATTGAAGCGAAATCTTTGGATCAGCTTCTGCATCCTACCTTTGACGGGGATGCCCTGAAAGAGGGCGTGGTGATTGGACAAGCCCTTCCAGCGTCTCCAGGGGCAGCGGCAGGAAAGATCTACTTTACCGCTGAGGAAGCAAAAACAGCTCATGAGAAGGGAGAAAGGGTCATTCTGGTAAGGCTGGAGACTTCTCCTGAGGATATCGAAGGAATGCATGCGGCGGAGGGAATCCTTACCGTGCGCGGCGGCATGACTTCCCATGCGGCTGTGGTAGCGAGGGGCATGGGAACCGCGTGTATTTCCGGCTGTGGCGATATTACGATAGATGAGGAGGCAAAAGAATTTTCCCTGGGCGGAAGAACGTATCACGAGGGGGATTACATTTCCCTGGACGGCTCAACTGGAAAGATTTACGACGGGGATATTGCTACGGTAGAAGCCACCATCAGCGGGAATTTTGAAACGATCATGAATTGGGCGGATTCTTTCCGTACCCTGAAAATCCGTACGAATGCGGATACTCCAGCCGATGCGGCGAACGCCCTGCGTCTGGGAGCGGAAGGCATTGGTCTGTGCCGTACGGAGCATATGTTCTTTGAACCGGAAAGAATCCCGAAGATCCGTAAAATGATTCTGTCTACTACCAGCGAAGCGAGAGAGGAGGCTTTGAATGAGCTGATTCCGTTCCAGAAAGGCGATTTCAAGGCAATCTATGAGGTAATGCAGGGCAATCCGGTTACGATCCGTTTCCTGGATCCTCCGCTCCATGAATTCGTGCCCACAGAAGAAAAGGATATTGAAGCCCTAGCGGAAGAAATGGGCTTAACCGTGTCGGAAGTAAAAGCGACCTGCGACAACCTCCATGAGTTCAACCCGATGATGGGCCACAGGGGATGCCGTCTTTCTGTGACCTATCCGGAGATTGCGAAGATGCAGACCCGTGCCGTGATAGAGGCCGCCATCGAGGTGAAGGAGGAAAAGGGATATGATATCGTACCTGAGATCATGATTCCCCTGGTGGGCGACCGAAAGGAACTGAAGTTTGTCAAGGAGGCTGTGGTCGCTACTGCGGAGAAAGTGAAGAAGGAAAAGAACTCCGATATCATGTATCATGTGGGAACCATGATCGAGATTCCCCGTGCGGCGCTCCTGGCGGACGAAGTGGCCCAGGAAGCGGAGTTCTTCTCCTTTGGGACGAACGACTTAACGCAGATGACGTATGGTTTCTCCAGGGACGATGCCAGCAAATTCCTGGTAGATTATTATAAGAATAAGATCTATGAGTCCGATCCCTTCGCAAAGCTGGATCAGAATGGCGTGGGCCTGCTCATCAAGATGGCAACGCAGAAGGGCCGGGCGACCCGTCCGGACATCAAACTGGGCATCTGCGGCGAGCATGGCGGGGATCCTTCCTCCATCGAATTCTGCCACAGGAATGGGTTGAACTATGTGTCCTGTTCTCCGTTCCGCGTGCCGATTGCACGGTTGGCGGCGGCTCAGGCGGCTATATGCAGTGGGGAGGGGAAGTAATCTATATGTCGTAGGGCACAGAAATTTATTCTAAAAAGAGGCAAACTAATTTAGCTACGA
>CANSTU010000114.1 GCA_947650005.1 uncultured Lachnospiraceae bacterium
ATTCAAGGGATTCAAGGGATTCAAGGGATTCAAGGGATTCAAGGGATTCAAGGGAAATCTGCGATTTTACAGGAGGCGAGAGTTCCTTTAACCTGATTTGTCTGCCTGCTAAAGCAGGCAGATGGGAGTTACTGTGAAAAAAATTTTCATAGGCAAATTTGTGCTTGCGCCCGGATTCGCAGGTGCATCAAGAATGGAGGATTATTATGGCAATTGACAAAAGCCTCATTTCAGGAAGTACTTCGATGCTGCTGCTTCGTCTGCTGGAGGAAAAGGATATGTACGGATATGAGATGATCGAGACGCTGGAGAGCAGATCGAATCAGGTTTTCCGGCTCAAGGCAGGAACGCTTTATCCGCTGCTTCATCAGTTGGAGGATAAGAATTATCTGAATTCCTATGAGAAGGACGTAAAGGGGAAGACGAGGAAATATTATCGGATCACGAAGGAGGGAATCCGCTATCTGAAAGCCAGGAAGGAAGAGTGGCAGGAGTATACGCAGGCGGTGGTAAACGTGTTGTCAGCGGGACGGGCGGCTTGTATACAGGGATGAGTGTTTGGAAAAGCGCCGTCGCAGACGGCAGATGGGAGCAGGATATGGAAGAATTCATTCGGACGTTGACGGAACAGATCCGCTGCATAAAGGCCAGGGATGCTGTTGCCCGGGAAATTGAGAATCATATCATGGATCAGGCGGAACATTTCGAGGCGGAAGGGATGGATCCCGAAAGGGCGCAACGGGAGGCAGTGGCTCAGATGGGAGATCCGGTAAGCATCGGTGTACAACTGGATCATATCCACAGACCACGGACGGATTGGGATATGGTATGTATGGTGATAGGGTTCAGCATTGGAGGAGTCATTATCCAGTATTTGATGGGGGCTTTATCTGAACCGTGGATGTTGTGGAGGCAGTGCGTCTTTACGGGAATCGGCCTCATTCTAATGGCGGGGATCTATTACCTGGATTATAGTTTTATTGGAAATCATGCAAAAGAGCTCTATACATCGGCCGTTCTTCTCTGCATCCTGAGCATCCTGATGATGCCGGAGGTCAACGGGATGCATCGGGGAATGATCATGCCCATGTATCTGTTTGTTCCCCTTTATGGGGGGATTCTGTATCAGTACAGGGGACAGGGATATGGAGGCGTGGTCAAGAGCATAGCGTTCCTGTTGATTCCTGTCTATATCGGATGGCGGGGAATCCCCTCCGTTGTGACGGCTTTCCATCTATGCGTTATATGCGGTTGTATGCTTCTGATTGCAATAGGCGGGGGATGGTTTTTGGTCAATAAAGTGAAAATGGTCGTAACGATGATGATAACGGGGATGATCCTGCCTGCAATCTTCGGTGCATTCGCCTGGTTTTTCCTCATGGCGGACTATCAGAAAATACGTCTGCAGGCTTTTCTCAATCCGTCTTTTTTTGCCTCCGACGCGGGATATATTTACGGATGGGCGCGCAGGATGCTCGCCGGAAGCCGGTTTATCGGCAGAACGGCAGAAGAGGTGGATCACCTGGCGGGCAGTGATTTTCTGCTGATGGAGTTGGTCGTAACCTACGGGAGCTTTTTCGGAATTCTAGTGGTCGTGGCGCTGATCGCGCTGATCCTGCGGGCCTTTCATATTTCCGCAATGCAGAAAAACCGGCTGGGTTTCATGATCGGAACGGGGATCGGACTGGTTTTCCTGTTGCTGGTGGTGGAAGGGATTGGGGTAAACTTCACCATCCTTCCGGCCACGACGGTTACGCTGCCATTTCTTACCGTCGGAGGGACGGCAACCTTTGTATATGATATTCTGATCGGGCTTTTATTGGCTATCTACCGTTATAAGAACATACTTGGAGAAAGGACTTATAAGGCTCGATGGAAAATTGGAGTGAGGATGGAAAAACTTTAGGGGTCATTGTTCGCGCCCTTTTCCGGCTGGGATTCTGGGAGCAGCACATTTCAAGAGGACATCGAACCATTCAATGCCGCTTTCCCACCCCTGCCAGGATACCGCCCACAGAAGGGGCATTCAGGCAGGGAAAGGCAGCCATCCAAGCGTCTGTCATGAATTAAATCGTGAAACAGAAAAGGAACTTCTGTACCAGTCCGGAAAAACGTGGTATACTGTCCGTAAGTAACGGGATGGAGTTAAGCGTCCGCCAAAGCGGACAGATAGGAGTTCATATGAGCCGAACAGACATGCAATTGCTTCGTAGATTATCCAGGCCCACGGGAAAAGTCGATGTTGTGCTGGATACGGATACCTACAATGAGATCGACGATCAGTTTGCCCTAGCGTATCTGATCCGTTCGGAAGAAAAATTGAACCTGAAGGCGATTTGCGCGGCGCCTTTTTACAATGCAAAGTCGGAGGGGCCTGCGGACGGTATGGAGAAGAGTTTTCAGGAAATCCATCATATTCTTGAACTCATAGGACGCAGGGATCTTGCCGGAGCGGTATACAGAGGATCCGAGGCGTGGATGAAGGATGAGAAAACCCCTGTCCCTTCCGAGGCGGCATCGATGCTCGCTAAGTTTGCTATGGAATATTCCCCTGAGGAACCTCTTTATGTGATAGCAATCGGGGCGATCACCAACGTGGCTTCCGCTATGCTTATCAATCCGGAAATCATAGATCGGATCGTCCTGATCTGGCTGGGAGGGAACGCCCATGAGTGGCCGGACAACGAGGAATTCAACTGTATGCAGGATGTGGCGGCAGCCAGGGTGGTGTTTGACAGCGGTGCAGCTCTGGTACAGCTGCCATGCGCAGGGGTGGTATCGGCGTTTACGACCTGTGCGGGCGAACTGGAGATGTTCCTTCGTGGGAAGAATAAGCTGTGCGATTATCTGGTGGATATCGTGGAAAGGGATGGCGCAGCAGAAAGTTCTTACCGCACCTGGACAAGGGCGATCTGGGACGTGACTGCCGTGGGTTGGCTTTTGGGGGACAATTTTATGAGGGATAAGCTGGTTGCCAGCCCGATTCCCCAGTATGATCATCATTACAGCTTTAATGGAGACAGGCATTTGATCAGATATGTGTATCATATCAATAGGGACGCTCTGTTCGAGGATCTTTTCAGGAAGCTTGCGGAATAGGTCAGTTCGGAGGTTACAATGCGTATATTAAATTTCGGTTCTTTAAATATTGACAAGGTCTATAAAGTGCCTCACTTTGTCCGACCGGGAGAAACCATCTCTTCTTTGGGATATCAGTGTTTTCCGGGAGGAAAAGGGCTGAATCAGTCTGTGGCGGCCGCAAAGGCCGGGCATATGGTATGCCACGCGGGCACCATTGGCGCTGACGGAAGCTTTCTGGAGGAAGTGTTGTCGGCTGGCGGGGTGGACACCAGGTATGTAAGGAAGACGGAGGGGATCACTGGGCATGCGCTGATCCAGGTATCTGAAGCGGGAGAGAACAGCATTATCCTGTTTCCGGGAAGTAACTATGAAAATGATCAAGACTACATCGACGAAGTACTCTCAAAATTCAGCCAGGGAGACATCCTCATGCTGCAGAACGAGGTGAGCAATCCGGACTATCTTCTGCAGAAGGGGAAGGAAAAGGGAATGCGGATCATGTTAAACCCTTCTCCGATGGACGATTTCCTGCGCCAGGCTGACCTGTCGGGCGTAACTTGGCTGATGCTGAATGAGACGGAGGGAAAAGAGATGACCGGTGAAGAGGCGCCGGGCCGTATCTTGGACTGGCTGCTTCGCTGCTATCCAAATCTTCAGGTAATCCTGACGTTGGGAGGGGACGGCGCGGTGTATCGAAGCAAAGACGAGGAGATTTCCCAGCCCTGTTATCCGGCTGAGGTAGTGGACACCACCGCGGCAGGGGATACCTTTACAGGCTACTTTGTGGCGGCCATGGTGGAGGGAAAATCCGCACAGGAAGCGCTGCGTCTGGCAGCCTGTGCGGCAGCCATCACTGTTTCCAAAGAAGGCGCCTCAGTCTCCATTCCGCAGCGTAGTGTGGTGGAGGATCGGATGTAATAAATTGTGCGAAAAGCCGCCGTCTGGGCGGCTTTTTGAATTTCTGTTTTTACAACCGGTATCTTGTAAGCTTGGCCTGCGATGCTGGTTTCTTTGCCCACCGCTGCCAGGATCCCGCCCGGAAAGGGGCGCCCCAGGAGAAGCCGCGCAAGCCGTCCCATGTTTCCACCCGCATTTCGCGCCATGTAGATGAGACCTGCTTTCCAGGAGGGCCATTGCCCGACTGGGAAGCGTACAGGGCTCATCGGAATGTCCGGCGCGATGGCGGGTGGAAACATGGGACGGCTTGCGCGGCTTCTCCTGGGGCGCCCCTTTCCGGGCGGGATCCTGGCAGCGGTGGGCAAAGAAACCAATACTGTAGTTCATATTGTATTATTGTATTATATACTTGACACAGATGGAAGATGGTGATACAGTAAAGTTGAAGTTCGGGCGTATTTGAGGATCGCTTTTGGCAGGATATGTGGACCGATGTTCAAATGTGCGCCGAGATGAGACATGGCAGGTAAAAGAAGCGGAGCCGAAGGTTTCCGTGCTGCCGTTTGCGGCAGAAGGTGAGGTTTCGTTTCCAACTCTTTATCGAGGGCAGTATTACGGGCGTTGCTTGTGATATGCAGGGGTATCAGGTTGAAAATGGACATTTTCAATCTCTCTGATTTGAGTGCGTGCTTTGCACGCAGATGGGAGCAATTATGAAAGAGAAACAGGGCGCGGTTCTTTCGATCGATCATTTTTCCAAGACATACAAGGGAGGCAAGCGGGCGGTCTGCGGCTTGGATCTGGAGCTTCACGCGGGAGAAATCTGCGGATTTATTGGCCACAATGGCGCGGGGAAGACGACCACCCTGCGGGCGGTGGCCGGAATCCTGGACTTTGAAGAGGGGGATATCCTCATTTTGGGCCGTTCCGTGAAGGCGGATCCCCTGTGGTGCAAGCGGCAGCTGGCCTATATACCTGACAATCCGGATCTGTATGAATATCTAACCGGGATCCAGTATCTGAATTTTATAGGGGATATTTTCCGATTGACAGGAGCGGAGCGGACAGAGCGGATTTCGGAATATGGGGATCGGTTTGGTATGACGCGGCAGCTGGGGGATTTGATCTCTTCTTACTCCCACGGGATGAAGCAGAAGCTGGCGTTGATGTCGGCTTTGCTCCACCGTCCCCGGCTGCTGCTTTTGGACGAACCCTTTGTGGGTTTGGACCCGGAAGCAGCCGTGGCGTTAAAGGATACCATGCGGGAGTTGTGCGGGGAGGGAAGCGCCATCCTGTTTTCCACCCATGTGCTGGATGTGGCGGAGAAGCTTTGCACCCGGATCGCCATCATCAGACAGGGAAAGTTGGCAGCGGCAGGAACGATAGGGGAACTGGTAAAGGATCGGACCCTGGAGGATGTATTTCTGGAGGTGGCCAGACATGATTAGACAATGCATGCTGCTATGGAAATTACAGATACGGAAATGTTTCGGGATCAACGAGATCATCCACGGAAAGGATGAGGGAAAGAAAACGCGTCAGGTATTATTCCTATGCCTGTATCTCCTCGTGGGGATTATGATGGCGGGATATGTGGCAGCGGCAGCTTTTTTTCTGTGCTTTATGGACATGGCACAGATGGTTCCCCTTCTGACGGCAGCCCTGCCGGGGATCGTGGTTTTTGTATTTGCATTGGTAAAGGCCGGTCCGATGCTGTTTGAAAAGGGGGACCGGGAAATCCTCTCTCCTTTGCCGATTCAACCGGCTGCCCTGATTGCAGCCCGCTTTTTCAACCTGTATGGCAGTGCATTTGCGCTCTGTGCAGGAACCGCACTCCCAGCCGGATTGATCTATCTGGTTATGGAAAAGCCGGGGTTGCCCTGCGTGCTAATATTGGCGGCCGGCCTTCCCTTTCTGCCTCTCCTGCCCCTTACGGTAGCTTGCATTCTGGGCACCCTGGTCATGGCTCTGAGCGCCGGGGGACGGCATACGCGTGCGGTGGTGCTGATCCTGGCCCTATTAGGTACGATGGCCGTGGTATGCAGCTCCATGTACCTATCCTTTTCGGCCAATAAGATAGATCTGCAGGATCTGGCTGCCCTGTTGGAGAGCGGGATGCTGTGGATTAAAAGAATATATCCTCCGGCAGCGCTCTATGCCGCAGGCCTGGCGGGAAATATCGCCGCCTTTGCCGTATATGTGAGTCTTTCCGTTCTGGTTTTTGCCGGCTTTATTCTGGCAGTGGGCCAAAGATACGACAGAATTTGCGGTATCCTACAGGAAAAGGGAGTGGGAAAAAGCTTTCGGATGGAACGCCAATCCGCCTCTCCTGTGCCGTGGGCAGTGTATACAAAGGAAATCCGTAGGTATTTTTCTTCGAATGTTTACGTGGTAAATACCCTGGTCGGCTGGCTGCTGATGGCTGCCTTTTCCGTATCCTTTATGATCCTGGGACCGCAGAGGGCGACGGAGCTGATTGGGCAGGGAATGGAGCTGGAAGGAGGCCAATTGGCGGAAAGGCTGGCGAGGGAACTGCCCTGCCTGCTGGCCTTCTGTGGTATTACGGGGAATACCACGGCTGTATCCTGGTCCATGGAGGGGAAGACCCTGTGGATCGCACAAACCCTCCCGCTGCCTATGCGGGTGATGGCAGCGGCAAAGCTTTTGGTGAATTTAACGCCGGCCGTTCCTTCGTTGCTGCTTTCCTGGCTCTTGCTCTCCCTGGGAGGATGGGGAACAGGGCCGTCCCTGTTTTTCCTTCCTCTCTGCCATGTCTTATTTTCCGCTGCGTTTGGCCTGTGGATGAACCGGAAGCTGCCGAATCTGGATTGGAGCAGCGAGACAGAGGCCGTGAAGCGGGGCGGTTCCCTGTTTATAACCATGGTTTTAGGGATGCTGTCCATATCCGTATCTGCTGTAATGGCTTTTTTCCTCGAGGGGAGCGGACTTATTCTGGCCTGGATTCTCTGGGGGGCGGCGCTGCTGGCGGCCTGTGCGGCGCTATTGTGGGATCTGTGCAGGAAGGATCTGCGGGGGATCGGCTAAACCTGTCTTACACTGCCCTATTCCTTTGAAATGTTATCCCTTTGTCCACTGAGGGTATGCCAAACAGATACGGATTTTTTCAAAGCGGCAGGACAAACACATAAACGGCCAGGAGAGAAGCGCCC
>CANSTU010000115.1 GCA_947650005.1 uncultured Lachnospiraceae bacterium
CCGGGCAAAGCCCTGCCGGGGGTGCGCGCAGCAATGGTTTCAATTCGCTTTCCCTATAATCAACGCTCCATCAGCGAAAGAAAAAACACTTGACACGGTGTATTACGAAAAGTACAATACCCTGTAGATACAGGGGGAAGATGCCTATGGGTAAAATGGGACGTCCCAAATCGGATGCGGTGAAAGATCATATCGTAACCGTCAGAATGTCCGATGAGGAATACCGGAAATTGAAGGAATACTCTCAGAGACACCGGCAGACGATAACAAAAACAATGAAAACAGGAGTCAACCTATTGTATAGGGAAGCTCCGTGATGCCCTGTACGCCAAGAAACGACAGAACAGATGGCCTCCATCAGGAGCCGGAAAGGAACGCATATATGGCATTGAGCAAGAAACCTGTCACAGGGATGCGGGATATCCTCCCGTCCGAAATGCAGATCAGGGACTACTGCATCAGCGTAATCAAGGATACGTATGGTAAATTCGGTTTTACTTCTATCGAGACGCCCTGTGTGGAAAATATCGCAAATCTGACCAATAAGCAGGGGGGCGACAATGAAAAGCTGATCTTTAAAATCATGAAAAGAGGGGAAAAGCTGAATCTGGATACCGCGAATACGGAGGCGGATTTGGTGGACGGCGGGCTGAGATATGACCTGACCGTGCCGTTGGTCCGTTTTTATTCCAATCATTCCAATGAGCTCCCGACGCCTTTCAAGGCGCTTCAGATGGGAAATGTGTGGAGGGCGGACCGGCCGCAGAGGGGGCGATACCGCCAGTTTATGCAGTGCGACATCGACATCCTGGGGGAGCCCTCCAACCTGGCAGAGATCGAGCTGATCCTGGCCACCACCACAACCCTGGGAAGGCTTCACTTCCGGAATTTTCAGATCCGGATTAACGATAGGAAGATCCTGAAGGCCATGGCGGTAGGGAGCGGCTTTTCGGAAGACGCCCTGGATACGGTTTTCATTACCCTGGACAAGATGGACAAGATCGGCCTGGAGGGCGTGGAACGGGAACTCCAGGAAGGCGGGTTTGCGCAGGAGGCCATTGACCGGTATCTGGACCTGTTCCGCGGGCTCGATGGGGCTAAAGACGGGCTTGGTTGGCTGCTGGATAAGCTTTCCGGGACGCTGGATGAAGAGGTGGTAAGAAACCTCCGGGAGATCATCGAAAGCGTAAAGGCCACCCGTTCGGCGGAGTTTGAAATTATATTCGATCCCACCCTGGTGCGGGGAATGTCCTATTATACGGGTACGATCTTTGAAATCGCCATCCCCGAATTCGGGGGAAGCTGCGGAGGCGGCGGAAGATATGATAAGATGGTGGGAAAATTCACCGGAAACGATGTTCCAGCTTGCGGTTTTTCCATTGGCTTTGAACGGATCATCCTTTTGTTGACGGAAAGCGGATTTACCATTCCGGACAGGCCGGATAGGGTCGTCTACCTGATCGAAAAGGGCGTGGAGGGAAAAGCTCTTTCCGACTGTATCGCCAAGGCCCAGGAGGAGCGCGCAAGCGGCACACAGGTTCTGGTGGCCCGAATGAATAAAAACAAAAAATTCCAGAAGGAACAGCTGGTGAAGGAAGGCTGGAACGAATTTAGGGAATTCTATAAAAATCCGTTAAAAGAATAGAAAGCGACGCCGGATAGGACCGTTAAGAAACGGGTGGTATGCAACAGGATACGGATAAGAAAGGAAGGAAACAGCATATGGCTGAATCGATGAGCGGGTTAAAAAGGACCCATAGATGCGGGGAGCTGTCCGCGGCGAACGCAGGCGATAACGTCACGGTAATGGGATGGGTTGCCAGACAGAGGAACAAAGGCGGTATTATTTTCGTGGATCTGAGGGATCGTTCCGGCATTCTGCAGATTATCTTTGAAGAAGGAGATGTGGGAACGGAAGGGTTTGCCAAAGCGGAAAAGCTGCGCAGCGAATACGTGATAGCTGTAACCGGCCGGGTGGAACGACGTGCCGGAGCGGTGAATGAAAATCTGTCCACCGGAGAGATCGAAGTACGCGCAAACCAGGTTCGGGTGCTCTCCGAAGCGCTGACCCCTCCCTTCCCCATTGAAGAGGATACCAGGACAAAAGAAGAACTGCGGCTGAAATACCGCTACCTGGATTTAAGAAGGCCGGATCTACAGGAAAAGATCATGCTGAGGAGCAAGATCGCCATGGCTATCCGGGATTTCCTGGCAGAAGAAGGATTCCTGGAGATCGAGACTCCCATGCTCACCAAATCCACGCCGGAGGGCGCCAGGGACTATCTGGTGCCCAGCCGGGTACATCCGGGCACCTTTTATGCCCTGCCCCAGTCCCCTCAGATCTTCAAGCAGCTTTTGATGTGTTCCGGGTATGACCGGTATTTTCAGATCGCAAGATGCTTCCGGGACGAGGATCTGCGGGCGGACAGGCAGCCGGAGTTCACCCAGGTGGACATGGAACTGTCCTTTGTGGATGCCGAAGACGTAATGGAAGTGAACGAACGGCTCATCCGGTTCATCTGCCGGGAAGCCATCGGCCTGGATGTAGCGCTTCCCATCCGCAGGATGCCCTGGCAGGAGGCAATGGACCGTTTTGGTTCAGATAAACCGGATACCCGCTTCGGGATGGAACTGAAGGATGTATCGAAAACGGTAGCGGAGTGCGGCTTTGGCGTTTTCACATCGGCTTTGGAAAACGGCGGCTCCGTCCGCGGCATCAACGTAAAGGGACAAGCTCAGATGCCCCGGAAGAAGATCGATGCCCTGGTGGACTTCGCAAAGGGTTACGGCGCAAAGGGCCTGGCCTACCTATGCGTCCTGCCGGACGGGACGTATAAATCTTCCTTTGCCAAATTTATGACCGAGGAACAGCTTCAGGCCCTGGTGGCAGCCATGGAAGGAGAAGCCGGCGACCTGCTCCTGTTTGCTGCGGATAAGAATCCCATTGTATATAACGTCCTGGGCGGCCTGCGTCTGGAGCTGGGAAAACAGCTGGATTTAATCGATAACAAACGGTTCGATTTTCTCTGGGTGACGGAATTTCCCCTGTTCGAGTGGAGCGAGGAGGAAAACCGATATATGGCCATGCATCATCCCTTCACAATGCCAATGGAAGAAGATTTGGCTCTCCTTGAAACACAACCCGGCAAGGTTCGTGCCAAAGCCTATGATATCGTATTAAACGGCACAGAGCTGGGCGGCGGAAGCGTGAGAATTTCCGATGAAAAGATTCAGGAAAGGATGTTTGTGGCCCTGGGCTTTACCCAGGAAGACGCCTATAAACGTTTCGGTTTCCTGCTCGATGCCTTTAAATACGGCGTTCCGCCGCACGCCGGCCTGGCCTATGGCCTAGACCGCCTGGTGATGCTGCTCACAGGAGCGGAAAGCATCCGTGAAGTGATTGCATTCCCTAAGGTGAAGGATGCTTCCTGTCTGATGACGGATGCTCCCAATGTGGTGGATGAAAAACAGCTCGACGAATTGAGCATCGGGATCGTGGAACCGGAAGAATGATCGGCACGAAAATAGAATTCGATGGACAGAGGCTTTAGGCAGCCTCCGGATTAAAAATTTTCAGCCCTATCGCGAGGTAGGGCTGATTTTATAGGCAGTGTATCAGAGGGATGGCGAAAACGTAGGACGCCATCCACGGCCCCTCCTGGGATGCTTCTATCCGATCCTATCTTTGCAAGGCTGTGAGATCATCTCGGTAACAGGTCAGACAGATCTGTGCATTTATTGTATAGACCATACGTAAATGTGATGGTCGTTATATATCCGTCCCCGCGCAGCGATTTTCATATCAGAATAAGCGACACTTCAGCCAAGTCTGGACCGTTACTCATCTTATAAAAATTGTCATATTTTCTGTAAAAAATTGCTTGCCAAAAATCAAATAATCTGTTATTATATACTGCGGACGGGGCATTAGCGCAGCTGGGAGCGCGCCACGCTGGCAGCGTGGAGGTCACGGGTTCGAGCCCCGTATGCTCCATAGAAAAAACCCTTGAAGATCAAGGGTTTTTTCTATTTTAATTTTTAAATGCAGCTAAAATAATATATACACCATCACATGTCGCCTAAACATTTCAAGTCACTTACTTTACCTTCTCGGCAAACGTCGTATTCACCAGATCCGAATAAGGGACTCGTTCGGACAGTTCTCCAGCTTCTTCCAAGATATTCTGGAGGAGGGTAAAAGCATCCTCTTCAAAGACTAAATTTTCCTTCCACGTATCCTGATCATAATACCTAGTGATGATTGTGGTTAGAGTATCCGCATCGGTTTCTTCAAACTGGGGCTGGATGATAGCCGCTATTTCTTCAGGGCTGTGAGAACGGACATAGTCCATGCCCTTCTGAAGAGCTCGTGTAAAGGATTCTATCACATCGGGATGGGCCTCCAAATAGCTCTTCTTGGCAGAGAAAGCGGTATAAGGCACATAACCGGAATCTTCTCCCAAGGAAGCGACCACGTAGCCGTCGCCCTTTTGCTCCAGCAGGGTAGCATGGGGTTCAAATTCTACGGTAAAATCAGCATTTCCGCCTGAGAAAGCGGCGGCCGTAGAACCAAAATCGATGCTTTGGTCAATGGAAAGATCAGCGGAAGGGTCGATTCCGTTCTTTTTCAGGATGTATTCAAAGACCATTTGAGGCATACCGCCTGCTCTTCCTCCAAGAATGGACGTCCCTTTCACCATCTCCCAGGAAAAATCATCGATGGGCTGCCTGGATACCAGGAAGTTTCCAGCTCGCTGTGTAAGCTGCGCGAAATTGACCACATAATCCTCCGTTCCGCCCAGATAGGTATAAATGGACGCTTCCGATCCCATGAAGCCGATATCTGCTTCTCCGGTCAAGACGGCCGTCATGGTTTTATCTGCTCCAAATGGGGTTGTATAATAAGTACCAAGTAATTCTTGATAATATACTCAATAGCGAAAAGGAAAACAGTATGGGCCTATCTGGACGGTAAAAAGCTGGTCGATGTGGTCCAGGCAGCGCTTGACAATCATGTCCAGTGCACCTTGCAGCCCGGATACGCCGCCACGGCCTGCGCCAGCTCCTTCGTCCATACCTATGGATACCGTATAGAGGATCCCTGGCTCAACAGGGATCTCCTGGATGCCTACAGGGTTTTGTGTCAGCAGATATCAATTTGTACGTCGATACAGGGATTCCGTATTTCCTAAAGTTTTCCAGGTTGGCCGAGAAGAAGTCTATGCTGAGCTGCCTGGGAATAGCTTAGACATAATAAACTCTCCATACAGCTGAAAATGTTCCACTGGGCTCCCTTCCAGTTCCTGCTTTACTTTTTGTTAAGCGCCCTGATGCTTCCGTTTTTGTGAAGCTACTGGTACTAGAAAAATAATAAATCGAGTTATTATTATCAACTTCGGTGGAAAAATCAGATGAAATCATGCCACAGCCAATAATCTCCTTTCCCCCAAGCTCGTAATAGTGGCAGAAAAACTATTTCCAGTATAATCTCTATAATTTATATTGGAACTACCCAATTTTTTTTAGCACTGTGTCAATACCTTTTGAGACGAATCTCGTGAAACAATACGCGTCGATTGACTCAATGACTGCGCTTCCCCTAACTGCATATCCGCTAATCCAATCAGCGTTCCATGCCGTTGCATTACAGTTATAATATCCTTCCGCTGTTTTCAGGCAGAATATTCTTGTCTCGCCAATTGGAATATTGGAAAATGTAAGATAACTGGTTAAAGCATTTTTTAATGATAAATCATTATAGCCTGTTTCATATTTTCTTACAGCTAATTTAGCATTTATCGCATCGATTTCACTTCCATGCGTCCTGACAATCCTCGCATCCGCTATATACCCGGCCGCTGTTGTTGTATCATTATTGGCTATATTATATGTAGTATCCGTAAATTTGGCATTTGCTGGGACAGCAACATGTACACTTGTATCAACCCAATTTCCCCAAGTCCCGTTATACATGACTCTCTCATATCTATTATTTTCCGTTCCCGAAATGTCGTTATTTCCAGCGAATAGGTATAATATCTGCCTCATATGTTTATCATTATGTGCAATTACCAGTCCATAAAACCATCTTAATGCATTATTGGGTGCATTGGCAGCCTTGTCCCCCATATACCAGCCATTGGTTTTTGCGTCATTCCAATCCGTAACTAATGTACATATATTTTTGAGTTTTATTGCCCCATTTTCTATAGTCATCTGGTTTCCAGCGCTGTATGTCGTATTGGGCGGCGTCTGCCACGTCCCGTCTCCTCTCAGGTACTTCCCCTGCGCACCCGCTCCCGGCGCCGGCACTAGCCCTGCTCCTCCTCCCTCTGTTGACGTCGCCGCTTTCATGTTTCCATACGTCGTATTATTATCATTCCCCCATTGCGCTGTTCCGTCTGCACTCCACCTGAGTATCTGGCCACTGCTTCCCCCAGACGGGATGTGCTTATATCCAGTCCCTGTTGGATGCTCGTAATGGTTCGCCCCTTCCGCTATCCCATTCAGCTTGTCCAGCATCGCCTGCGTTATCTTCCCCAGGACTCCCGCATTACCATGGCTGTGCCGCTTCCCCCAGGCATCATCCCACTTTTCCCTTTCCGCTTCCGTTACATGCTTCAACGTATCAGTGATATGTTCTACCGCGGAATTCCATTTCCCAAGCAGCTCCGCTGAAATTGTTTCCAATACGGAGCGGTTCTCGTGGCTATGGCTCTTGTCATATGCTACATGCACTTTTTCTTTTTCAATGCTCGTATAATCGTTGGACGACAGCTGTTTCCCTTCTACCTTGTCAACCTTCCTGCTCTCCAGTTCTGCTTCACTCTGCTGGGCACGTCGCGCCTCTCCCTCGATTGATTCTGTAACGCCGGCCATACCCGTCTCTACAAACCTATATAGCTTTTCTTCCTCTCCTGCTGCACGGGCCTCCTCCTCTTCTATCTTCTCACCAAGACGTCCCTCTTCCGACTGCGCCCGGAGGGTTTCCGCCGCGATTTCTGCAAGCGCAGATCCTTGATCCACTGTAATGACTGGAACTGCCTCCGGGCTGATTGAGATGTAATATCTCTGCACAATCTCCATCGGCGCAAGGCCATTCCAGG
>CANSTU010000116.1 GCA_947650005.1 uncultured Lachnospiraceae bacterium
GAGCGACGGCGCTTATGGCCTGCCGGATGTGAGCTTCCACGGGGTTTTGCCCTGGCAGGGACGGTATGAGGACTACGACCGGTACATGGGGGTCATGTTTGCCGGGCAGGATCCGGAGAACGGGCCGGAGGCGGTCTATGTGGCCTCCAATGCCTATTGGGAGGAGCTCACGGTGCGGCTCCCCGACCTTCCTGCATCCATGTGCTGGGAGCTGGAGGTGGATACCTGGGATGCGGAGCAGGGAAGGCGGAAGGTGGAAGAAGGCTGCTTTAGGATCCGTCCCAGGAGCGTGATGGTATTTGTGGGAAAATGATGAAAAAGCGGCGTGATAGCCATTTTTACCCGTAAATTTACGCCCGTTAAAGCGGGCAGAAAGGCTTATATGGAAAATAAATGGAAGGAAGAGAGGAAGGACGGATTCCGTCTGATCCATAATGAAGGCGGGAAGACGCTGGGCCTTGCGCAGGAGAGCCGGGTGGGCGTGATCATTCAGGACGGCCTCGCCTTTAAGGATTTCCTGGGGACAGGAGAACTGGTTCCCTATGAAGACTGGCGTCTGTCTGCCCAGGAGCGGGCGGAAGATCTGGCGGCCCGCCTTTCCGTGGAGGATATCGCCGGGCTGATGCTCTACAGCGCCCATCAGATGGTGCCTGCCAAGGGGACTGGGCCTTTCGGGGGCACCTATGGGGGACTGAGTTTCCAGGAAAGCGGCGCAGAACCTTGGGAACTGACCGACCAGCAGATAAAATTTCTGGAGGAGGACCGGGTGCGCCATGTGCTGGTCACAGGACTGCAGGATACGGAAACGGCGGTCAAGTGGAACAACGCTCTGCAGGCGCTGGCGGAAGGCATTGGTTTTGGAATTCCCGCCAACAACAGCTCGGATCCCAGGCATGGAGTGGGCTCGGACGCGGAATATATGGCGGCAGCCGGGGAACCCATTTCCAAGTGGGCAAATGGAATCGGCTTTACGGCTACATTTGATCCACAGATCGTCAAGGATTTCGGGAAGATGGGTTCCAAGGAATATAGGGCTCTGGGCATTGCTACCGCACTGTCGCCCCAGATCGATCTGAACACGGAGCCCCGTTGGATGCGGTTTTCGGATACCTTCGGGGAACATACGCAGTTAGCCTGCGCCATGGCCAAGGCCTATTGCGATGGTTTCCAGACCACGGAAGGCAGCGAAGACGGCTGGGGAGAGGACAGCGTAAACGCCATGGTGAAGCATTTCCCCGGAGGCGGCCCCTGCGAGGCGGGCAGGGATGCCCATTACGGCTATGGAAAATTTGCGGTCTATCCGGGTGGAAATTTCGCGGAGCATTTAAAGCCCTTTACTCAGGGGGCGTTTGCCTTGGAGGGCGGAACGGGCTGCGCCAGCGCGGTGATGCCCTATTACACCATTTCTTACGGACAGGATCAGAAAAATGGAGAAAACGTGGGGAATTCCTTCAGCAAATATCTGATAGGGGATTTACTTCGGGAGGAACTCGGGTATGACGGCGTGGTTTGTACGGACTGGGGGATTACCCGTGACGAGGGAAAAACGGAGGAAGAATTTGCGGGAAAATGTTGGGGCGTGGAAAACCTTACCGAAGCACAGCGTCATCTGAAGGCCCTGGAAGCGGGCGTGGATCAGTTCGGAGGCAACAATGATGCGGCTCCGGTGTTGGAGGCTTACCGGATGGGGTGCGCCAAATATGGCCATGAGGCCATGCGGAAGCGTTTTGAGCGTTCGGCGGTGCGGCTGCTGAAAAATATTTTCCGCACTGGATTATTTGAAAATCCCTATTTGGATCTGGAACATTCCCTGGAGACGGTGGGCAATCCCGCCTATGTGGCCCGGGGCTATGAATCCCAGCTGCGTTCCATCGTCCTGTTGAAAAATAAGAATCATGTGCTGCCCCTGCGCGAAAAGATGCGGGTCTATATTCCCAACCGCCATATCCGCCCTTACCGGAATTTCATGAGCGGTATGACGGAAGACCGGGTGGTTACGCCCGGAGGAAGGCGGGCGGCGGCGGACTATTTTGAGGTGGTGGAACGGCCGGAGGATGCGGATGCGGCGCTCTGCTTCATCGAGTCTCCCATTTCCGTGGGCTACAGCCCGGAGGATCGGGAAACGGGCGGAAACGGGTATGTGCCCATAACCCTCCAGTACCGCCCCTATACAGCGGAGCACGCCAGGGCGGTGAGCCTGGCAGGCGGGGATCCCCTGGAGAGCTTTACGAACCGTTCTTACCGGGGAAAGAGCAATACGGCGGCCAATGAGGAGGATTTGGATCTGGTGATCCGTGCCAGGCAGCAGATGGGGGAAAAGCCGGTGATCGTTTCCATGACCGTGAGAAATCCGGCGGTAATGGGCGAACTGGAGCCCTACGCGGATGCGATTATCGTAGAATTCGGCGTATCTCCCTGCGCTGTGCTGGACGTCCTTTCCGGCCGGTTCGAGCCCTCCGGACTGTTGCCGATCCAGATGCCTGCGAACATGGAGACCGTGGAGGAACAGGCGGAAGACGTGGCCTTTGACATGGAATGCTATCAGGACAGCGAAGGCCATAGGTATGATTTTGCGTTCGGCATGAACTATGAAGGCGTCATTGCGGACGAACGGACCGAGAAATATAAACGTCCCGAATGAATCGCGGATCGTCTGGCCAGGATTCGTGAAGCGTGGGAAATGCCGTGTTGAAGACGGCTTGCAGCAGCAGATGGGGCGGCCAGAATGATTTGACAAGCCAAAGGTATGACAAAGAGTAAGAGAGGATTGAAACGTTGTTTCAAATTCTCATGGTGGCAGTATCGCAGGCACAGCCTGCAATATGCAGGAGTATAAGGACGAGGTGTTACAAATGGCATGGTATGATGAAGCTGTATTTTATCACATTTATCCGTTGGGGCTGACCGGCTCACCGAAGGAAAACCCCTATGGGGAGCCGGTCAGCCGGCTCAATACATTGATTCCATGGATATCCCATATGAAAGAAATCGGATGCAATGCCCTCTACATCGGGCCTCTGTTTGAATCCGTGGGCCATGGCTACGAAACCACGGATTATAAGAAGCTGGACAGCCGGTTGGGAACGAATGAGGATTTAGCCGCTTTTGTGGAGGAATGCCATAAACAGGGCGTGCGCGTGATCCTGGACGGTGTGTTTAACCATACGGGGAGGGATTTCTTCGCCTTTACGGACATCAAACGAAACCGCGAGCAATCGGCCTATAAAGACTGGTACTGCAATGTGAATTTCTATGGAAACAACGAGTATAACGACGGCTTTTCCTATGAAAACTGGGGAGGGTACAATCTTCTCATCAAGCTGAACCAGCATAATCCGGCGGTGCGGGACTATATCTGCGACGTGATCCGTTTCTGGGCCAGGGAATTCCACATCGATGGGATCCGTCTGGATGCTGCTGATGTGTTGGACTTTGAATATATGAAGGCCCTTCGCCGCACGGCTGGGGAAATCGGCCCGGATTTCTGGCTCATGGGAGAGGTGATTCATGGGGATTATACCCGCTGGGTGAACGAAGGAACCCTGCATTCGGTGACCAATTACCATCTCCATAAAGCCCTGTATTCCGGACACAACGACCACAACTATTTTGAGATCGCCCATACGGTGAAACGGCTTTACGGAATGGGAGGAAATCGGCCGGAAGGCCTGAAGCTGTACAATTTCGTGGACAATCACGATGTGGAGCGGATTTATACGAAGCTCACATGCAAAGAACATTATACGCCGGTTCATATCCTGCTGTATACTCTGCCGGGAATCCCTTCTATTTACTATGGATCGGAATTCGGCATCGAAGGAGCGAAGGAACGTTTCTCGGACGATTCCCTGCGCCCTGCTTTGACGTTGTCGGATTATGCGGATGCGGTAGAAAAAAATCCCTGCACCCGTCTGGTGGCGGCTCTAGGCAAGATCCGCCAGGGGACAAAGGCGCTCTCCTATGGAGATTATGCGGAACTGGTTCTGACCAACCGCCAGTTTGCCTTTTCCAGGAACCTTGACGGGGAGAGCGTGATCGTGGCTGTGAACAATGACGATAACGAAGCGCAGCTGTCCCTGCCGGCAGGAGGAGCGGCCGCCTATACCGACGCCCTGTCAGGAGAGACGGTGTCCGTGCAGGACGGACGCATCCAGATCCGCGTGCGGGGAAACAGTGGAGGAATCTGGCGGCCTGCGATGGAAGGGGAAAAGACGGAAGGCTTTCTTCAGACGAAGGAACGAAGCGGTACTGCAAACAGGGCCTGCAATCAGCAGGAGGATAAAGAAGGAGCGGGCAAGAAGGAGAACCAGATTTCGAACCTGTCACAACGACAGGCGCGGGCAGAGGGGCCGGAGAAGGTTTTCGAAGCCATCCAGACTGGAGAGCGTTCGGAGGATGCCGGAAAAGATCAGGAAATTCCGGGGAACGGGACGCAAAGTGCCGTGGAGGGAAGACAGAAACTGGAGAGTAAAACGGATTCACATGCCGGTTTGAACAATACAAATTTGGCGAAGGAGATACAAAACGGCAGCAAGCTTTCCCTTGCAGAGGCAGACGGGACAGAAAAAGCCGATAAAACGGAAGCTCCTATAAAAAAAGATACTGCAGCCAACGCACCCAAGACCTATGAAGAGATGAGCGTTGCCCAGCTCCAGGAAGCGATTCTGGAGAAAATGCAAAAGAACGGCCCGGTGACCGAACGGATGCACCGGGAAGTAATGGAAAATGTTTGGCACGACTCCTTGGTGAACTGGGTGAAAAGCTTCCGCTAGGCGGCGAAGCTTACTGCTGCTGCTGCAAAGAATGGATAAATATCCATCTGTACTCCCGCCAGGGCACTCCTTTGTAGACGGAAGCGGCCTGCTCCGGCCCCGATGGAAGGAAGGCCAGAATATGTTTGGGCGCACTGAGACTGGGCTTTATGACGAGCCCTGGACGCTTCCCAGTCGGGGACAGCCTTCCTAGGCAGCAGGTTTTGACCAATGAAGAGCTTGGAAACAAGATGTGAGGAGGAATGAGCATGAAAGCTTTATTAATCAACGCAAGTCCCAGGGCAAATGGCTGTACATTCACCGCGCTGACGGAATTGGCGAATACCTTGGAAAGCCAAGGCATCGAGGCTGAAATCGTCCATGTGGGTAATAAGGATATTCGCGGCTGTATCGCCTGCCGTAAATGTCGTGAGCTCGGCAAGTGTGTGTTTGACGATGTTGTCAATGAGATAGCCTCCAAACTGGCCGAAGCGGATGCTTTTGTCATCGGCTCGCCGGTATACTATGCGTCACCTGCAGGCGGAGCCATCTCCTTTATGGATCGATTGTTTTTCAGTACCTTCAATATCGATAAGACGATGAAGGTGGGCGCGGCCGTGGTCACCTGCAGGCGCGGCGGAAACACTGCTACATTCGACGTGCTGAACAAGTATTTTTCCATAAATAGCATGCCCATCGCCACCAGCCAGTATTGGAACATGGTGCATGGAGGCTCTGCTGAAGAAGTGCTGGAGGATGAAGAGGGCCTGCAGACCATGCGTACTTTGGGCAGAAACATGGCATTTTTGATGAAGTCCATCCAATGGGGCAGAGAGAATTTGGGTCTGCCGGAAAAGGAACCGGTAAAGTTTACGAATTTTCACCATTGATGAGAGCCTTTCTTTAGCCTGGTTTGGATAGTGTTGCGCTAGAGAGAAAACGCGATCATTTGAAGTGCTAATAGAAGTTTAATCGAAATATGGATTGAGAAAATCCCCGGTCATTTTGGGCCGGGGATTGATTATAAATATGGGATTGGATATAATCATAATGACGGAAGAGCGTGGTTCTGGCGTTGGGTAGAGAAGGGTCTGGCAGATCAAAAGATCGGAGTATCTATCTCCTTTTTTGGAAAAAGAAGGATTGCTAAAGAAACAGTTGTGTGGCAGCAAGGAGGTCATTTCATGAAGCAATACGGCGTATTCGATATCATAGGGCCCATCATGGTGGGCCCTTCCAGCAGCCATACGGCGGGAGCGGCCCGACTTGGATTGGTAGCCAGACACTTATGCGGGGAGGACGTGAGAAAAGCGGTATTTTATATGCACGGCTCTTTTGCGGAAACCTATGCGGGACATGGAACGGACAAAGCGCTTCTGGCGGGGATCCAGGGGATCCGATATGATGACGAAAGGCTCAAGGAGGCCTATGCGCTGGCAGAGCAGGCTGGACTGGAGGCGGTATTCGTTCCGGCGGATTTGGGAGCGGTCCATCCCAACACGGTATCCATGGAGTTAACTACCAAGCGCGGCAGGCGGTTCACTATGACCGGATGCAGCATCGGCGGCGGGAGTGTGTGCATCACCGAACTGGACGGCGTGGAGGTCACCTTTTCGGGGGAGAGGCCCATCCTGGCTACGCGGCACACGGATGAACCGGGGGTGATCGCGGGTATAACGGCGATTCTGTATGCGTATCGCATCAATATAGGGAACATGCAGGTGAAGCGTTCTGCCGACGGGAAGGCCGCCTGTATGTACATGGAATTGGACGGGGAACTGCCCGGACAGCTGAAGGACGCGCTGGAGCGGGTGTACGGGGTAAAACAGGTTTTACTGCTGTGTCCGGAGGATATAGCGTAAAATCTACGATTTCCCTATCCTGAATTGAGTGCCTGCTAAAGTGGGCAAACGGGAGAAAGCGTGAAACTTAAGATTTCCCGATCTTGAATTGGGCGCCTGCTAAAGCGGGTAAACGGGAGAAAGCGTGAAACTTAAGATTTCCCGATCTTGAATTGGGCGCCTGCT
>CANSTU010000117.1 GCA_947650005.1 uncultured Lachnospiraceae bacterium
CTCGAGCAATGGCTCTCCAGGGAAGCAGGTCTCATCTCCATGGCGCGAAATGTGTTCCAAAACAGGGGATGGATTCCACGCCCTTTCCGGGACGCCCCTCTTCTGGCAGGCCCTATCGGGTACGAAGGATGCAGGCGGTTGGAGGATGCCTAAGGGGACGCCGTATCATTCATGCGCTCATCCTGCCTTTCTCCAAAGAATCTAAAGTGGAAAAATCGGCTCCTATATGGTAAGATGATTCCGGCGGATCTATATAGTATGTATGGGCCGGAGCTTCAAGAAAGCTGGTGGCAGCCGAGATATTCATGCGTTTGGCATGACGTTGGGAAGGGCATTAAAAGCACCAACGTGCCCTTCAATGGAAAGCCGTCTGGCGGCGGCAGAATGAGAGGAAGATTGAAAATTAAAAATTTCTTGAAAAATAATATTTTCTTGACAATTTAAATTTTCAATTTCCCTGATTTGTATGCCTGCTAAAGCGGGCAGATGGGAGCAAAAATGAAAACCCTGGTAATTGCAGAGAAACCTTCTGTGGGAAGGGATATTGCCCGCGTATTGGGCTGTGCGGAAAAGGGAAACGGCATGCTGGAAGGCAGCCGGTATATTGTCACCTGGGGGCTGGGCCATTTGGTCACGCTGCAGGATCCGGAGGATTATGACAAGAAGTACCAGGAATGGAAGCTGGAGGCGCTTCCTCTGATGCCGGAAAGGCTGAAAACAAAGGTGATTCCACAGACCGGGAAACAGTACCGCATCGTGGAGTCCCTGATTGGGCGCAGGGATGTGAAAGATATCGTGATCGCCACCGATGCGGGACGGGAAGGAGAACTGGTGGCCCGATGGATCCTGAAGAAGGCGCATAACGGTAAACCTTGCAGGCGGCTCTGGATCTCATCGGTGACGGATAAGGCCATCCGGGAGGGCTTTGCCCATCTGAAGGATGCGAAGGAGTATGATAACCTGTATCATGCCGCTGTGTCGCGGGCGGAAGCAGACTGGCTGGTGGGGATCAATGCTACCCGGGCGCTGACCTGTAAGTACAATGCCCAGCTGTCCTGCGGCCGGGTGCAGACGCCAACCCTTGCCATGATCGCAAAGCGGGAGCAGGAGATCAAAGAGTTCGTTCCCCAGCCCTACTATACGGTCATCGCACAGGCCCAAGGGGTGGCCTATACCTGGAAGGACATGCAAAGCGGGGGAGGCAGGACATTTTTTAAAGAACGGGCGGAGGAAATCGTGCGAAAGGCGTCCGGAGGGATTCTGCAGATCGATCGGGTGGACAGAAAGGAAAAAAGCGTCGCACCGCCGTTTCCCTATGACTTAACGGAACTGCAGAGGGATGCCAACAGACGGTTCGGCTATTCCGCGAAACAGACGCTGAACTTCATGCAGAGTCTGTACGAGACGCATAAGGTGTTAACCTATCCCAGGACGGATTCCAGATATTTAACGGATGATATCGTATCCACCCTGCCGGAACGGCTGGATGCTGTTTCCATCGGTCCCTATAAGGCGCTGGCAGGGAGGGTGCGGCGTACCAGGATTTCCGGGAAGCTTCCCTTTATAAATAATGCAAAGGTCTCCGACCATCATGCGATCATTCCAACCGAACAGTATGTGCAGCTGTCCGCCATGTCCACGGACGAGCGAAGGATCTATGATTTGGTGGTGAGGCGGTTTTTGGCCATGTTGCTGCCGCCTTGTGTCTATGAGGAGACGGAGGTGGAGGCATGCGTCGGCGGGGAGCGCTTTACGGCAAGAGGACGGCGGATGGTACAAAGCGGCTGGAAGGATGCTTATGACCGTCCCTTTGATGAGGAAGAGGAGGACTGGGACGGAAAAGAGCAGGCTCTTCCGTCACTGGAAGAAGGGATGGCGTTTGAAAGGCCGCAGACGTCCCTGCGGGAAGGCAGGACGAAACCGCCGGCCAGGTTCACTGAAGCCACTCTGCTTTCCGCCATGGAGAATCCCGCTCGGTATCTGGAGACGCAGGATTCCCGGATGGTAAAGATCCTGGGGGCGACGGGCGGGCTGGGCACGGTGGCGACGCGGGCGGATATCATAGAGAAGTTGTTCAACAGCTTTTTACTGGAAAAAAAGGGCAGCGAAATTTTTCTCACTTCCAAAGCCAGACAGCTTCTGCAGCTGGTTCCGGAGGACTTGAGGAAACCGGAGCTGACGGCAGAATGGGAGCTGAAGCTCAATGAGATTTCCAAAGGGCGTTTGGACAGCGGCCTTTTCATGGGAGAAATCAGGAACTATACGAAGAGCCTGATCGAAGAGATTCGGAGGGAAGAGGGCGCGTTCCGCCATGACAATCTTACAAATAAGAAGTGTCCGAACTGCGGGAAACGTATGCTGGCGGTGAACGGGAAAAACGCAAAGCTGCTGGTGTGCCAGGATCGGGAGTGCGGCTATCGGGAGACAATCTCCCGGACGACGAACGCCCGCTGTCCAGTCTGCCATAAACGCATGGAAATGGTGGGAAAAGGAGAAAATGCGTCTTTTGTCTGTGCGTGCGGCCACAGGGAACGCTTGTCCAGCTTCCAGGAGCGCAGGAAAAAAGAAGGCGCGGGGGTGTCCAAAAAGGACGTGGCCAAATACCTGCAAAAGCAAAGGCAGGAGGCGTCCGAACCGGTAAACAACGCCTTTGCGAATGCACTGAAAAATATCAAATTGTAAAAAGGATAAGTATCGCCGGCATGCCCTGCGACATGAAAAGGGATAAGAGCTCCCCAATTGGAGCGCGTGCCCTGCACGCAGATGAGATTACCTTGATAATCTGCTTTACTTGCCTATACACGATATAGGCAAATGCGGCTATCCATGTTGATTTGTATGCATGCCAAGGCGCACAGATGGGAGCAAAGATGGCAATTGATAAAGTGAAGGAATATATGAAACGGTGGAATGCGCAGGAACGGATTCTGGAATTCGATGTATCCAGCGCTACGGTAGAGCTGGCGGCGCAGGCGTTGGGATGCGAAGGGGCGCGGATTGCGAAGACCCTTTCCTTTGCGCAGAAGGACAAGGATGTGCTCATCGTGGCGGCAGGGGATGCGAGGATCGATAATGCGGCGTACAAAGCCAGGTTCGGCACAAAAGCAAAGATGATTCCGCCGGAAGAGGTCGAGGGACGGATCGGCCATGCCACGGGAGGCGTATGTCCCTTTGCGGTCAATCCCGGCGTGGAAGTATATTTGGATGAATCCCTGAGGCGGTTTGCCACCGTATTTCCTGCCTGCGGCAGCAGCAACAGCGCCATCGAGGTGACCATGGACGAATTGGAGGCCTACTCCGGATCGAAGCAGTGGGTGGATGTGTGTAAGGGATGGAGGGAAGAAGCGCAGCAAGGTGCAGACGGGGAACAGCCATGACGGAAAGAGCACAGGTAATAGCCCATTGCCTTACCTATCCGGATGTCTGCGAAGACTATCCTTTCCATGATCCGAATTGGTGTGTCATGCGCCACCGGAAAAACCGGCGGGTGTTCGCCTGGATTTTTAATAAGGACGGGAAGGTGTGGGTCAATGTAAAATGTGATCCGCAGTGGAGAGATTTTTGGCGGGATGCATTTGAGTCGGTCATTCCAGCATATCATCTGAATAAGACGCATTGGAATTCCCTGATCCTGGACGGGAGCATACCGGAAAGGGAGATCAAGCGGATGATCGGGGAAAGCTATGATCTGACAGGGAAGTAGGAAAGGCAGGTGGCGGAATGACTGAAAACAAGCCGATGAAAAGAAAACTCATCATGCAGGCGTTTGCGCCTTTGTTTTTAATACTCGCAATTAAAAATTTTAGACGGGAACTCATCCATCCGCTGATCAGTCTGTCAGATCATCTGAAGAAGCAGGAGTGGGAGATCTTGCAACACATTTTGCACCATCCAATGTTTTTCACTTATGTTTTGGAACTCATATGTGGGATCTGGATTGTGTATGCCCTGCTTAGCATCCGTAGTTTTATGGATCTGCAGACCGCGAATTTCAGAAGCCAGGGTGAGAAGCCAAAAGATGTGAAGAAAATCTCGGATTCAGGGATCGCTTTTTTTATGACCTATGTCCTTCCAATGGCTATGGACGAGATCGGCACCTTAAGAGGTTTGGCTGTGTTCGCTCTGTTAATGATCATGCTGTATGCATTGATGTGGAAAACGAATCTATACTATCAAAATCCCATCTTAACGATCTTGGGATATGAGGTTGTTTCCTTTCAATTTGAAGACACACAGCTTCGGGACTTCAGGAACAAGGAATGCATAGGGATAACCAGAGGCGCGATAGAGGACGGCGCGACAATCAAGCGGCAGTATATAGCTGATAATGTATTTCTGATTTATAGGGAAAATACCGAAGAACGGGAAAGAAAAAAGAGTTCATAATTGACGGGAAGACGAGGGGAAGGATTATGCCAAAGAATCGGTTGGTAGAACAAATCCGTGATTTACTCAAAGGCGATTATGGCTTCGACGTATATATCGCCATGAAGAATGATTCACAAGCGATAAAAAGATTTGTCTTGGACGAAGGGAGTCCGACAAAACAGAACGGCTTTAAGAAGCGGCTTCATAACAGTATTGTCGATACGATTCATACGAAATATCTTTCTGAGGAAAGCCAATACGTAACGGCGGATGCCTTGGGAGATGAGCAGAACAGATTGTATCTGATTTCCCAAAGCTGGGAATACGAGCCCTTTTCCTATCTGGAAATGCCGGATGAGGATATTCAGAGTTTTTCGTTGGAAGATAAGGAAAAGGCAGACGCTGTTTTGTTCAAATTCGTCAAATACGCCGAAGGAAGGATGGCGACTTTGTGGGCCTATCAGAAGATTCAGCCATCGGCTATTCCCAATAAGAAAAGCAGGCATTTTCAATTGAAGGTTAAATCCTGTGAAAAACCGGACGTGTTTGAGGAGATGACGGATCAGCTGTTCATGATTACTCAGACGATTGATCTTCTGGTATTCGGAAACGATATTATTACGGACAATATCAAGCTGATGGAACGCCACTTTGGACTGGAGAAATTTGTACGTATTTCTGCCGCCCATGCCGTGGATTCCATTGCAACGGTTCGGTTGGTAAAGAATGTGGAAAAACTGCAGGAATATATCGATCGGCCGAATAAGAGGTATGCCAGAAAGATGATGGTGATACATAAGTATCCTGTTTCGACGATGCCAAGGGAGGATTTACTCGCCAAATTAAAGACCGTGGAACGGTGGAAGAATGTATTTGAGGTGCAGGATGAGCGGATTTCGCTGCGGAATTTCACGGACGTGGAACAGCTGATCGATTTGCTCACGGAACGTTATACGAAATCCGAGGTTACCGGGCAGGAATATGATACGGAAGTCAAGGAAAAGGCGACGCCGGTTCTTTGACATGCCGTGGGATTTCGTAGGGGAGAAGAGGACGCCAGGAGTCCAGGAAGGGCGCGGGCCTGCCGTAAGCTGCGCCCTCCCGGACTCCTGGCCCGTTTTCGTATCCTTGGGATATGATTTGTATGCCTCCTGGTTAGGGGAGGCGATCAGCATGGCATATCCTTAATTTTGCTGTATGCGTGACAGTTCAGATGTGTCTGGACTGTCACTTGTTTTCATAAAGTTATCCTGGAATATTTGGGAAAAATATTGACAGATTAGGAGGGAGCGTATATAATAATTTGAGCATCAAACTATTAGAATATTAAAAGAAATGACGGGGATGAAATATGGCGTTTAGAATCGTAGGAACCGGCTCCTGCCACGGGGATCATGTGGTGACGAATCTGGATCTGGCAGGAATCGTGGAAACCAGCGAAGAGTGGATTCGTACCCGGACGGGGATTGGCAGCAGGTATCTGACGACAGGGGCAGGAACATCGGATATGGCGGCGCAGGCGGCCAAGCGGGCCTGTGAGAACGGACGGGTTCGGCCGGAGGAACTGGATCTGATCTTGATGGCCACTTCAACGCCGGAAAACTGTTTTCCCTGCGGGGCGTGTGAGGTACAGGGACGAATTGGGGCGGTAAATGCGGCCGCATTTGATATCAGCGCTGCATGCTCCGGTTTTCTGTTTGCTCTGCAGACAGCCAATAGTTTTCTATCTTCGGGCGTTTTCCGGAAAATATTGGTGATCGGTGCGGATGATCTGAGCAAGATAACGGACTGGGAAGACCGGGAGACGTGCATCCTCTTCGGGGATGGCGCAGGGGCTGTGGTGGTGCAAGAAGAGAAAGAAGGGTTCTTTCATGGGGTCATGAGAGCGGATGGAAGCCGCGGGCATGTGCTTACCTGCACGGCCCGTTCCGGAGGGAATTTCCTGACGCAAAGGACGCCGGCATTTGGCTATACTTCCATGGACGGGCGGGAAGTGTTCCGGTTTGCGGTGAGGGAAGTGCCGGAATGCATCAAGCAGCTTTTGGAGCGGCAGGGGATCCAAACGGAAGAAATTCGGTATTATGTTCTGCATCAGGCCAATGAGCGGATTATAGAAGCGGTAGCCAGGCGATTGGGGGAGCCAATGGATAAATTCCCCATGAATATTCAGAAATATGGGAATACCTCGGCGGCAACAATCCCGATTCTGCTGGATGAGATGAACCAGGCCGGCCAGCTAAAGCGGGGCGATAAAGTGGTGCTGGCCGGCTTCGGAGGCGGTCTCACCTGGGGGGCAGCCGTCCTGGAA
>CANSTU010000118.1 GCA_947650005.1 uncultured Lachnospiraceae bacterium
TGCTTCCCTGGAGAGCCATTGCTCGAGAGGGAAGCGTCCTGGGCTCATCGGAATGCCTGGCGCGATGGCGTTCAAAAACATGGTACGGCCGCCAAGCCCCTCCTGGAACGCTCCATGCCTGACATCCCTGCCGGGTATTAGGAAGCAGCTGGGAAGGAGGGCTGCGGGGCCGCTGAACCATTCAGGCGCGAGCGTTCATTCCTTAAAATTTGTGAATTCTTCCCCCTTGTCTTGACAGTCCAAATCCTTATGGCTAGAATGGTACGGGAATCATAGCAGCTCATGAACAGACAGGGAGGTATTATTTTCATGCAAATCGTTAAAGCTGGCATATCCCATATGGTGGATCATGGCAGGGCTTATCTTAGGCGCAATGCCGTATACCTGCTTTCCTTTTTCATTCCCTTTTCCGTCATGCTGGGAATTTTCATATATAATGGGGTTTTCCCCTTTGACGACTGGAGTTTCATGCATTCCGACATGTATCACCAGTATGTTCCCTTCCTATCTGAAATGCTGCATAAGCTCCGCAGTGGCGACAGCTTGTTCTATTCCTGGAACGTGGGGATCGGCTCCAATTTCGTCGCTTTGTATGCCTACTATATGGCCAGCCCTTTTAACTGGCTCATGCTGTTGTTTCCCGATGCCTATCTCATCGAATTCATGTCTTATCTAGTCATCTTGAAAATCGGCCTCTGCGGTTTTACCTTTTCCTGGTATTTAAGCAGGCATTTTCATAGCGAAAGCCTGGCTTTGGTTCCCTTTGCCGTCTTTTATGCCCTATCGGGCTACCTGGCAGCCTATAACTGGAATGTGATGTGGCTGGACTGCATTTTTCTCTTTCCTCTGATCGCGCTGGGCCTGGAACGGCTGGTATCCGAAGGCAAATACAAGCTGTACTGCATTAGCCTCGCCCTGTGCATCCTTTCCAACTATTATATTTCCATCATGGTCTGTATTTTCCTGGTCCTGTACTTCGCGCTCCTTTTATTTACCCATCGTAAAACCTTGGGCCAGGTCCCGCTTATTTTTCTGCGCTTTGCGCTCTTTTCCGGTCTGGCTGGAGGAATGGCCGCCGTCCTGCTGATTCCGGAACTGGCCGCCCTGAAGCTGACGAAATTCACTCAGTTCCGCTTTCCGGAAGAATTAAAATTCTATTTTACCACGATAGACATGCTCGCCAGACATTGCATCAATGTGGCCGTGGAAACCGGGCTGGATCACTGGCCTAACCTGTATTGCGGCGTAGCCGTTTTCCTCCTGGTTCCCCTCTATCTGGCAAACCGAAAGATTCCTCTGCGAGAAAAGGCGGCCCGGTTCGGCCTGCTCGCCCTTCTGCTGGTGAGCTTTGCCGCCAACATTCCGAATTTCATTTGGCATGGGATGAACTACCCGGATTCCCTCCCCTGCAGGCAGTCTTTCCTTTACATTTTCCTGCTGCTCACTCTGTGTTGTGAAGCGCTGCTGCGCATCCAGGAATGCTCCTTCCAAATGATCGGTTCCGCCTTCTGTCTCTCCCTGGGCGGGGTGCTTCTCTTTGAAAAACTCATGGAGGGCCAAGAAGCCTTTCCCGTGGAATCGTTTCTTCTCACGGCCGCCTTTCTGTGTCTCTATGGCGCCTTTCTCTATCTTCACCGCAAAGGGAAGTCCGTTTTTCAAGAAACGGCTTCCAGGCAGAACCAGGGAAAAGAGACTCGTAAAAAAGCCCTTCTTCTCTCCGCCCTCCTGCTGCTCGTCACCGCAGAGTCCACCGTCAACATGTACCAGACCAGCTGTTCGGTTACCAGCCGAAGCAACTATCTGAAAGACAATGACAGCTATGCCGCCCTGGCGGAACGCATCCGTGAAGAAGATCCCGATTTTTTCCGGTTTGAGAAGAAGGAACGGCGCACCAAAAACGACGGAACGCTGATCGGCTATCCCACCGCATCCCTGTTTTCCTCCACCGCAAACGGCCATGTGGAAGAACTGTATGAAACCCTGGGAATGAGCCATAGTAAAGTTTTCTACTGTTTCGACGGCGCTACGCCGCTCACCTCCTCCCTGTTGTCCGTCCGCTACCTGTTTTCCCGCTCCGCGACGGAGGATTCCCAGCTCTATGAGCTGACCGGCCAGGACGGGGAAGTCTATCTGTATCGATGCAGATATTCTCTGCCCTTGGGCTTTTGGATGGAAACGGATCCGGTCCTCGGTAACGCATTGGAACACGGAATGGAGCAGGAGGCCGCCAACCCGCTTGACCGGCAGAACCATATGGCAGCCGCCCTTGGTATGGAAGGGAGCCTTTTTATCAGCGCCGGAGCAGGCAGCGACTCCACATCCACCATCATATCCATAGAGAACCCCGGGCATTACTATGCCTGGGTGGGCAACACCAGGGTGGATACCCTGAAAATGGAATCCGCAGGAGAATCGCAGACCTTTGAGAAATTAAAGCACCACTATATCTGTGACCTGGGATGGCATGATTCCGGAGAAACAATTTCCCTTCACTCCGAGGACAGCAACAACCTGGAGCTGAGCGTCTACCGTCTGGATTATCAGGTGCTGGACGCCATGATCTCTGCCCTCGGCTCCGTCCCCATGGCGGTTGATTCCTTCGATTCCACCCGGATAGACGGCCATATCCAAACGGAGCAAACCGGCGAACTGATCCTCAGCATGCCCTACGAACCGGGCTGGACCATCCTTGTGGATGGGGAAAAAATAGTCCCTTCGCTCTTTGCCGACGCTTTCCCACGCATCCCGCTGGGGGCCGGAGAGCATACCATACAAATGCGCTACCGCCCCGCCGGTCTTACCGCGGGTATTCTCGTTAGCGCAATCAGCCTGTCCCTGTTTCTATGTATCGTTTTCCGCGCGCTTCTGCGAAAACGGCCGAATCCGGACACACAAGGAGGTCTCCTGTGAACGCTCAAAAACGTCTCTCCCTTTTGGACGGGCTGCGCGGGATAACGCTGCTCAGTATGATCGCCTACCACGCCGCCTATGACCTGGTCTATCTCTATCACCGCCAGCTTCCCGGCTATCGCGGGCTCCCCGGTTATCTCTGGCAGCAAAGCATCTGTTGGACCTTTCTCTTCCTGTCCGGCTACTGTCGGGGCATTAGCCGTTCCGGCACTGGCAGACAGCTTCGGAGGGGACTGATCCTTTCCGGCTGCGGCCTTCTGATTACCGCCGTCACCGCCTTGGTCATGCCGGATTCCGTCGTCATCATGGGCGTACTCAGCTTTTACGGCCTTGCGGTGCTATTAACCGCACTGGCCTCTCCCCTGCTTTCCCGGATCTCCGCACCCGCAGGGCTGCTTTGCTGCCTCGTCCTCTTTTTTCTCACCCGCAACGTCCCGTCCGGCAGCTTGGGATTTGAATCCATCCGTCTGTGTTCCCTGCCCGGATTCCTATATCAAGGCATTCCCATGATGATACTCGGGTTTCCCTGGCCCGGATTCTACTCCACGGACTATTTTTCTCTGCTGCCCTGGATCTTTCTCTTCTGGAGCGGATACTATTCTTCCAGTATTGTCCGCCCGGCTTTTCTGGAGAAATCCTTTTGCCGCCCCCTGGAGTTTCTTGGACGACATTCCCTGCTGATCTATATGCTTCATCAGCCCGTGATCATGGCGTGTTGTCTGCTCCTCTTTTAAGACGAAGACGCTGCATCTTAAGCGGAAATGGAAAGAATATACTCTTTATCCGCCAACCCTTCAATGAATTTCATCTTATTGCATTTCGCCGGGAAAAGCAGATCCATTTCCACCTTGACGGTTTCGTCGCTCAATTTATTCAATTTTATCACGTTTATAACGATCTTTTCCTTCTGGATGAACTCCTTCACCTGGTCAACCTTGTCCATGGACCCCTTGAGCGTCATTTTCACTTTGCAGACATAGGGCTCATTCGACAGGAAACCGATTTTATGCATGGCGATCTGCAGGCAGATCAGCAGCACTGCGCTGGAAATGGATAAAAAATACTGTCCCGCGCCGATGCTCATTCCCACGCCTGCGGTCGCCCAAAGTCCTGCTGCCGTGGTCAGCCCGCTCACAGAGCTGTTGTTGCGGACGATGATGATTCCGGCCCCCAGGAAACCGATCCCACTCACGATCTGGGATGCTATTCTGGATGCGTCATAGTTGGGTATATCCGCAAACCCATACTTGGACACCACCACAATCAGGGCCGCGCCGAATGCGACAATGGCATGGGTCCTCACTCCTGCCAGCTTATTCCGGTTTTTCCGTTCCAGGCCGATTACAATTCCCAAAATACAGGCAATCATAATTCTGAAAAGCAGCTCCCACTGCCAGGAGGCTATTTCTTCCATCAATCTTCTTGTCACTCCTCTCCCTAAAATCCTACAGCCAGCCCGTTTTTCTACGCGCGCAAAACGAGCCGCACACCTACTGCAAAATACGTTTTCCCTTTGGGAACTGTCTTTGGGAACTGTATAGAAATGAAGTCTTACTTTCGCCTTCGATAGCTAAATATAACAGAATAAAGAATTATGATATGTATCGAAACAAAAGAAACCGATTATCTCCTAACAGTTCTCCCGCAGAACTGCGCAAATGCAAATCCCCTTTTCTCCTTCAGGATTTGACAGCCCCATCCGAGTATCCACTCTGGCAACAAATCTGAGCCTTCCATGAATCTATGAATATTTTAAAATATGTATAATATATTACAATTAAACATTTATTTCCATCTGCCTCAAATGCCCCTTTTTCCGTCGTCTCTTCAGGAATTTCCCCTTATTTTTCTATAGAAAACAGCAGAATCGGAAAATACCTATTCCGATTCTGACGAATCTATGGCTTTACAAATGGATTATACACAAATGAATTCATCTTGGCAATATCAAATCATATATTTTTCTAGTGTAAACAATAATTTGTTATAAATATATTTAAATAATGATATTATATAATGAACGATGGGCGAATATTTTGCAGGGATACCGGAAAAATCCTCCCACCTTCCCGGATCCTCCTCTCATCAAAAACCTGCCATACCAGAGCTGCAAAGCCTCTTCACGCAGACCAAACGTTACTTCCCCCTCCTAGCTGGATCTTGGCTGGGGTGAGAAATACAACGGCCAAAAACAGGAATGTCGTAACAGGATCGCAAAATCTTGACATCCTCATCCCCCTGCATTATGATAGGAAAGAATGAAACGCAACTTTATACCTGCAGCATAGCGCACTACATACGCAATGAAGTTTGCAGGTTATGGAAAGGCTGGTTATTAACATGGAGCATCTCACTATTCCCAGACAATATGAGTCTGCGCTCTCCCTGCACGATACGCAGATCGGAATCAAAACCGTAAAAGACTTTTTCCAGAAACTGCTGGCCGAACGTCTGAACCTACTGCGGGTATCCGCCCCTCTTTTCGTAGATCCCGCATCCGGTATGAACGACAACTTAAACGGCGTGGAACGTCCCGTATCCTTCGGCATTCTGGAACAGGAAGACTACGAAGCGCAGATCGTCCAATCCCTTGCCAAATGGAAACGCTATGCCCTGAAAAAATACGGATTTTCCACAGGAGAAGGGCTGTATACGGACATGAGCGCCATCCGTCGGGATGAAACCACCGACAACATCCACTCCATCTATGTGGATCAATGGGATTGGGAAAAGATCATCACCAGACAGCAGCGTAATCTGGATACTTTGAAGGACGTAGTACGCATCGTCTATAAGGTACTGCGTAAAACGGAAAAATATATGTCCATCCAGTACGACTACATAGAAGAAATCCTTCCCCATGATATCTTCTTCATCACCACGCAGGAATTGGAAGATATGTTCCCGGATTATACGCCCAAAGAAAGGGAGTATTATATCGCAAAGGCCAAGGGCGCCGTCTGCATCATGCAGATCGGAGATTTGCTGGAGTCAGGCCAGCGGCATGATGGACGTTCTCCCGACTATGACGACTGGGCGCTGAATGCGGACATCGTGGTCTATTACCCGGTCCTGGACATCGCCCTAGAGCTGTCCTCCATGGGAATCAGGGTGGACAGGGAAGCCCTCCTTTCCCAGCTCGAGAAAGCGGACTGCATGGAACGCGCCGAGCTCCCTTTCCATCAGGCGGTTCTCAACGAGGAACTTCCCTTCACCATCGGCGGGGGCATCGGCCAGTCCCGCATCTGCATGTTTTTCTTAAGGAAAGCGCATATCGGGGAGGTACAATCCTCTCTCTGGCCAAAGGAAATCGCACAAGAGGCTGAGCGCCACGGGATCCATCTGCTTTAACCCTACCGGCAGCGGGCTGGAGCGCCCGCTCTGTGTGCCTCACGGTCTGCCGCGTCGGAAACGGCCAGCCGGAAAAGTCCGGGGCCGGGGAAGGCGCAGA
>CANSTU010000119.1 GCA_947650005.1 uncultured Lachnospiraceae bacterium
ATAGGAGCAAGGTTGAAAGAAGGACGCTTTCAACCTCCCTGATTTCATTGCCCGCCGATGCGGGCAGATAGGAGCAAAGCATGGAAGTAAAAGAATGGACCTATGAAGAGTTTCCGGAGTATATGCAGGAGGTGGAGGGTGCACAAGTCATCCAATCCACCGGAGATGAGCCGGGCGTGCGCTACCTGAATGATGTGGAATATGCCCGAATTCAAAATATTCCCCTCCATCTGCAAATCCTACAGCCCTTTACGCGCAACCAACCGGAAATGGTCTGCCCCTGTGTGGTTTTCGTACAGGGTTCTGCCTGGATGGAACAGGATGTATATTTCCAGATTCCCACCCTTTCTAAGCTGGCGTTGAGAGGATACGTTGTGGCCCTCGTCCAATATCGGCATTCCGGCATCGCGCCCTTCCCGGCTCAGATCATGGATGCCCGAAATTCAATCCGCTTTCTGCGCAAAAATGCCTCCACATATCATATCGATCCCAACTCCATGCTTTTAGCCGGAGATTCCTCCGGCGGACATACGGCCGTGTATGCCGGAATGATCCATGATGAGGAAACGGAAAATCTCTATCCCGGTATATCAGCAGAAGTGAAGGGCATCATCAACTATTATGGAAGCGTCAGCGTCATGAAGGAGGATTCCAATCCCATCCAGATCCGGCACTGCCTCCCTGACAGCCCGGAAGGAATGGTTATGGGCGGGGTGAATCTCCTGGAGAATCCGGAGCTGATGAGGAAACTTTCCGTGGAATGCAACATGGACAGCGATACCCATATCGCTCCCACATTAATCTTGCACGGCACCAAAGACCGGACGGTCAATATCGAACAGAGCGTTACCCTTTATCGCCTCATGAAGAAACTGGGCAAAGATGTACAATTCTGTATTATCAAGGGAGCTGATCACGGCGGAAGCGAGTTCTGGACAACGGAAGTCTTGGATTTAGTGGAAGGCTTTATTCAGGAATGCCTCAGGAAAGGAATCTGACGATGGAATTCTATACCCATGAAAAAATAACCCCTTCCACCACCAAAATCACCAACGTGGGCGATGTTTTCTGCTTTCTCGTGGAGGGGAATGA
This sequence comes from uncultured Lachnospiraceae bacterium, assembly GCA_947650005.1. Taxonomy (GTDB): domain Bacteria; phylum Bacillota; class Clostridia; order Lachnospirales; family Lachnospiraceae; genus Eisenbergiella. The sequence continues at coordinate 1,093 of CANSTU010000119.1, forward strand.
CAGCGCCATGCTCATCGACGCCGGAATAGGTGCGGGAAATCTGAGGGATTATGTGGAAAAACTAACCTCCAAACCGGTCAGCGTCCTCCTCACCCACGGCCACTGCGACCATGCTGGAGCAGCCGGCCTCTTTGAAACAGTATACCTGAATCAAGCCGACTGGGAACTGGCCTCCAGGCACGCGGGGATAGAAATGAGAAAAAGCTATCTATCCTTTGTCCTGGGAGAAGCAGGCAGGGAATTGACGGACGAAAGCATGTGCCCGGATCGGACAGCGGGCTATCTCCCCCTCACGGCCGGCCAGATTTTCCGTCTGGGTGGCATTACCCTGGAAGCTGTCGCCGTACCCGGCCATACCCAGGGCATGACCTGCGTCCTGAACCGGGAGGAGGGCAGCATCCTTTTCGGGGATGCCTGCAATCCAAATGTTTTTCTGTGGGGAGAAGAAAGCTCCAGCGTGGAAGAATATCTGGAAACCCTGGAGAACCTTAAAAGAATGGAAGACCGATATGATACCGTATACCTTTCCCATGCCGTCACTTCCGTGGATAAATCCATCCTTGACGGCGTGATGGAAGTCTGCCGGCAGATCATATCCGGTAAGGACGACGGCATACCCTATTCCTTTATGGATTATAAAGGATTAAAACTGGCCAAAAACGTTACCGTCCCCGGCATGCGCACCGATGGCGGGCTGGGAAATATCGTTTATAATCCCGCCAATATTTTCAGGAAAAAGAATTAACTCTGCTGCGCAGCCACCTTAACGCTGTCGAATCCATGCACCCAGTCGGAGCGCAGATAGTAGATCAGATAAATGACCGAACTGATCGCCCAGGTGAGCGGATAGGCCCAGTAAATCAAGCTGATGTCCCCTGTCAAACGCATGACAACGATGATATAAGAGATCCTCAGTACACACCAAATGGACAGCATGACGCACATAGGGACAAAGGCCTTCCCCGCCCCGCGGCAAACCGCTGCCACTGAATGGGAAAACGCCAGAAGAAAATAGAAAAGCGCCACGGTGCGCGCCTGCCGGGCGCCCAGATCCACCACACCGGCTGTCGCATCAAACATTCCCACCAACTGCGGGGCGAATACATAATAGATTATCCCCACGAATTCAGCCAGAAGAGACGCGGCAAGAATGCTGAAGCGGGCGCCCTTCTTTGCACGCTCATGCTGCCCTGCCCCCAGATTCTGGCTGATGAAAGTGGTACAGGCCAGATTAAAACTGATAATAGGAAGAAAAGCAAACCCTTCGATCTTGGCATGAACCCCATAGGCGGCCATGGCCAGCTTTCCAAACGAATTGATCTGAGACTGCACGATCACGTTCGCAAAACCGATCACCGAATTCTGTATCCCCGCTGGCAGCCCGTTTTGGATGATTTCCACCAGCATCCTCTTATGAAATCTGATTTTGGACAATTCTACCGTAAATAGGTTTCCTCTGCGCATCAGATGGGCCATACACAGGACGACGCTGGCCGCTTGGGAGATTACCGTTGCAACCGCCGCCGCCCAGACGCCCCAGCCAAAAGCGCCCAAAAAAACACAATCCAATACCACATTTAATATGGAAGAAAAGATCAAATAATACAGAGGACGCCTGCTGTCCCCCAGCGCATTCATGATACTGCAGCAGATATTGTACATGACCATGGCAAAGGCGCCCGCAAAATAATAGCGGAAATACTGCACAGCCTCCGGCATCACCTCCGGATCCGTCTGCATCCAGGAAAGGAACACCGGCGTGAAGCCCACTCCCACCAGGGTGAGCGCAAAACCGCTGACCACGCCAAAGGCCAGCAGCGTATGTATCGCGCGGGAAACCTGTTCCCCTGCATTGGCCCCAAAGTATCGGGAGATCATCACACCCCCGCCCATGGCAATCCCGTAAAACAGGCTGGTCATGAGAAAGATCAGCGTCCCCGAAGATGTGACCGCAGCCAATGCGTTCGTCCCCAGATATCTTCCCACGAGGAAGGCATCCGCCGTATTATACATCTGTTGAAAGACCTGACTCAGAAATACCGGCAGGGCAAATGCGATCATCAGCGTATAGGGATTTCCCGCAGTCATATTTCCCGTTTCGGCGGATTGTTTTCTATCAGAAGCTCTTTTCTCCATCTTAACCTTCCCATCCTCCTCAACCCAACTTTCACAACGGAAATCTGAGATTCCGGCCAGATTGATCGCGGAGGCGACTTCCCATCTATCATTCTTTTTCATCATACAAGAAATCTGTGCGAAATGCAATTTGTATTTTCCCGAAACGAGGACAAGCGCAAGAATGTGCCGTTCCTCCCTGATGGATCCCGCTTCGTCGCCAGCCTCGCGCGGGGATCCATCAGGGAGGAACGGCACATCCCTGCGCTTGTCCTATCCCAGAACACGTCAATTGCCGGACTCTCCTATCCCATGTTCTGCGCCATCACTCCCACCAGCTTGTGTGGTACATAGGGCTCCTCAAGCCAGGCCGTCTCTTCCTCGCTGAGGATCAGCTCCACGGCCCTTACGGCTCCTTCGATATGGTGCGGCTTCGTAGCCCCCACCACCGGAGACGTAACCTTGGAAAGCAGCCAGGCGAGGGCGATTTCCGTCATGGACACATCATGCCTTTGGGCCAGCTGCGCCGCCCGGGAAATAATCACGCCGTCCTGTTCGGCGGTGGCGTCGTACTTGGTTTTGGCATAGGCATCCTCCCGCAGACGTTTCGAGGTTTCTCCGGGCAGTTTTGCCAGGCGTCCTCCTGCCAAGGCGCTGTACGGCGTCATAGCGATGTTATCCTGCCTGCAGAGCCTGGCCATTTCCCGCTCCTCCTCCCGGAAAATCAGGTTGTAGTGGCCCTGCACGGAAACAAATTTCGCAAATCCTTCTTTTTCCGCCGCCGCGTTTGCCTTGGCCAGCTGGTAGGCATAACAGTTGGAAATGCCTATATAACGCACCTTTCCTGCTCTAACCGCCTCATCCAGCCCTTCCATCACCTCTTCAATGGGCGTTTGATCATCCCACATATGGCAGATATAGAGATCCACATAATCCATTCCCAGATTCTGCAGGCTCTGATCCAACATCCTTCGGATATGCTGTTTCCCGGTCACTCCGTTTTCTATTTCCTCCCGCGTCCGAGGCGGAAACTTGGTTGCCACTACCACATCCGCGCGCCTGGTATAGTCCCGCAGCGCCCGCCCAAGAAACTGCTCGCTGGTGCCGTCCTGGTAACCGATGGCCGTATCGAAGAAGTTGACCCCCAGCTCCAACCCCCTTTTGATGATTCTGCGGGAGCTGTGTTCATCGATTGTCCAGGAATGCAGTCCGCGCCCGGCTTCCCCGAATCCCATACATCCCATACAGATACGGGAAACTTCCAGCTGTGAATTACCCAGTTTTGTGTACTTCATGAATAGCCTCCTCTAAATCAATTGATATTGTTTCCAGTTTCCAGCCCGAAAACGCCAGTAAAAAACTGCAGCTTTGATACACCAATCCAGACACATGGCAAATGCGATTCCAATAACTCCCATGTCAAACACCATGCCGAATAAAACAGAGAACGCCAACCGGCCTCCGATGGTGGAAGCGATGGATACTGCCATGATAAATTTCACATCCCCGGCCGCTCGCAGCCCTTTTCCCAAAGGATCCGCAAAGGGAAACACGACACAGTTAAAAAGATTATGAATCAGCACCAGCCACACCGTCAGCTGCCTGGTTTCCTGCGCCACCTCAAAAAAGCCCATAAGTACGGGTGTAACCGCAAAAATAACCCCATTCCAAAGGACGGAAATTCCCAACGTGATACGAATCAGCTTTCGGAAATAGTGTTCCGCCTGTCCGGCATCCCCCGCACCCATGCATTGCCCAATCACCGTAATGAACACCGGCCCCATAGCCACGCAAACCAGGGCGGCCAGAGACCAGATGCTCTGCGCAATCCCATTGGCCGCAATTTGGCAGGTACCGAACAGTGCGACAATGCTGCTCAAAGCCACCTTAACGAATTGAAAGATCCCCTGCTCCAGGCCATTGGGAACAGCAATCCCGAGGATACGCCTCAGCAGTTCGCCATTCCATCGGCCTATCCACTCTTTTTGATAATATACTCCATTTTTCTTCTGAAAACAGACGATCGTCACGGCCGCCGCAGAAAATATCCTGGCAATCAGGGAAGGGTATGCCACCCCCGCCACTCCCCCATGAAGCAGAAAGACGCCGATCCCGTTCCCAATCACGTTGATTAGATTGGATATGACCGCGATATACATGGTGACGCCGGTCTTCCCGATGCTGCGGCAGAGCGCCGATCCCGCATTATAAACCGCCAACGCGGGATAGGAATAGGCCGAGATACGCAGATACACGATGCACGCATCCATCACTTCCTCCTCCACCCGTCCGAACATCAATCTTAAGAGAGGGCGCCCCGAAAGAAGAACCGCAACCATAATCACCAGGGAAAATGCGGTAGAAATCATCAATAGCTGGCTGGCCGCTTCCCCTGCCTCCTCTTCCCGCCTGCTGCCGATATACTGACTGACAATCACAGCGCCGCCGGAGGACAGCGCTGTGAACAGATATATGAAAATCGTATTAAAGGAATTGACCAGCGATACGCCGGACACCGCCGATTCACCCACGAAACTGATGATCAAAGTATCCGCCAGACCCACCAGGATCGTCAGAAGCTGTTCCAAGAACAACGGGACGATCAGCCGCTTCAAATCCGCATTGGAGAACATCTTCTGTTTCCTCCCTTTCCCTCCTGATTTCGACAAAACGCCATAAACAAAGCAACTTCTTCACCTATTGGGCAAAAAGAAAGATGCTCTTTTTGAGGACACCCTTATTCTATATCTACCCTTTCCAAATATCCAATGCCTCTTCTGCATCTTTGAAAATACCCGGAGGGCATATTGCATTTCACCCGCCAGCCAGGAAACCGCCGGGAGCGGGGCCGCAGGGAAGCATCCCAGGAGGGGCGTAGCAGCCTTCCCATGTTCCCACGCGCCGTCGCGCCGGACATTTCGATGAGCCCAAGACGCTTCCCTCTCGAGCAACGGCTCTCCAGGGAAGCAGGTCTCATCTCCATGGCGCGAAATGCGCG
>CANSTU010000120.1 GCA_947650005.1 uncultured Lachnospiraceae bacterium
ATTTCCTGTTGTTTTGCCAATCATATTTTTGCTACACCTATTTGGGTATGAAGTGATTGAATTTGATGTGGAGCTGGATGAGATTCAGGAAATCATTGAGAAAACAGATGAAAAGGCAACCGACGCCATAGATTGGACATCTGCGTGGGGCAAAAAATATCCCGTTTTGATTCAATACCATGAAAAAGTAAATGTTCCAAACTATGCCCGACGGTTCGATCTCATGTTGGAGGAATTAAAGCAGGAATACCACTATAATGAACTGGACGCCTTTCTTGTCATAAAGGATATTCTATACCAGGTCTGGAAAAGTAGAAAAGGAAGATAATTTAGAATGAGAGAGTTTTTGAAAATAGAACATTGGAAAAAAACATTTATAACCATTTACAGCGGTCAGGCGCTGTCCCTTGTTGGGTCTGCGGCAGTTCAGTTTGCCATCATCTGGTGGCTTACGATTCAAACAGAATCCGCAATCACACTTACTTTGGCAAGTATCGTTTCTTGCCTGCCCAATATGCTGGCCGGTCCTTTTGCCGGCGTTTGGATTGACCGCTGCAACCGCCGAACGGTAATGATCGCTGCAGATGGCCTGGTAGCCTTATCCAGTGTTGTTTTAGGCATCGCCTTTCTTTCCGGCAACAGCCCTTCGGTCTGGTTTGTGTATCTGATCCTGTTTATCCGGGGACTGGGAAATACCTTCCACTCTCCCGCCATGCAGGCGGCCATTCCTCTATTTGTCCCGGTAGAAATGCTGATAAAAGCGGGAGGCTGGGGAAACCTGGTCGTTTCCGTTTCGACGATGGCCGGACCCGCGCTGGGTGCGGTGCTCATGAGCATCTTTCCCATGGCCGCCGTCATGCTGGTTGATATCATTGGGGCTGCATTCGCCATCTCATGTTTGCTGACCGTTTCCATACCGGACATCCCCAGGAGCGCTGTAAAAGTTCATATTATTGAAGATATCAAAAACGGCATTAGCAACATGAGAAACAACAAGCCGTTGATGGCCGTATTTTTCCCCATCGTTTTTGCAACAATCCTCTACATGCCATTAGGGGCCTTGTTCCCATTGCTGGTTCGCCAGCATTACATGGGAGGGGCATGGCATAACGCTGTTGTCGAGTTTGTCTTTTCCGGCGGGCTGCTCCTTTCCTCGTTCGTAATCGGCGTATGGGGCGGAGCGAAGAAACGCTTCCTTATGATATCCTCAGCCATTGTTGTCTTGGGTTCAGCTGCGGCAGTCGGAGGACTCCTGCCGCCGGAGGGATTCTGGGGATTTGTGATCTGCTGTTTTGTCATGGGGGCATCCGGCACATTTTTCAATGTTCCTCTGATGGCTTACATTCAGGAAACAGTCGCACCAGAAATGATGGGCAAAGTATTTTCCGTGCTGACGGCAGCAACGACCTTGGCTTCTCCGATTGGACTTATATTTGCCGGACCGCTCAGCGAGTGGATAGGAGTTGACCGCTGTTTCGCATGGTCAGGGGTTCTCATGGGAGTGATTGGAATTGTCTGCTTTTTTTCGACTCGTGCCTATGATACGAGAAATGGTTAAACCTTCTGAGGCAGATGATGTTTAGGCAAATACACGCCTCTGCAAGCATGATATCTATTTCCGCGTTCCCCCACGTCCAGTCCCAGCCTGGAAAGGCCCCTGCCAATCAGTCCGCTCATCCATTTCATGCATAATCCTGGATAAATTACCATACGCCCACAGGGAAACTCGCTTTCACTTTGTTGGACAGCACATCAAAAAATTGATATTTCATTCTGAGATAAACGCCATCCTGTTTTTATGGCGTTTATCTGTTTCAAGTAGAGCCTTGCCCCGATTTCCTGCCGGGTTTCCTGTTCTGATTTTTTTGAAAGGCGGGGTAAATGTTGGTAACGGTCAGTCTCATTTTATCTATAGAAAGACTTTCTTCCATGGAAAGGCTTTCCATTTGTATTTGGATATCGGGTGTAGGAGAGTTATTAGTTTTTGTAAAATATCTCTTGAAAATGATTTTTAATGGATTTATCCTTTGTCTAAGGATATCCTTAGAACACTAAAGGAGAAGAAATTTACATGATTCAAGGAAAAATGGAAGCGTTTGAAAAGATAGTAACGCGTGATTATGGAAATATTGCAGGTATCGTTGTATTAAAAGATGGTGAGACATTATACGAGCATTACTTTAATGAATGTACCGTCAACAATCGGATCCACATTTATTCAGTAACGAAAAGCATCGTTTCCGTGCTGGTAGGAATTGCCATGGACAAAGGTTACATCCAAACTCTCGACCAAAAAGTATTGGATTTTTTTCCCGAGTATGAAATCAAAAAAAGAGAGAAAACAATACAAAATATAACACTGCGGAATTTATTAACAATGACTGCGCCATATAAATATAAATTGAATCCTTATATAAAGTATTTCACGAGTGATGACTGGGTAAAATTCTCACTCGATTTATTGGGTGGTAAGGGACGGGTTGGCAAATTTAGATATACGCCCCTGATTGGCCCAGATATCGTGTCCGGTATTCTTGGTAAGGCAACGGGACAATCTGTAATAAATTTTGCTCAAGAAAATTTGTTCGCTCCATTGGGAATCGCCGTTGAAAAGAATATTATTTTTCATAGTAAAGAGGAACAGCTTGCCTTTAATCAAGCCACGAATATTAGCGGCTGGGTAGCTGATCCTATGGGTGTAAATACGGCCGGATGGGGACTTACGCTCTCTCCCATAGATATGGCGAAAATAGGCCAATTATGTTTAAATCATGGAACATGGAATCATAAACAGATTGTATCAGCAAAATGGATAAACGAAAGTACAAAGGAGCACAGTCGATGGGAAACTCATAATCTGCCGTATGGATATTTATGGTGGATTCATAAAGATGGCTTTGCAGCCATGGGAGATGGAGGAAATACCATTTATGTCAACAAGGAAAAAAATATGGTAATTTCAATCGCCTCTCTATTTAGGCCAAAAGCCAAGGATAGAATGGAACTTATCCAAAAATATATCGAACCGCTATTTGAAAACTGCGTATACTGAATTATCTATTTATCAGGGTGTAATGGGATAATATACAGCAGGATGGGCTGTGGCTGCACCTTCCTACAGCCCACATCCACCCCTCTTTTCGGAACACCCCATACTGCACGTGCTACATCCACATCCGCATCCGCCTTTGCCTGCTTTTCGATCCCGGATCATCTTCCGGACGATCATGCTTACGGCCAGCATGAGAACCAATCCAATCAGGATCGTCCCACCGTTATTTGCCAGAAACCCTACCATACCAACCGCTCCTTTCCGTGGAGGGCCTATCCGCGGCCCTCCTATGTTCTATTGGTTAGTATACACTAACTAATGTTACTTGTCAATATCCCCTTTTTCTTTCTTCAGGAGCTTATTCACCGCTCCGGCCAGAGCCGCAATGGAGCTGCGGATGATATCCTCGTCGACGCCCACGCCCCAGTAGGTCTCTTTCCCGCTGCGGATTCCTACATAGGCAGCTCCTTTGGAGGCGGAACCCTTGGAAACAGCATGTTGTTCATATACGGACAGCTCGTAGGAAATGTTAAAATATTGTTTCAGCGCATTGCTCACCGCATCCAATCTGCCGTTCCCGGCCGCGACGATCGTCTCCCGTCCCTCCGGATTGCGTCCGTCCGTCGATATCTTTCCGTTTCCACATAGAATCGTCACTTCAGCGCTGATTCCTCCGCCCTGCCTGAAATGGCATTCCGGTATGTCGAAAATTTGCCTGGGCAAGATATAATGTTCCTTGAAAATTTCGTATATTTCCTCCGGCATTAATTCCCGGTGCCCGGCATCCGATACGCCTTTCATCAGATAGCCCACTTCCTCACGCATACCGGCGGGTATGGATAAACCAAAATTCTGTTTCAGCACAAAGGCTATGCCTCCCTTGCCGGACTGGCTGTTGATCCGTATCACATCCGATTCGTATTCACGCCCCACATCCTCGGGATCAATGGGCAGGTAGGGGACTTCCCAGCGCTTCCCGCTCTTACCTTCCTCGCGCCAGGCCATGCCTTTGGAAATCGCATCCTGATGGGAGCCGGAAAAGGCGGTGAATACCAGGTCTCCCGCATAGGGCGTCCTTTCATGGACATGCATCCCTGTGAGCTGTTCGTATTTTTCCCGGATTCTCATGATATTGCCAAAATCCAGCCCGGATTCCACCCCATGGCAGACCATGTTCATAGCAAGTGTGACGATATCCACGTTTCCGGTACGCTCCCCGTTTCCGAAAAGGGTGCCTTCCACCCGATCCGCACCGGCCAATACCCCGAACTCCGCATCGCTGATCCCGCAGCCTCTGTCATTGTGGGGATGGACGCTGAGCGTCACCGCTTCCCGGTATTTCAGATGTTTATGGATGTATTCCACCTGGCATGCGAAAATATGGGGCATTGCGATCTGCACCGTAGTGGGAATATTGATGATAGCTTTCCGCTCCTTTGAGGGTTTCCATACGTCCAGCACTGCGTTGCACACCTCCACAGCGTAGTCCACTTCCGTGCCCGGAAAGCTCTCAGGACTGTATTCAAAGGTAAAGTTTCCATCCGTCTCCTCTGCCAGCTCCTTTAAAAGGATCGCGCCGTTAACAGCAAGTTTTTTTACCTCTTCCCTGCTCTTTTTGAAAACCTGCTCCCTCTGTGCCACGGATGTGGAATTGTAAAGGTGGACAATGGCGTGGGGGGCGCCCTTCACAGCCTCAAAAGTTCTGCGGATGATGTGTTCCCGGGCCTGGGTGAGCACCTGGACGGTCACATCCGCCGGTATCATATTCCTTTCGATCAAGGCGCGCAGAAACTGATATTCCGTATCAGAAGCCGCAGGGAAACCCACCTCAATCTCCTTAAAGCCGATTTCCACCAGCATTCGGAAAAATTCGATCTTTTCCTCCAGCCCCATAGGCTCGATCAGCGCCTGGTTCCCGTCCCTCAGATCCACGCTGCACCAGACAGGCGGTTTTGCAACCGTCTCCCTTTTCACCCAGTCATAGGTCACCTCCGGCGGCATGAAATATGCCTTTCCATACTTTTCTTTCACGTTCGCGTCCATGTCCATCTCCTCCTGTTTTTGTTATGATCCCGGGTATGCTGTGGATCTGTCCCGCGAATGCCTGATGAAGCATTGTGCACAAAAAAATCTCTATAAGAATGTCAAACATTCTTATAGAGACGCAAATAATCTTCACGCGGTACCACTCTACTTCACGGCCCTTACAGTGGAAAAGCCGTGCACTCCCCAGGCACGATTATGCCCTTTCCCTTTCTACGGCGGAAGTTCCGGCAAACCCTACCCAGCAGTTTCCTCCTGCCTTCAGGCCGCTGCTCCAAGGTCAGTTCACCCGCCGCTTCCGGCTGCCTCGCACCTCCCGGCAGCTCTCTGTTTCCCCACATTGGGCTACTATTCCTCTTCTTTGCATTTCCTGCGTTATTCAATTTCGTTCATTCTAGCATATTTCGGAACGGGATGCAAGACGCCTGACGACTTTTTTCACCGCAAAAATTCAAACGCTGCTTTTCACACACCTGGCAAGTTACCGCCCGGAGGAAAACGTCCCAGAAGGAGACGCGGCCGACAATCCGACAACACAAACGAGAACACTTTATTCAACAGTTTCAATCGAATCCACAATGTTCATTTTTGCAATGGAATGCAGCGGAATTGCCGTCGCAAGCAGGCAGGCAGCAATAGAAATGATCGCAGCTTCGACAATCGCCGCAACTGGAACAGCGACAAACTGTAACGCGTCTGTCTGTGCTGCTCCGACAAAAATACAGCAGATATAGCCAAACACTGCCCCGATCACTGACGCAAAAATACCGTAATAAGCGCCCTCCCACAGAAATGTTTTATACAGGCTTGCGGCGCTCATTCCGATAGCCCGCTGCATACCAATCTCACCGACGCGGGTATGGATATTGCTGTAGACGGTGTTGATGATGTTCAGGATGCCAATGATACCGATAAAGACGATAAGCACCCAGCACAACATTTTGATTTGTTCAAAACTTTCCATCATCTCATTGCTGCTTTGGAGATAGGAAAGCCAATGTGTTCC
>CANSTU010000121.1 GCA_947650005.1 uncultured Lachnospiraceae bacterium
GCACGCAGATGGGAGCAAGGTTGAAAGAAAGACGCTTTCAACCGCCCTGATTTGAGAGCGTGCTTTGCACGCAGATGGGAGCAAGGTTGAAAGAAAGACGCTTTCAACCGCCCTGATTTGAATGCATGCCGTGCATGCAGATGGGAGCAAGTATGAAATGTCCCGAATGTGGAGAGGAAATCAGGGACGGCATGCTGTTTTGTAGCTACTGCGGGGGAGAAATCCGAATCGTACAGGATTATGTCCCGGAAGTGGATGAGATTGTTGCAGGAATGGAAGTGGCGGTCGCTTCGGAGCTGGCAGAGACCAAAACGGTGGAGGAGAACAAAGGAGAACAAGGGCAGGCGGCGCCAAGCCATCGTCGGCTTCGCAGGAAGCGCAGCTCTCCCCTTATGAGAAAGATTGCCGCTTGTTGTGCGCTGATTCTGGTCGTCGCATTCGTAGGGATTCTGGATTTCCTGAATCAAAATGCAGCTTATCAGTATAAAATGGCGTTAGAGTGGATGGAAAAAAAGGACTATGAACGGGCCTGTCCCTATGCGGAACAGGCTGCGGAATTGGAACCGGAAAACGCGGATTATCTCATTTGTTTTTTGACCTGTCTTACCGAGACAGGTTTTGGGGAGGAAGCGGTTCCTCTGTGCCTCCGGATCATAGAACTAAATCCCTCCTGCCAGGCAGCATATAAGACATTGATTTCCATTTATGAGAAGAAAAAGGAATATGGAAAAATAAACGAACTTCTTTTATCGTGTAAAGAAGAACAGATCATAAGCCAATATCCGTCGTATCTGGCCAAACCTCCCGAATTTTCTTTTAAGGGTGGGATTTATAATGAAACGTTGTCCTTAAAGCTTCTGGGCAATACAAAAGGGACGGTATATTATACAATGGACGGAAGTCAGCCGGATGAAAGCAGTCTGGTATATGCCTCTCCCATCTTTTTGGAGTCGGGAAATTATCAGATACGAGCAATTTTCGTAAACGACTATGGAGTTGCCAGCGATGAGGCAAAGGAAAATTATTATGTGGATGTGACGGTTCCTGAGGCGCCTGTTGTTACGCCGGAGAGCGGCGAATATTCCCGTCCCACCCTTCTGCGGGTTACGGCAGGGGAAAACTGTACCGTGTATTATACCACGGACGGCTCTCAGCCTTCGAAGGATAGCACGGAATACACGGGACCTATTCCCATGCCGGTTGGGACATCCCACTTCCGGTTTGTGAGCTACAGTTACGCAGGGGCCGCCAGCGAGGAGATCAGTGCATCCTATTCCCTGAACCTTCATGCCTCTCTGAGCATGGAGGCTGCCAGAAATATGCTTTTAATCGATCTGATGGAGGCAGGGGTGATCTTGGATTTAAACGGCGGGATCCGGACTGGGACTGGGCATAACGTATACAATTACAGGTATGCCATAACTGTAAACGATACGGACTATTATTTGTATCGGGAATATTATGAGGATGACGCGGGCAACCGGGCCAGTACGGGAACGGATTATGCGGTCAGCGTCATGGAAGGACAATGTTATAAAGTGGTGCAGGTCGAATCAGGATCCCGGACCGCAGTTGCGGCAGAGGCTTTGGCGGATCCTTGGGACGGGTTGTCACTGCAGAATATAAAATCCGAAGAAAATTCGGAGCAGTAACTATCAAGCAAAGAGCATGCCGGGCATGCGGATGGAGGGAAGTATGTATCAGATTTTAGAGGCAAAAGAACTGACCGCAAACATTTACTGGATGGTGGTGGAAGCGGCGAGAGTCGCAAAGTCCTGTGAGCCAGGGCAGTTTGTGATCGTGAGGGAATCGGCGGATGGTGAAAGGATCCCGCTGACGATCTGTGATTACGACAGACAGGCCGGGACGATCACTATCGTATTTCAGGTGGTGGGTGCAGGCACCCTTACCATGGCTGGGTTGAAAAAAGGCGATTCTTTCCACGATGTAGTAGGCCCTCTGGGTTGCCCTTCCGAATTGATTTCGGAGGATGCGGACAGCCTGGCGAAAAAGAGAATTCTGTTCGTGGCAGGCGGTGTGGGCACCGCACCGGTCTATCCCCAGGTGAAATGGCTTCATGAACATGGAGTTGGGGCGGATGTAATCGTAGGCGCCAAGACAAAGGATCTTCTTATCCTGGAAAAGGAAATGGAAGCGGTTGCCGGAAACCTGTATGTAACAACGGATGACGGTTCCTATGGCAGGAGCGGAATGGTGACGCAGACCATCCAGGACCTGGTGGAAAAAGAGGGAAAGAAATACGATGTCTGCATCGCTATCGGTCCGATGATCATGATGAAATTCGTATGTAAAATGACACAGACTCTGAATATCCCCACCGTCGTCAGCCTGAATCCCATTATGGTGGATGGAACTGGCATGTGCGGAGCCTGTCGCGTAACCGTGGGCGGAGAAGTGAAATTTGCCTGTGTGGACGGCCCTGAATTTGACGGCCATAAGGTGAACTTCGACGAGGCTATGAAGCGTCAGCAGATCTATAAGACGGAAGAAGGCCGGGCGTATCTGAAAGCGAAAGAGGGTGCAACCCATCACGGCGGCTGTGGAAACTGCTAAAAGGGCAGCATCAAACGATAAAACATATTTTTGAGTGGAGAAAGGCAGGTTATTATGGACGTTTTGAATAAAGTTCCTGTAAGAGAGCAGGACGCAAAAGTAAGAGCAACCAATTTTGAAGAAGTTTGCCTTGGCTATAACCAGGATGAGGCGATGGAAGAAGCGGCCAGATGTATCAATTGTAAGAATGCCCAGTGCATCAAAGGATGTCCGGTTGCCATCAACATTCCTGGCTTCATTGAGAAAGTAAAGGAAGGGGATATCGAATCGGCCTATCAGGTCATCAGCGCTTCTTCAGCCCTTCCAGCAGTATGCGGCCGTGTTTGTCCTCAGGAAAGCCAGTGCGAAGGAAAATGTATCAGAGGAATCAAGGGTGAGCCCATTTCCATCGGTAAGCTGGAACGTTTTGTGGCTGACTGGGCCAGGGAAAAAGGAATCAAGCCTGAGGGCGCGAAGGAAAAGAAGGGCAAAAAGGTGGCTGTCATCGGTTCCGGCCCTGCAGGTTTGACCTGTGCAGGGGATCTGGCCAAAATGGGCTACGAGGTAACCATCTTTGAGGCGCTTCATGAACCCGGTGGCGTGTTGGTATACGGAATTCCCGAATTCCGTCTTCCTAAGGAAGATGTGGTGAAAAAGGAAATCCAAAACGTAGAATCCCTTGGCGTTAAGATCGAGACCAACGTGATTGTGGGTAAGTCGGTTACCATCGATGAGCTCTTGAACGAAGAAGGCTTTTCTGCGGTATTCATCGGTTCCGGCGCAGGACTTCCGAAATTTATGGGCATTTCCGGTGAAAATGCCAACGGCGTATTTTCCGCCAACGAATATCTGACCAGAAGTAATCTGATGAAGGCCTTCCGCGAGGATTCTGATACCCCTATTATGCGCGGAAAGAAGGTTGCCGTGGTGGGCGGCGGAAATGTGGCCATGGATGCGGCCAGGACGGCTCTCCGTCTCGGTGCAGAGGTACATATCGTATACAGAAGGAGTGAAGAAGAACTTCCTGCCCGTGTGGAAGAAGTGCATCATGCCAAGGAAGAGGGAATCATTTTTGACCTGCTCACCAATCCGGTGGAGATCCTTGAGGATGAGAATAACTGGGTATGCGGCATGAAGTGTATCCGCATGGAACTGGGCGAACCCGATGCCTCCGGAAGAAGACGTCCTGTGGAGGTGCCCGGCTCCGAGTTCGTGATTGACTGCGATACCGTTATCATGTCCCTCGGAACTTCTCCCAACCCGCTGATTTCCTCCACCACACAGGGACTTGAGACCAACAAATGGAAATGTATCGTGGCGGACGAAGAGTTCGGCAAGACCAGTAAGGAAGGCGTGTATGCGGGCGGCGATGCCGTAACCGGAGCCGCCACCGTAATCCTGGCAATGGGGGCAGGAAAAGCTGGAGCGAAGGGAATCGACGAATACTTGTCCAAATAACCTCCCATTGCCTGCAGTGGGGGCAGGAAAAGCTGGAGCGAAGGGAATCGACGAATATTTATCCAAATAAAGAAAGGCAGATGGGTGAGTTCTTATGGTCAATCATGTGGTTATGTGGAACTTCAAGGAAGGACTGAGTGAGGCAGAGCGAAATGAGGCGGGAAAGACTATCCGCCAAAAGCTGGAAGCCGTCAAGGATGTGGCGGAAGGTGTACTCCATCTGGAGGTACGTATGAATACGTTTCCGTCCAGCAACAGAGATATTGCATTATTCTGTGAATTTGAATCAGAGGAGGCCTTACAGGCTTATCAGATCCATCCCGTACACCTACAGGCCAGAGAATATGTGAAATCTGTGACTTGTGACAGGATATGTTTTGATTCCTGTGCAGAATGAGACGAGCGCTGTGTCCGGCTCTGGATTGGGTTAAAATTTGAAACAAAGAGGAATAAACAGTTCAGTTGAATTTCCAGGGTAGTTTGGCCGGCCAAACTACCCTGGCTTCCAAAAGAGGAGGTGCGCTCATATGCCATGGTGCCCAAAGTGTAAGAATGAATATGTGGACGGAATTGCCATATGTGCGGACTGCGGCTGTACCCTTGTGGATTCGCTGGAAGAGACAGAAAGGGAAGGGCTGCTGTTTGGGGGAGAGGAAGAGATGCGTTCTTTATATAGCTTCCTTACCTGCAATGGAATCGGAACCGCTATTCTGAAACAGGATGAAAGGGAGGAGCTCTTTGAAATACTCGTATCTCCTGGTGAAAAGGAGAAAGCGGCGCGTTTCATGACCATATTTTTAAAGGAAAGGGCCCAGAATCAAAAGCTGGAGAACGCCCGAGATCTGGAACAGGAGGCTGCGCAGGAGAAGGCGGCACCCGCTTCCCGGATTGCGCCAGTTTATGAAGCGGCAGCCCAGAAAGCGGAAAACTTCCGCTCCGGAGCATACACCCTTATCGCTGTGGGAATACTGGGTCTGCTCTTTTTGGGAGGTATTTATGCCGAATTGCTTCCCATACGGCTCACCGGGCCATCACGTTATTTTGTAGGAATTGTGATGGGCGGACTTTTGGTGGTGTTTCTGGTCATGGGAATCCTTTCCCTACGGTCCTCCAGAAAGTTTGCAGGAAGGGCGAAAGAGGAATCCGCTCTTCGGGAAGAGCTTCGCCGTTGGTGCCGTGAAAACCTCAATGCGGAAGCATTGGATCGTTCCATACCGGATCTGCCGGAGACAGAAGAACTAAAGTATTTTAAACGCACGGAAAGAATCCAAGAAATGATTTCCGAAAAATTTCTGAATCTGGAACCCGGTTATTTGGAGAGTTTTGTGGATGAAATTTATCCGGAGTACTTTGAATAAATACAATGAAGATATCCGTATTATGTGTAGGAAAAATAAAGGAGCGGTTTTACCGGGAAGCAGTGGAAGAATATACAAAACGCCTTTCCCGTTACTGCAAAATGGAAATTTGTGAAGTGTCAGATGAAAAAACGCCGGAAAAGCCGAGCGATGTTTGTAAGAGACAGATTTTGGAACGGGAAGCGGAACGCCTTAGGCGGTATCTGAAGCCGGACGCTTTTGTGATCGCGTTGGCAGTCGATGGGAAGAAAATGGATTCGCTGGTCTTTGCAGAGGAATTGGAACGGCTGGGCGTAAATGGGATAAGCCATATCCAATTTCTGATTGGAGGTTCTTTGGGATTGGAAGAAGGACTCCAGAAAAAGGCGGATTTGAAACTAAGTTTCTCGGATATGACATTTCCACATCAATTGATGCGTGTTATTCTTCTGGAACAGATTTATCGGGGATATCGCATTATAAACAAAGAACCATATCATAAGTAAAGGCGAAAGGGAATAGATGTTCTTGGGAATAGAAGATAATAAGAGTTGTATTTTTAACCCCATGGGAGTTTGAGGCTTCCATGGGGTTCGTATTATGGACTTATAGTTAAAATTCACTCAAAGATGGTTCTAAAAATAAGATTACATATTAT
>CANSTU010000122.1 GCA_947650005.1 uncultured Lachnospiraceae bacterium
CGGTATCGCAGGCCTGCCTGGGATATACAGGAGTATCAGGAATAAAAAGGCTGTTGCAGGATGGAACGGCGCCGCAACGGATGGCTCTGGCATTTATAAAGGCCAGGCCATCTATTGTGAGAACCGATCCTCTTACAACAGCCTATTTTTATACCGATTTCTGTGCGACATGTCCGCCCAGAAGGGTTACAGCGTGCTTCCGAAGTCGGAAATCAGCGCCTGCCCGGTGATGGCGCGGGACTCGTCGCTCGCCAGGAAGAGCAGGATATTTGCCACATCCTCCGGCATACAGGGCGGTACGCGCAGATCGGAATGCTTTCCCATCTGGCCGAACATGTCCGCATCCAGATTGGACGGATTCATATCCGCCACCATGGGCGTTACGATGGTTCCGGGGCAGACAGCGTTACAGCGGATCCCCATGCCTGCAAAACGCAGGGCCGTATGGCGGGTGATTCCTATGATGGCGGCTTTGGATGCCACATAGGCAGCGCCGCCGCAGCCCATCACACCTGCGATGGAAGCCACGTTCACGATGGAGCCCTGTCCTGCCTTTGCCATTTCCGCGCTGGCTTCCCGCATGCAGTACATGGTTCCCTTGGTATTGGTGTCGATAATCCGATCCATATCTTCGTCCACCACCCGGTCGATGGGCTTCAGGCCGGATTCCAATATCCCTGCGTTGTTCACGAGCACATCGATCTTTCCGAATGTCTCCAGGGTCTTACCGATCAGATTCTTGGCGTCCTCCGGCTTGGATATGTCGGTGACAACGCTGAGGACTTCCCCGCCTGCCTCTTTGATTTTGGCGGCCACTTCCTCCAGCTGGGCCTGACGGCGCGCGCTGATCACTACCTTTGCGCCTTCTTTAGCAAACAACAGCGCGGTAGCAGCCCCTACCCCTGAATTTCCGCCGGTGATCACGGCAACTTTTCCTTCTAAACGTCCCATCATCCTACCTCCTGAAATTTAAATTTTGTATAACTATACGGTATCATTTCTCCAATTTTTTGTCAATCTGTTCCTTTTCTCGCCCATGCATTTGCCAGGGGAAAGGTACCTTATTTTCAGATAACCGATTTGACATTTTCTATATATGGGTTAATATGGTTCTAAAAAGAACAGAGGAGAAATGAACGCTGGGAGCGTAACCGATTGTATTGTAAGAAATTTGTAAGATTATCACCTGAAAGTTTTAAGAGTTCCAGGGTAAAGTAAGGATAGCGGCCGGGCAGGCATGTCCATAAGACGCCGCAGTCATCGATGAATGAAAGGCGTATTCTATGAGTCAAGGCATCCTATACGATGCCGACGAAAAGGCGCCGCAGGCATGGGAATCAAACGAAAGGCTCCCATGCTTTGAGTGCCCGCTCAAGCGGGCGGATGGGAGCTAAGGATGAATGAATGTATATTGGTGGTGGATGACGACCGGGAAATCGTGAAAGCCATATCGATTCTGCTGGAAAGAGAGGGATACCAAGTGCGAAAGGCCTATGATGGCCTAGCGGCTTTGGATATTCTGGCGGCGGAGCGGGTGAGCCTGCTCATCATCGACGTTATGATGCCGAAGCTGGACGGGCTTTCCGCGGTGATGAAGATCCGGGAAAAGAGGAATTTGCCCATCATCGTCCTGAGCGCCAAAAGCGAGGAGTCGGACAAAGTGTTGGGACTTTCCATGGGGGCGGACGATTATGTGACAAAGCCTTATAATCCCCAAGAGCTGGCGGCCAGGGTGAAGAGTCATCTGCGCAGATATACCAGCCTGGGAGATATCCACGCTGTGGAAAGATGCGGCGAACTGGTAAACGGACGGTTCTGCTTCCATACGGACGAACGCGTTCTGTATGCGGACGGAGAGCCGGTGCGGCTTACGGCTACGGAAACGAAGATCATGGAACTGTTTATGAGAAACCCGGGAAGGGTTTTCCCTGCGGAAGAGATCTACAGACGGGTATGGGAAGAAGAGGCCTATACGCCAGAGAATACGGTGATGGTACATATCCGCCGTATCAGGGAAAAGATCGAGCTGAATCCGAAGGAACCGGAATATGTAAAGGTGGTGTGGGGAATTGGGTACAAAATGGAAAAAAAGTAAACGATGCATAGCTGCTCTGTGTTTTGGCGTCGGGATGAGCCTTCTCAATTTAACAGCCGTATGGATCGCTTCCATGGCTGCGGAAGGAAATCCTGTGGAACGGGCGAAGGATGCGGAAAGTGAAAACTTTCAGAATACATCCGCTTTTCAGTACTATATGGAAGGATATTTGCAGGACTTTCTGGGAATGGCGACGGGCGGCCCGGTTTCTTTTTCCTGGAACCAAGATCTGAAAAGCCGGAGCATTTCTTACAGCAATGTGGGCGGTGGAGAACGCTTTGGCTATGCTTTTGACGGAGTGACCGCCCTGGCGGAGATATGGGATGTGACGGAAGGAACGAATGAAAATACGAATGAGGCGTTCGCGGAAGAAGCACAGATAGCGGAGGATATAACCGTGGAGGAGGCATCGGACGGGGAGAGTTCCGCATCCTTCGGGATGGAGTCGGATGCGAGGAAATTTTGGATAACCATGTCGCAGCAGGACTATACGGCCGCTGCAGAAGCGGCCCATGCCATGCTGCGAGAAGACAGAAACATTCTTTATCGTATTGACTATGACGGGCAGCAGCGGTATACCAATGCGGACGGGACCGGACTGGACGGAGAGAAGGGGATTGTGCCGGAGGGATACAATTTCCTGATGTATTTTGACGGTGATAAGGTATTCATCCAAAAGGACGGCAGGCAGGTGGATGTTTATGGGAATGGGGAGTACCGTTCGGGGCAGGATTGGTTCGTGCCCGGATATGAGAATTTTCCAGTAAATGATAAGTATAAAAAAGCGCGGGTGACCATTGCAGTCCGGAGCGAACCACAGAGCAATGCGGCATGGATGTATGGGCAAGAATATGGAAGTGAAAGCAGGATGTACAGGCTCATGCAGGAAACCCAAACCCTGCATACGTATTTTGGCGTCTGGAAAATCGGTCTGCAGATCGCCGGGATCCTTCTGTTCTTCACCCTTTTTATGGGCAAGGCACGCCGGGAGGCGGCGGAATCGGTGGCGGCGCATACGGGTAAACTTTGGTTTGAGGCCAGGCTTGCCATGGTGATAATTCCGTTTGTGTGGATGGCCTGTATCCTGTACGGGCCGAAGGAAGGCGTCCTGAGAGAACCGCAGGGATGGGAGGCCCTGTTTAGACGGCTTGCGCCTGTAGAGCTTCTGTGTTTCTGGGGCCTGTGGCTGTATGCGAATGACAGACGTTTTCCCGCTCCAGGTGGAAAGAACAGCCTATTTGCCAGGCTGAGAAGGGCGTTATCCGCGAAGAGGCTCAGCCTGCCGGTGTGTAAAAGGCTGCTATACGGTTACCGCTGGGTGCTCTTTTTCGGCGGTATGGAAACGATTCTATTTGCCATCTGTCTGCTTGCGTGGAAAAACGGGGTGGAATATGGACGATTCATTGGACTGTTTTGGATGCTCTCCCTGGCGTTCAGCGCAGGCGGCTGGATTTTTTTTCAACTGAGCCATCTAAGAAGGCTTCGCAGCAACGCGGAGGATATGGGGAGAATAGTGGATCAGGTTCAAAATGTGAAGTCAGGGGATATGAATACCCCGCTTCTTTTGCCCGAGGATGCGGATCTAGGGGAAGCGGCGGCTGGGCTGAACGAAATTCGTGAAGGGATGAAGCAGGCGGTGGAGGAGCAGGTGCGCAGCGAACGGATGAAGGTAGAGCTGATCGCCAATGTTTCCCATGACATCAAAACGCCCCTAACTTCCATCATCAGCTATGTGGAGCTTCTGAAGGAGGAAGAGGAGCTCCCGGCACACATAAAGGACTATATCTGTATTCTGGATGCCAAATCCCAACGCCTGAAAACAATGGTACAGGACGTGTTTGAGGTGAGCAGGGCGGCTTCCGGGGAACTGCCCATTCATATGGAACGGATCGATTTCGCCAAGCTTCTGCGCCAGACCATGGCCGATATGGAAGAGCAAGTTTCGGCCAGCTCTCTGACGATGCGGGTTAGAATCCCGGATGAGGAGATGTATATCCTGGCTGACGGCCAAAGGATGTACCGAGTTTTTCAGAATCTGATATTAAATGCATTGAAGTATTCCTTGGAGGGCTCCCGGGTATATCTCACGCTGAAACGGCAGGACGAATGGCTGACGGCTAGCGTGGCCAATACTTCGGCGTCAGAACTGTCCGGTGATGTGGATTATACGGCCAGATTTACCAGAGGGGACAACAGTCGGTCGGACGGGGGAAGCGGCCTGGGACTGTCCATCGCCAGAAGTTTTACGGAAGCCTGCGGGGGAAAGCTCGAGATCGGCATTGCGGCGGATCTGTTCACTGTGACGGTGAAATTTACGGAAGCTTCCCCGTCAGGCCACGTAACGGAACATGAAGATGAAATGGCAGATGCTCCCGCCCATGACGAATAAATGGAAAATCTCATGGGATCCGAAGTACTTATGCCGGGAATTGAACAGGGGAAGCTTTAACGCATAAATGATGCCGCCTGCGGTATAGATCAGCCCTCCTGCCAGAAGCCAAAGAAATGCCGCACGGGGAAGCATATCCCAAAGCTGGCCGAATACCCCCAGACAGGCCCATCCCATGGCTATATATATAATGGAAGAAAACCATTTCGGGCAGGTGATCCATACCGCTTTGACGGTCATGCCGAGAATGGCAATGCCCCACACCACGGCCAGAAGGGTATAACCCGATTGGCCGCCCAGCACCACCAGACATACGGGCGTATAAGAACCAGCGATCAGTACAAAGATCATCATATGATCCAGCTTGCGAAAAATACGCAGGATACGCCCGCCCGCATTGATGGCATGGTAGGTGGCGCTGGCCCCGTATAAAAGAATCATACTGAGGATGAAAACTGCCATTGCCGCCAGAATGGTTTTGCGGCCGGATAACACGGCCTTCACGAGAAGCGGAGTGGAAGCCAGGATTGCCATCATCATACCGATGAAATGAGTGATCGCGCTTCCGGGTTCTCTGATTGTCATTGTCATAATTACCTCCATGCCGCTTCCTATGCGGCGATGCAGTACTGAGCATTGATTCGTACTGCAGTTTGATGTGGTTTTTGATAGGTGCTTAATATAGTATTAAAAACTATGTATTATATATTATAATACTACACCTTATCATTTTCTGTGTCAACGAAAAATATTCTTAAGAAAATTTGGATATTTCATTTTTCATTCTGTTTTATGCTTTTCGACAGGTATGAAAAGGGCTGCCGTGCTATGATTCAGCACAGCAGCCCATCTGCTATCGGTTGATATGGCTCTCTTTTTCAGAACAGTTTATCTCTTGAAACAAGATCATGCAAATGCAGACCGAAATCCGCCTAAGAAAAAGTTTTTAAATATCTATTTAATCCTCTTCTATCACCTGTATTTCCAAATAATCAAAATCGATCTGCTCTATAAAGTTGTCCTGACGGAAGCGCGCCTTCTGATGCCGCCTGAATTCGTTGACGGTGGAATCTAGCCAGATCGGTTTCCCCAAGTCAAACTGGACACAGATCTCGTCCAGGGCATGGAAAACTTTATGGGTACGCGTATCCTGAGAATCGTCGCAGACGACGGTATCCTGGAGCATGCGATTATCCTTCCATAATTTGGCCCATAAACGGAACATAGCGCATTCCTCCTTTTCTTCGCCCTGCAGGCAACTTCTTAATTTCCACGGGCGCCAATCCTTCTACCAAGTATAGCGGATTTAGATAATGAAGTAAAGGAAAATAACAATCGAATCAAGGCAGCAGCATTTCATCCTTTGCTTTATGGATCCGGCAGGATTCCGCCGAAAGAGGAGCGGCACAGGGCAGGGAGCGGCCACATC
>CANSTU010000123.1 GCA_947650005.1 uncultured Lachnospiraceae bacterium
CATTGCCTGCGGCATACGGGGGATGGGGTCAGCAAGGATGCCTCAAAGCTATAGCAGGCCATACAATATAAGTATTGTTATATTTTCCAAATCAGATTATACTTATATCCGGGCGGGAACCGCTCCGTTCACAGCGATATCTTTCAATTATACATTGGTGAAAGCGAGAAGGAGGCATTATCACAATCATGATCAATGAACGTCTATATGGCATTCTCGTAGATTCCTTCGGCAAAATCCTGCTGCCGGGGCTTACTATGACCATCCCGCTCACAGCTATTTCTTTTACGATCGCGTTGATCATTGCGGTCATTATGGCCCTGATTCAGTTCGCCGACATAAAAGGCTTGAAGCAGCTCGCCCGGTTTTATATCTGGGTGATCCGCGGCACGCCCCTCTTGGTGCAGCTCTATGTGATCTTCTACGGGCTTCCTGGGCTGGGCATTGTCATCGATCCCTTCCCGGCCGCCGTCGTGGTCTTTTCCATCAATGAAGGCGCTTACGCAGCGGAGATCATCCGGGCCGCACTGGAATCTGTGCCCGCCGGACAGATGGAAGCCGGTTATTGTGTGGGCATGTCCTATCTCCAGATCATGCGGCGGATCGTCCTGCCTCAGGCAATGCGCACCGCTTTCCCTTCTCTGTCCAATTCCCTCATCGCCCTGGTTAAGGATACCTCCCTGGCTGCCAACATCACGGTAACGGAAATGTTCATGGCAACCCAGCGCATTGTGGCCAGAACCTATGAACCGCTGGCGCTCTACATAGAAGTGGGCCTGATCTACCTGCTGTTCTCCACAGTGCTCACCAGGCTGCAAAGCATGGGAGAAAAGCAACTGAATTCCTATGGACACCACAGAAAGGCATGATGACATTTCCGGAAAGGCATGGTAAATCATATGCTTACGATTAAAAATATCAAGAAAAAATTTGGAAACCTAGAGGTGCTACGGGATGTAAGCCTGGAGGTAAACCAAGGGGATGTCATCGCCATTCTTGGGCCCAGCGGCTCCGGGAAAACCACTCTGCTGCGCTGCATCAACTACTTGGAGCAGGCAGACGAAGGCATAATGGTCTTTGATGGCGAAACCTTTCAGATGAATCATATCCCGCGCAGGGATATAGCCAGAATCCGAAAAAAAACGGCTTTTGTTTTTCAGAATTATAACCTATTCTTGAATAAAACGGCGTTGCAGAATGTAACGGAGGGTCTGATCGTGGCCCGCAAGATTCCTAAAGCTCAGGCTGTGGAGGCAGGAAAACGCGCCTTAGATAAGGTAGGCCTGTCGGATCGATATGATCATTATCCCAACCAACTTTCCGGAGGGCAGCAACAGCGTGTGGCCATTGCCAGGGCCCTTGCTACCGAACCGGAGATTATCTTCTTTGACGAACCCACCTCGGCCCTGGATCCAGAATTGATCGGTGAGGTTTTGTCAGTCATGCGCCAGCTTGCCGAAGACGGCATGACCATGCTGGTGGTAACCCATGAAATGAATTTCGCCAGAAATGTGTCCTCCAGGGTTATTTTCATGGATAATGGGAGCATCCTGGAACAGGGGCCTTCCAAAGACTTCTTTGCCCACCCCGAGCAGGAGCGCACTAAATTGTTTCTGCAAACCATCGGCGGCATCTCCGAGGCAGATCATCTCCCCTCCTCGGATGCCCGGCAAGCGCAATCATGACATCTTCATGAGGCTTTCGCGTCCGGGCCGTAGAAGGGGAATGGGGGGCGGTTCGCCATTCCATCATACGTTTATTATGCTATAAGCCTAAGCATCCTTTAATACTCCTGCTTCCGCTTCGCAGATTGCACGATTCACCTTTCTGCGAAGCCGCAGCAGATAGTCCGCCGCCCGAGGATACGCTGGGAAGGCATCAAAATCCAGAGGCGTCTCCAACCCCTCTTCCACCATTTCCAGTACCCTTTCCCTTCCCATCAGCTCAGACAAGCGCAAGAGGGAACGCAGATCCCCCATCGCTTCATCCAGTACCATCATTCGAATCGATTCCTCTGGTTTTCCTTCCTTCCCGGGATAGACTAGAAAAGCATCGCCGGACGGGAATGCGCCGCCGCAGTCCGTCACCTGAAAGGGATCGATCCTGTATATGGATTCCATACTGTTATAGAAATTGTATCCCCAGTGCAGACAGCCCTTTATTCCGAATTTAAAGAGCTGTACTCCATAAATCCGGGTTCTATCCGAAGGCATGGCCATAAAGCAATTGCTCACATCCACTGCCTGCCCGGTGCAGTAATAGGTCCACAGCTCAGACACTCCCCCCTGCAAAAAAGGTTTTACATGGTTGGTGGCGCATACCGGTCTGTCCACCAATCCCAGACGGTAGAATTCATAATCGGAAAGAGCCTCAAAGAACTTACACCCCTTTAGATCCTGTGACACAGACTCTCTGGCAGCCCGATAGGAATCAATCTGGCTCGGTTCCGGTTCATCTGAAATATGAAAATAAGTATTTTCCTCCACCCCCAATTCCTGAAGAACCTGACGCAGTTTGGGCAGGTAGGCATGCAGAAATACCGTATATTCTCCTCCCACCGCCGGAGTATTCCATCCAAAAAGCGGAACTTCCCGTCCCTCCTTCTTTCCAATTACCTTCGGAGCTGCCACAGCACCCCATTGGGAAAACAAATGGGACATCTCAAAATACAGAATGCCCTGTCTTTTACACATTTCTACCCAGCGAATCAACTTAGAAAAATCAAAAGAATACCCTGACTCTGTCCATTCCACGTCCACCAGCTGTACGGTGGTCCGCTCTTTCCCCACGGCCGTATCCAAAGGCGGCGTGAACTGAGGCGTCAAAATCATATTGATACCCCGTTTCGCAGCGGCTCCAACAAAGTTCTCCATGATCCTCCAGTGCTCTTTAGAAAAAACAGGAACCTCATAGTAATCCGCAAGACAGTCCACATAAAACCATTCCGTCCGCGGGAAACGCTGCACCGGGAGTACCGGCGGCAGAATCGTCACTTCCGTTTCCACGGATCCGATCCGCTTCCCGCTTTCCGGATGCTCAAACAGAATCGTTATCGGATAGTCGCCGGGTTCTGCCTCCCTAGGCACTTCCACATCAACCCATAAGCTTTTCCACTGTCCAGCCTGGAAGATTATCGTCTCCTCCCGCAATTCCTCCAACCGGTCCGGATACAGCCCCGGCGTCTTTCTTAGGTAATTCCCGTCCACACCTGCATGTACCGGATACTGGCAGGGAACGTTACATACCCCGCGCACATGCACATAAGCCCGAACCGGCGAGACAACCCGTACCCTGGCAAACCCAAAATGGAAGCGTCGGGAGTCCTCCCGCTCAAAATCGTTGCAGGTATAGGCGATTTGAAAGGAAACGCATTCTCCCCGCAGCGCCTCGACTTCCCTGAATTCATCCGAGCTCACCGGTTCTTCGTCCGAAAAAACCTTGACCAGGCTATCCAACACTTTCAGCCGGATTCCCGCTTGACGATATTCAATGATCTGCTTCATCCCCGCTCCTATCTGCGCTCATGGCGCGCCCAAACCGGAAAGGCAATACGCCTTATCCCCTTCCTTTTGTCTTTTTCTTCCTCTCTACCTGTTCGGATTCTTTCTTTCTCCTTTCGCCGAACTTTCTATTACTACCATACCACACACCAATGACATTTTCAATGCAACAAGAATATAGCAAAGCCCTGCATATCGGCAGGTTTGAGAACAAACTGACACAGCTTGCAGAGCCGACAGAACAGGAAATCAGACAAATGCGGCAGGAACAGCAACAGTCCCGCAGGACGCAGGATATGGAGCGATAACAAACAGGGTGGCGGGATAGTCAATACTTGTCCCGCCGCCTTTATTTTGAGCTTTTAATTATCCCGATAAACTGGAATTTATCAAACTCTATTTATAGCAACAAAGCGAGCTCAATTTCATCCTCATCTTCATTTCCGGTTTCTTTAAAACCAAATTTATAATATAGATGCAGTGCAATAGAGTTATCTCTATTGCACGTTAAAGCTACTTTGTTAGATAGACCAAATGGTTTGGATGCAATATAAACCAGACACTTTCTTAAAGCAAGTTCTCCAAATCCTTTATGCTGATATGCAATATCAATCATCATATGCCAAATATTATACTCTGCGAGGTCATAATCATATATCACCATCAAATAACCAACCATTGTATCATCATTGAATATTCCAAAAGGAATGCATTGATTATAATATACATATGCTTGTGCTAAACTCCTGATTGGATTTGAAACAAATTGCTCTTGCTCCTTAGCTAACTTTAAGTTAAATGCTTGTATGAAGTTATTCTCATCAATTCTCGCCAATTCAATATTACTCATAATTCCTCCTGTTCGTTGTGGAGGGATTATAGCATGTAATCTCCCTCCAAATTTAATGTTTCAATCGTCATAAGATGATAGTTTCTATTCATAATGAACATCTCCTTTCGGTTTGGGATATCTATGTAAACACAAATGTGCAATTGTATCGCTGGAAATTCAAGTTTAAATTCATTGTTTATATAACTGTTAAACATATAATTTATCGGTTAGTTTGTTGGCCCAAGTATAACTTATCTCCCCGCCGAAAGCAATCCCCATCCTATATCCGTTCCGCCTATCTGCACTACTGCGGTGGCTTCCGGTAGGTTTGGTGGCTCTGCCCCCGCGCTGATAAGAGTTTGCGTCAATCACTCAAAAGAGCGCTTGACAAAACGTTTCCTGCTCGGCATGACAGCGCCCGAAAATATCCTGTGCCCCTCCCTTCTCCCAGACGGCAGGTAGCATTGAGGCCGGACCAGGAGCAGGGTTCAAAGGGAGTCTGGCTTTGGCGCGGCAAAAGTATTCTTCCGCCTTGTGGAAAAATATTGGATATGCTATATTAACCCATGGAACGTCTTACCCTGTTTTCACTGTATAGGCGCGGCTGCGCAGATGGAGGCATCCATGCAGATACATTCCAACATCATATTTCCGGTGGAGATCATCGGCACCATTGCCTTCGCATCTTCCGGTGCAATGGTTGCTGTGCGTAAAAGGTTGGATCTTTTCGGCATCATTGTCCTGGGTGTCATCACCGCGGTGGGCGGCGGTATGCTCCGCGACCTGATGATCGGCAATATCCCGCCCAATATGTTTAAAAACCCTGTCTATGTTCTGGCCGCCTTTCTGACGGTCATCGTGCTTTTCCTCCTTTTCCGCCGTTGGCCCTTCCTCTTGGCCAGCCATTACATGGAAGAATATGAAAGGGTTATGAACATCCTGGATGCCATCGGCCTGGGCGCTTTCACGGTCATCGGCATAGATACTGGTATAGATGCCGGTTATGGGGATTACTATTTTCTCGTCATTTTCCTGGGTGTTATTACAGGGATCGGCGGAGGAATCCTTCGGGATATCATGGCTGGAGAGACGCCCTTTGTATTAAAGAAGCACATCTATGCCTGTGCTTCCATTTCCGGTGCATGCCTGTATGTATTTCTCCTACAGTTTTTCCGTTCCGACTTCACCATGGTCGTCAGCGCTTGTCTGGTAATTCTGATACGCGTCTTGGCAAGCCACTTCCGCTGGAATCTCCCCGGTGTCAAAGAGTTTTAGCAGTCTGAGTGGATTTCGTTACAAAAGGTCTTGACAGGAAAAGGGAAACCAGTTAAAATAATTCATGTTGTTGGCAGTGGATACATACATGAGGCGATACAGGCCCAGATAGCTCAGTTGGTAGAGCAGAGGACTGAAAATCCTCGTGTCACTGGTTCGATTCCGGTTCTGGGCATTGTGCGGGTGTAGTTCAATGGTAGAACACCAGCCTTCCAAGCTGGATACGTGGGT
>CANSTU010000124.1 GCA_947650005.1 uncultured Lachnospiraceae bacterium
CAAGGCCTAGACGGACAATGCTCGGGCGGACAAGGCTTAGGAGGACAAGGCCTAGGCGGACAGGGCTTGGGCGGGCAAGGTTCCGGTGGGCAGGGCTTGATGGGAGGAACCGGCTTTTCAGGATCTTTCCCGGGCCGATGCTTCAGACCTTGATAGAGTTCATAGAACCCTCTGGCGTAAAGGGAATGCATACAGAATTCAAACAGTTCCGGGGCCAGATTCTCCAGATATTCCAATTTATCCAGCGTATCCGTATAATCTTCGGTGACTTTTCTGTATAATTCACAGTTGGCCTGATTGACCTTTTGGACTGCCGCCTCCTGGATAGAGCCGCGCGATACGGGCTGCGGCGAATGAGGCGTGGTAAAGTGGATTACGATCGTATTTCTCCGAAGGGAAAATTCGTTTTCCTGATACCCTGCGTTTTTAAGCCCCTGTAGGAACGCATCACGCATGGCGCGCTGGGGAAAACGGATTGCGGCATCCATGGTAAGCATACGGGGAGAAGAGAACTCGCCGAGACGGAAGCCGGTCAGCCACCAGTGTACATCTTTCCTCTTGAAAAGAACACGTCCGTTTTTCCTGAGGGTAAAGCGCATGGGAAGCTGCTGGGCATCCGGGACGCTGGTGTAATGGATCCTGTCGGGATCCTTTTCGTTATCTTTCAAGGGAGCGTTATAAATTCCGATTTCTCCGCCCGTCGTGATCCCATATTGGCCTTTCCACAGCTCAATCAGCCAATTTTTACCTGCATAAGGAAAATAGATCGGTTCGCAGTCCATGATCATGTTAAAACTGCCTGCGCCCTCATCATACAACTTGCAGTATCCCATTTCCCGTTGCCAGCAGTCGTGTAGGGAGGAAAAAACATCCGTGCGGCGATCATAGTAAAACCCTGCTTCCTTCAGGAGCTGGTTTAGCTGTTCCTGCTGCTGGAGTTTATCCGGGTTCGGGGAAAAACGCATTTTTCTAACCAAAATTCTACCGATTATCAGGACGAGAACCACCAGCAGGACAATGGCCGCTATCCATATAAGTGTGGTAACAGACATGTATGAAGACTCCTTTCTGTCTGTATGGCTACAGCTTTTTAGATAACATATGCGCCAAATTGACAGAAAGTGACAAAATAGTATAGGGAAGGAGCGCCCTGCGCCAACACCAGCCGCGAAATAGCTCTCCGTCCCTCTTTACTCGGATGGGAAGTGCTCGGATCAGTCCCCGTCCACCCCGCCAAACTGCCTACGGAGGGCGAGATAGAGCGCGATGCAGATCAGGGCGGAGAGGGCAGACCCGGCCGGCGCGGCAAGTCCCATGGGATAGAGGGTATCCGGGAAGCAGACGGAGGCCAGATAGGCGCCGGGGATCCGGATCAAGAGGATGGAAGCCAGGTTATGTAAAAAAGAAAGAAAAGACTTTCCGTAGGCGCAGAAATATCCGCTAAAACAGAAATGGATGCCTGCGGCCGCGCAGTCAAATACATAGGAGCGCAGATATTGTCCGCCTAGCCGGATCACTTCGGGATCCTCAGAAAACAGTCCCAGAAGGGGGACCGAGAAAAACTGGCATACAAGGGCGGCCAGAAGGCCGAAGGATACGGAAAGGGAAATGCCATACCGCAGAGTCATGCGGGCGCGTCCGTGTTTTCCGGCTCCCGCATTCTGGGCGGAGATGGCGGAAATGGACGAAAGCATGGCAGAGGGAACCAGGAATAAGAAACTGATCGTCTTTTCCACGATCCCCACGCCGGCGGCCACGGCTACGCCACGCCGATTGGCGATGATGGTGATGAGCAGGAAGGAAATCTGGATAAAACCGTCTTGAAAGGCCACCGGAATCCCGATTTGCAGGATGGAAGACAGGACGGGAAAGGAAAAACGAAAATCTTTTTTTCTTATGGAAAATCCTAAATCCCTGCGGCGCAGGAAAAGAAGGGCGAGCGCCACGCTGGCCGTCTGGGAAAGCACGGTGGCCAAGGCTGCTCCCGCAGCCCCCATATGGAAAGGCCCTATGAGCAGAATGTCCAGCAGCACATTGAGCACACAGGCGGCCGCCACAAAGTACAGGGGACTTTTGGAATCCCCGGTTCCGCGGAAGACGCAACAGATGATATTATAGGCCGTAATGGAGGGGATCCCTGCGAAACAGATACGCAGATAAAGCCGGGTCTGAGAGACGGCCTCCGGCGGTGTGGACATAATGGCGGTTATAACGTCCGTACAAAGAATCAGCAGTACGGTCAAAATCAGGGAAGAGAGCAGGAACAGGGTGGCGGTATTGCCCACGGCCTGAGCCGAACGCTCTTTATCCTTAGCCCCCACAGCCTGGCTGATGGTCACCGTGGAACCCATGGCCAGGCCCACGATCACTACAGTGAGCATGTGCATCACCTGGCTTCCGATGGAAACTGCGGAAATGCTATCCGTCCCGTTAAACTGGCCTGTGATGAACAGATCCGCAAGCCCATAAAAGGTCTGCAGGAAGGAAGAAAGTAGATAGGGAAGGGAAAAGCGGGCCAAAACCCGCAATACGCTTCCCTGTGTCAGATCGTTTTTCATGAAAACCATATCTCCGTTTCACCGCTCTGTACGGCAGCGTTTATCAGTCGTCGAAATCAAGCTCCAGAATCTGCCCTGTATTGGCGTCGATTTCCAATTCGCATTCGGTATTGTTGTAGCGGATCTCTATTTCATAGATGAGCCTACCCTCGTCATAATCCGTCTTAAACTGGGTAATGTGATCCTGGGTGGCTCCGGAAACCTGGGAAAGGGCCAAGGCGATGGCCTGTTCTTGGGTAAACTGGCCTCCTTCGGCGCTGTTTCCTGCGGCTCCTGCCTGGGAATGATGATCGTGATCCCATTCGTGATCAAAACCAAGGATTTCACCGGTCGTGGCATTGATTTCGTAATCGTATTCCATATCACCGGCATAGAATTCCACGTCATATTGCAGAATTCCGTCGTCCATTTCCAGCTTGACGAGCATGCCCGTGGTGTCCGCTTCCGCCACACCGGCATGTTCCAGGGCCGCTGCCTTGGCTTCCGCTTCGCTCAGCCCTTCGGCGGGAAGCGTTTCCTGGGGAACGGAAGCGGCGCCTGTCAGAGAAGGCCCTGCGGAGTTTCCCTGGGAGCTGGTAGCGGAACCCGATTGGGCGCCGGATGGAAGCTCTGCCTGCGTGCTGTCAGTGGGAGCGGCCGGATCTGTCTGACCGCCGTCCATAGGACTTTCCGTCGCTGCGGTTTCGGCCCCTTCCTGTACGGTTACGGCAGGAGCGGCCTGAGAAGCGGAAGTGTTTTCCGCCCCCTGCATGTTGTGGGCGTTCTGTCCGCAGGCGGAGAGGGAAAAGACCGCTAATCCAAACGATAGAACAATGGGATACAGATTTTTTTTCATAGATATGAGAACCTCCTTTTGCACATTCCCATGAAGGACAGGGCATGTCGGCTCTGTCTGCAGGGAATAGGCATAAAAAATAGATAGAATATAATATTCATACAGAAAGCCTCTGAAACCGTTCGGTTCAGAGGCTTTCGTCATGGAGACAACAGGACTCGAACCTGCGACCCTTTACACGTCAAGCAAATGCTCTCCCAGCTGAGCTATATCTCCATGCGTTTATTTTATCCCAGACGTGGGAAAAAAGCAAGAAAAAAATATGGGATTTTTGTGCGCATAAGATATGGATACTGAATTTCTTAAATTTTTTTCGTATATGAATCCGAGGTTTTACATGACTGCATATTTGTATATTCATGAGAAAAATTATGCCAGGGTATTGACAGATTGACAGTTTTGGTATAAGTTAATTAGCAACAGAAAAAATCAAACCTGTGAGAAAGAGTAGTAAGCACGAGGGAAAATGACAGAGAGCCGCGGATGGTGGAAATGCGGTATTGGAAATTGTGCTGAATGGACTTTTGAGGCCGGCCCGAAGGAAAGTAGGCGTCGGCGGGAACCCGGGCCCGTTATCAAGCCGGCGTGCATGATGGTGCATGCGCACATGTGTGTGGGGAAAGCGGACGTTAAGTCAATTTGAGTGGTACCGCGATAATAAGTTAGATTATTACCGCCTCAAGTCCTGTGATAAGCAGGAGTTGGGCGGTTTTTTTATGATTAGCGCGGAGTGCGACAACACTTGTCTGTGACGGGCAAAGCTGCGCAATAGGGCATTCTATGGCTGATATGGAATAGAATGGGTATAAAATGTCTGGCATCCTGTGACTGGGATGATAGACCCAAAACGGCGTTTGCTATAAAATCCATGTGCGGATCATGTAGACCTTCCTCATCAGGTTCCACCCAACGCGGGAAAGGAGAAAGAGATGTCAGTAAAACAGGAAATCCCTTACAAAATCTATCTGGAAGAGAATGAGATGCCGAAGCAGTGGTATAATGTGCGGGCCGATATGAAGAATAAGCCCGCTCCCCTGCTGAATCCCGGTACGCTGCAGCCCATGACATTTGAGGAGCTGAGGGGGGTATTTTGCGATGAGCTGGTAAAGCAGGAGCTGAACGATACGGATGCCTACATCGATATCCCGGAGGAGATCAGGAAGTTCTATAAGATGTACCGTCCTTCCCCTCTGGTACGGGCATATTGTTTGGAAGAAAAGCTGCAGACACCGGCGAAAATTTATTACAAGTTTGAAGGAAACAACACCAGCGGCAGCCATAAGCTCAATTCGGCCATAGCCCAGGCCTTCTATGCCAAGGAGCAGGGGCTGAAGGGCGTTACCACGGAGACGGGAGCAGGGCAGTGGGGCACGGCTCTTTCCATGGCCTGTTCCTATTTCGGCTTGGACTGTCAGGTTTATATGGTAAAGGTGTCCTATGAGCAGAAGCCTTTCCGCCGGGAGGTGATGCGTACCTATGGTGCGAAAGTGACGCCCTCTCCTTCGCAATTCACGCAGGTGGGAAGAAAAATCCTGGCGGAGCATCCCGGTACCACTGGAAGCTTGGGCTGTGCGATCTCCGAGGCTGTGGAGGCGGCCACTACACAAGAGGGATATCGTTACGTGCTTGGGAGCGTGCTTTCTCAGGTACTGCTTCATCAGTCAGTGATCGGCCTGGAGACAAAATCGGCCTTAGATAAATATGATATCGTGCCGGATGTGATTATTGGCTGCGCGGGCGGCGGCTCCAACCTGGGCGGGTTGATTTCTCCTTTCATGGGAGAGGTGCTCAGAGGGGAGAAGAAATATCAATTCATCGCCGTGGAACCCGCTTCTTGTCCCAGCCTAACCCGTGGAAAATACGTCTATGACTTCTGTGATACGGGGATGGTCTGCCCTCTGGCGAAAATGTATACGCTGGGCAGCGGCTTCATCCCTTCGGCCAATCATGCGGGAGGTCTGCGCTATCACGGCATGAGCTCTGTACTGTCCCAGCTCTATGCGGATGGATATATGGAAGCCCGCAGCGTGGAACAGACCGCAGTGTTCAAGGCAGCTGAAGAATTTGCCAGGGTGGAAGGAATCCTTCCTGCACCGGAGAGCAGTCATGCCATCCGGGTAGCCATCGACGAGGCTATGAAGTGCAAAGAGACGGGCGAAGAGAAAACCATCGTATTCGGTCTGACCGGAACCGGTTATTTTGACATGGTGGCTTACGAGAGATTCCACAATGGGGAGATGAAGGATTATGTCCCTACGGATGCAGATTTACAGGCAGGTTTTGACGGGGTTCCCCGCTTTCCTGGAAATGAGATCTGACCCGAATAGACTATTATGTAAACGGTAACCAAGCGGTATCGGCCGTGATGCCAGTACGGCCTTTGAACCGTTGCTTCACGACAGGCATCCGCCCGCAGAGGAGCGTCCCGGAA
>CANSTU010000125.1 GCA_947650005.1 uncultured Lachnospiraceae bacterium
AGAGCGCTGCGTTCGGGACGCAGAGGTCGCAGGTTCAAATCCTGTCGCTTCGACTTTGAGGGAAACACCGGTTATCCGGTGTTTTTTTGTTGGTTAAATGCGATGCCAGGCAGGTAGGAACCCCTTCGCAGGCATAAATATCGGCATGGACAAAAATACTGTTCAGGAATGGATTTTATTCACATCCTCCCTGCGCTGGAGGAAATGGAAAAATGCGCCCAGCATGCCGGCTTCATTGCGGTGTACAGCCATTTTCAGTTCCGTGTGCCGGGCAATCAAGGGAATTAAGTGTGCATCCATAGCCCTTCTGATCCTGGGATAAAGCAAATCCTCATATTCCCTGCTCATGATTCCGCCTCCCAAAACCACAACCTCCGGATTAATCACATAACAAATGTTGGCAATTCCAACGCCCAGGATCTCCGCCAGATGATCCAGCGCCTCCAGGCAGTCCGCATCCTGTTTCTTCGCACCTTCCAGCACCTTTTTTCCGTCCCATTGTCCGACAGGCTCTCCCTTCCTTTCCGCTACTCTTCGAACCAGCATGCCAGCGCATCCTTCTGGCTCCAGTTCTCCCTTCTGTAGTTGCAGATAGCCCACCTCACAGGCACAGTTGCATGCTCCGTGGAACACTTTCTTATCAATTAACAAGCAGCCGCCCACCCCTGTGCCTATCGTCATGCAAAACGCAATATTCTTATCCGCAGCCGCCCCGGATACGGCCTCCGCAATTCCCGCACAATTTACATCGTTCTCCACCTCGCAGGGAATGCTGAATTTCCCCTGAAAATACTCTTTCAGGCCGATTCCCGTATAGTCCGGAATGTTCCCATTCGCATGGATGATTTTTCCGGACATGGGATCTACGATTCCCGCGGTGGAAATGCAAAGCCCGTTGACCGTATTTTCTGCCATGTAATTCTCTATCACCCCGTTCACCCGCTCCAGGATATGCCCTGCTCCTTTCCAGGCCTGGGTATCAAGGGATCCCTTTTCCACAAATTCCCCGTCTGTGCAAATCAGCCCATGTTTGATCGAAGTCCCTCCAATATCGACGCAAATATACCTCTCCATTCCGTCTCTCCTTCTTTGTATTTTCCCCGTGCAAAAGCCATTTTGGCTAAGTACAAAAACGCATAACAAGCCGGCGTCCCCTTACCCCAGCCCCTCCCTGATGCGGTCTTAGTTCATACCGAAAACTTCCCTTCCATTCCTTCCACAAATGTTTTTGTAATCAACTGAGGACGGGTGATGGCAGAACCCACCACAACGCTGTAAGCTCCCAGCGCTATCACCCGTCCTGCCTTCTGCGGCGTGTCGATATTTCCCTCGGCAATCACCCGATGCTCTACCCTTTTCAGGATTTCCCGAAGGATATAGAAATCATCCGCTCCGATCCTGCTTCCCTTACTCTGTCCGGTATACCCTACCAGAGTCGTTCCGATGAAATCGAATCCAAGCCGATCCGCATGAACCGCTTCTTCTATGGTGGAGCAATCCGCCATCAACAGCTGATCGGGATATTTCTGCTTAATCTGTGTATAAAACTCATCCAGGCTTATGCCGCCCGGCCGACTGGAAATCGTTGCGTCCAACGCGATGATCTCGGGCCTCGCCTCCATCAGCTCGTCTATCTCCGTCATCGTAGGCGTGATGTACACGTCGCTGTCCGCATAATTACGTTTGATGATCCCTATGACCGGAAGATCCACCCTAGTTTTAATTTCCCTGATATCCTCCGGCGTATTCGCCCGGATCCCCGCCGCCCCGCCTTCCTTGGCAGCCAGAGCCATCCGACCCATGATAAAAGACGAATGCAACGGTTCTTCCGGCAATGCCTGGCACGACACGATCAATTTCCCCTTCAAACTTTCTATCCTGTCCATCTCTTCTCCCATTCCGCCGCTCCTACGGCATCATAACTAACCAGTCCCCAACATACCCATCTTAAAGCCTTTCCATTGAACTTTCAATCCCATTTCTTATTTTCCCAAATACAGGAATGGATCGGAGAGGATGGTTTGCCCCTCCTTCGGCCCTTCTCCGATCAAAGTCAAACATGCGTTCTTCCTACAGTCGGGGAGCGCCCTGATGGAAAAAGGCTGAAGGGGGAGAAAACCCGCCTTCGATCCATTTTCATCTGTATTTTTTCTCTCCGCTCTTGACCCATCCCGCGGAAGATGCTAGTATCAGATCAGCAGGATGCAGCCCACTGTGGAAATCTCCCCGGTGGATCCGCACCGCCTAATCGGTATAAGCTTTTAAGGCGGAGGGATTTGTCCTCCCAAATGGGGGACAAATCCCTCCGCTGTGAAAAGTTGTGCGCAGCGCTGCAGCAGGAATCGTGAATATCCGGAATGAGGGCCGGAACGATACTTTGACTTTGTACGCAGGTATAAAGTCTCTTTTTCGTGAGAATTCCCGCCGGCCCGGCCTGCATCCGGGCCTGATTATGGAGTCTTCGATTTCACGTTTCGGGATTCTCCTTGCAAGGAAAGGAGAAATGCAGTAATGAATAAACAAACGTCTTCCACGCCGGCCCTCCAACCCGGTCAGTCTTCCGATTTGGCCGATACATCCCTCTTGCGTATACAGGCGACCGACTGGTTTCGGGGCATCGCAGCCCTCATGGTAGTAGCCTCCCACTATGCAGAATGGTGGGCCTGGTTTATTCCCACCGAAGGAAATGCGGAACTTTTCCGCCTTGCCCTCACCAAGTTGGGAGGATATGGCGTCAGCCTTTTCTTCCTTTTTTCCGGTTACGGCCTGGTCAAATCCCTGAAAGGAAGAATGAATCTTTCCTTTGCCCTCAGACGACTGGAAAAGGTGTATCTCCCCTATCTCCTCGTCGTAGGAACGCTGGAGCTCGTCTCAGGAGGGCTCTCCTCCCCGGAAAAATTGTGGGCTTATCTGAGCGGATATGATTACTGGTATATGATGGTGCTGTTCCTGCTCTATCTAGGCTTTATCCTTCTATGGCTGCTGCCGTGCCCAAAATCGCTTCGGATCCTGTTTCTGGGTCTGTATGTCTTCCTTCTTCTGCTGTATTTCCATGGGAAGGGCATGCAGCCCTTCTGGTACACTTCCAATTTCGCCTTTGTTCTGGGTGTTATGGCCGCAGAATATGAACCCGCTCTAAAAGGGTGGATAAAAGCGGCCGGCCCGTTTCTCATCGCCTTCATGGCTATGGCAATGGTTCCCGTCATCCGCTCCGGCCTGGGGCTGAACGGCCAGCCTCCCTTGCCTCCCGAGGATATCCGGTTGGTATGGCAGAGCGTCGGGGCAGAACTCCTGTGGACTCTCTTAATCCTGTGCCTGGCAGTCGTCTGGAATCCCCATGGCCGCTTTATGCCCCTTTTGGGAAAAAATTCCCTTTATATCTATTTAATCCACACCTTTGTATTTATGCGCTGTGTCAACAGCCTCACCTGTGAAATTGCCGTCCGTTTTGCACTGAGCGCCCTTCTCACCGTCCTTTTAGCCCTGCTCTGCGGCCTGGCCATGAAAGGTATTCTTCGCCTTCTGTCCACACAAGTCGGAAAAGGGCAGTCCCCATCCGAACCGTAGAATCTAACGTGCGCCGGTTAGCCCCTCTGTGATCCCCACGCGCGGCTGGCGACGAGGCAAAATGGCACAGGAAAAGGAATGGGACAGCACATTCACGCGCTTTTCCTACTATTCACCCAAATGCCGTATCCGTAGGATCTCAGTCAATAGAACCAATTTAGACCAAAACTACGCCCCTCGTCCAAATCCTTCCGGAGCTGGACGGGGGGCGTAGTCTCAGTCTTGGATCCACCACACTACCGCTTTCCTCACAGTACGGCGCTACAAATCGGGCTGCCTTTCTCTCCCGATTCCTGATCCGTCAAAACAACATATAAACCAACGTAAGCAGAAGACCCAAACTTGCGAGGAACAGGCCAAAAGACAGGCTTCGGGCAATGATCATCCGGTTTTCAGACATATCCTCAAACACCATAGCCAGCTTGTGTTCGTATTTTCCAGACTGGTATCCTCTTCTGTCCTCCACTTCCTTCTCTTCCTCCTTTGTGGCATCCGGGCGGTTGAAATAACCCGTAATTCCATCCAGAAAGCTTCCCGCCATATGGGTCATGAAGTTTCCTTCCTCCAGTTCATGCGGGATTTTGCTGTCTCTGTAAAGCGTTTTGCGTAATAACACAATAAGGAAATCCAGGAACCGATCCGCAATTCTGCACAGGCTTCCGCAGATTACCGGAAGGAGATCCGCCAGAATGGGCCGATAGATGAGATTCTCCAGATCCAGCCAGGAAGGCCAGCGATCCGCATATCTCTTTCCCTCTCCTTTTCCAGCCATGAGCCCCTTTCTGATCACAAACAGGTACACAGCTGCTCCGATTCCAATAGAGATCAGGGCTCCCTTCAGATTTCCAAAGGAAAAATAGGCCACATGATGTCCGGGTATCTGTGCATGGAGGAACGATGAAGACAAATCCGCCAGCCGATCCGTGACCAAATAGGGAAGCATGCCTAGAAGGGGAAGAAGGACAGCGCCTCCGCCCAAAGCTACGCAGCTAGCCCGATTCATATAGTTTCTCATTCCATCGTATTTTTCCTGCAGCGCCCTATCCTGGTTCTTCTCAACGAAAAGGCAGATATAAAGCTTTAGCATGTACGCCACCGTCATTCCGCCGCTGATCAAAAAAATCCATTCCACCGCGCCCATTCCTGCGTTTCCCATGACGAAATTACCGGCAAAGGCGCCTTCCGCCAGCAAAACACGGTATTCCACGATTGATTCATGTAAAAGGGTTTTGCTGAGATAACCGTTCCAGAGCGGGATACCTCCGATCCCCAGGGCGCCCATCCCAAAACACAGCTTCAACGCCGTTTTCTTCCGCCCAAACCCTCTGATCCGGTTCAAATCCAATTCATGCAGGTTCATGAATACCACACCCGCAGCCATGAACAAGACCAGCTTGATCAGAGAATGGTTTACCATATGCAACAAGCTTCCCCGGATGGCCAGATTGGCTGCCTCTGCCCCCTCCGACGTACCTCCCAGCAATCCCTGCATACCAATTCCCACTAGAATGAACCCGATCTGGGAAACGGAAGAGCAGGCCAGCGTCCGTTTCAGATTCACGGAGAACAGCGCTAGAAGCGCACCCGTAAACATGGTCAGCACGCCCAACAGAAGAATCAGGCTTCCCCATGCGCCGTTTCCATAAAGGAGCTGGCAGCTCATCACCAATACCCCGAATATTCCTGCCTTAGTGAGGATACCGGACAACAGGGCGGATGCCGGCGCAGGCGCCACCGGATGGGCTTTGGGCAGCCAAATATGCAGAGGGAACACGCCCGCCTTGGCCCCATAGCCGAAAAGTACACATATGGCTCCTATCATGATACGCCCATATCGGGCATCCTGCTCCTGCGAGGAAAGCCCTCCTGCCGCTG
Organism: uncultured Lachnospiraceae bacterium; assembly: GCA_947650005.1. Classification (GTDB taxonomy): domain Bacteria; phylum Bacillota; class Clostridia; order Lachnospirales; family Lachnospiraceae; genus Eisenbergiella. The sequence continues at coordinate 5,443 of CANSTU010000125.1, forward strand.
ATGCAGCTGCCGCCAGTTTCCCAATCTCCAAAGTCCCCAGCTCATGATACAGGATAAACAGCCCCATCAGCATCACAAGGCCGCCAATCACGGCCACCGCAAGATAGGTTTCTGCAGCCCGCAGCGCTTGCCCAGTTTCCTCGTGGGCCACCCAGGTATAAGAGGTAAAAGACATGATCTCAAAGAAAATAAAGGCAGTAAACAGATCCGCAGACAGGAAAACGCCCACCGTCGCCCCCAGCGTAAACAGGGTGAAGAGCATATACCTCTCTCTGCTGTGGTA
>CANSTU010000126.1 GCA_947650005.1 uncultured Lachnospiraceae bacterium
CAACTTCTATGATTAGAGAGCCCGCTAAAGCGGGCGGACGGGAACAAAGTTGAAAAAGACATTTCAACTTCTGTGATTAGAGAGCCCGCTGAAGCGGGCAGACGGGAGCAGTCATGAAATCAATGCTTGTAATTGGACTCGGTAGGTTTGGGCAGCATTTGACGGCAAATCTGCTGGATTTGGGAAATGATGTGATGATCATAGATATGGATGAGAAGAAGATGGAGGGCCTGGTTCCCTATGCCACCAATGCGAAGATCGGGGATTGTACCAACCCGGAGGTATTAAAGAGCCTCGGGATCGGCAACTTTGATGTGATTTTCATCTGTATCGGCACCAATTTCCAGAGCAGCCTTGAGATCACTAGCCTGGTGAAGGAAATGGGTGGAAAACATGTGGTCAGCAAGGCGACCAGGGATATCCAGGCGAAGTTCCTCCTGCGCAACGGTGCGGATGAGGTGATATATCCGGAAAAGGATATTGCGGAAAACTGTGCGGCCCGGTTTAGCATGGACAATGTTTTCGACTATATTGAGCTTTCCGGGGACTATGGCATCTATGAAATCAGCCCATTGGCCGAATGGGTCGGAAAGACCATCCGGGAGTCGAATATCGCTGCCCGTTACCGGGTAACCATCCTTGGGATTAAGAAGGAGACGGAGGAATCCCAGATCATGCCCAGTGCGGACGACGTGATTCGGGAGGAAGAGCATTTGATCGTGCTGGCTTCCCACGAGACGGCTAAGCGGCTTTTGAAGCAATTGTGAAAGGATAGATCCTATGATCACATCGGTATTCAACAGCAGGGTAAAACGGGTTGCTGCGTTAAACACACGGGCGAGGATGCGCAAGCAGGAAGGACAGTACGTGGTGGAGGGCGTCAGGATGTTTCTGGAGGCGCCTGGGGAAGAAATCCAGGAAGCGTTTGTGGCAGAAGGCTTTTCCCACGAAAGATGTATGGAAAAATTGGACGCTATGCCCTGGGAGCGTGTGTCGGATGAAGTCTTCCGGAAAATGTCGGCCACGGAGACGCCCCAAGGGATTCTGTGCGTAATGCGTATGAAGCATCATGACCTGGAGGAAATGTTGAAAAGGGAAAATCCCCTGATCATGGTGCTGGAGGATATCCAGGACCCAGGAAACCTGGGGACGATTCTGCGGACCGCAGAAGGGGCGGGAATTGACGGCGTGATCGCCAGCCGGGAGAGCGCGGATCTCTATAACCCCAAAACCATCCGTTCTACGATGGGAAGCATTTACCGTATGCCCTTCGTCTATGTGCCGTCCCTTCAGGAGGCGGCAGACCGGTTGAGGGCGGAAGGGATCCGGCTGTATGCCGCTGATTTGTCCGGGGAAAAATGGTATGATGGAGAGGACTATACAGGTGGCAGCGCTTTGTTCATAGGAAATGAGGGGAACGGTCTGCGGCCGGAAACGGCAGCCCTGGCCGATGCACGGATACGCATTCCCATGGCGGGCAGGGTAGAATCCTTGAATGCCGCTATGGCGTCAGGAATCCTGATGTACGAGGCGTCGAGGCAGCGTCGAAGCGCGGGAGGCGCTTTCCTGTAAATAAAAGTTCTCGTACATGGCGAGCCGTCAGACGGCGGCAGAATAGGAGGAAGGGTGAAAGCTTTTCAAATCTTTCACCATCCCTTGATTTGTATACGCGCTAAAGCGCGCAGATGGGAGCTGAAAATGAGAATTGGATTTATAGGGTTGGGAAATATGGCATCGGCCATGATCTGCGGAATGCGAAGAGAGAGCCTGGCAGAAGGAGAAGATATTCTGGGAAGTGCAAAAACCCAGGCCACTCGGGATCGGGCACGGAAGGAATGGGGGATACGGACAACGGAAGACAACAGAGAAGTGGTTTTGGATTCGGATGTGATTATCCTGGCAGTGAAGCCCCAGTTTTTTGAAGAGGTGATTGCACAGATCCGAGGGATAAATTGGGAAGGAAAGACTCTGGTGAGCCTGGCTCCCGGAAAGACGGTTCGCTGGATCCAGGAGCAGTTCGGTTTTCCGATTCCGGTAGTGCGCTGCATGCCCAACACCCCGGCCCTGGTGGGGGAGGGCTGCAGCGGCGTGTGCGCATCTGAGGAGGTGACGGAGGATTTCCGGTCCTATGTGAACCTCATGCTGAGCAGTTTTGGCCGGGTGGTAGAAGTGGGCGAACATCTCATGGACGCGGTAGTGGGAGTGAGCGGCAGTTCTCCGGCCTATGTATTTCTTTTTATAGAGGCCATGGCAGACGGAGCGGTTGCCTGCGGCCTGCCCCGTAAAACTGCGTATGAAATGGCGGCCCAGGCTGTCTTGGGAAGCGCTAAAATGGTATTGGAAACGGGAAAACATCCGGGTGAGCTCAAGGATATGGTGTGTTCTCCAGGCGGGACTACCATCCAGGCTGTGAAAGTTTTGGAAGAGAAAAATTTCCGGGGGACGGTGATGGCTGCCCTTACTGCCTGTGTGGAAAAATCAAAAAATATGTAATAATTGTAATAAATTTATAAAAATTAAAAAATAATTTAAGAAGAAAATGCATTTTCAATGTATAAAAACTTTGAAAATGCATTTTTTTTGCATTTTATCAGAACAAAAGTGGGTAAAATAGGAATAAAATATATAATATTTTGACAAAATTAAACGTAAAAAAGTTATATTAATTTTATTTTTAAAAACAATATGTCGAAAAATACAGATAAAATCAGGGATATAAAAGGATTGACAAATGGGTATATTATTGTTAATATGTAAAACGTAATATTTATTAATAATTTTGTAATAAATATGAAAAGAAAGCAGGGAAAACACATGAAATTCCTCTGAATAAAGAGCCGCTATGGCGGCAGATCGAGAGGAACCCCCTGCCTTGTACGCGCTAAAAGGCGCAGATGGGAGCCAAAATATGAACACAAATAGCAGAAAGCTGTGGAAGCATGCCGCAGGATGCCTGGCAAGTACGGTGATTCTGAGTATGGCATGCAGCACAACCGCTATGGCAAATGATATTGTGCACAACAGTGTGACCGTTACATCGTACACTTCGGGCGGAACGGATGGGGCGGCGCTGATGCCCATAAGCGTCTCTGAAACCATAACATCAGGGCAACAGACGAGAACGGCCGAGGATGCGGCAAAAGCTCTTGCCTGGCAGCAGGCGAAGGCAGCGGAAGAGGCGGCTAGGATTCTAGCTCAGCAGCAGGAAGAGGCCAGGATCATTGCCTGGCAGCAGGAAGTGGCAGCGGCTCAGACCGCAATTGCAGCCCAGAAGGGAATCACTCCCCAGGACCTGGAGGTCCTGGCAGCCCTGATTCAATGCGAAGCGGGCGGAGAATCCTATGTAGGCCAGGTGGCGGTGGGAAATGTGGTGATGAACCGGATGGAGTCCGGGGCCCATCCCAATACGGTCATGGGGGTGATCTACGAAGCGGGCCAGTTTACCCCAGCTGGAAACGGCAGGCTGAGCCGCACGCTTCAATCCGGAAGAATCAGCCCATCCTGTAGGCAGGCAGCGCTGGAAGCCGTTGCCGGAAGCGAACCGGTGGGAGATAAGCTATACTTCAGAAGAGTAAATGGCCGAAGCGGCCAGATCATCGGCAACCATGTTTTTTATTGATTGGCCGGGAAACATTTTGAACCTCTGTGGGAGTGGGAATGCCTCCTTCGGAGGTTTTTATATTGTCTGTTGCTAATTATCATGTTTCTTCTCATTTTGCCGCGTAAGCGGCATTTTAATCGGCGGGAACTTTGGGACGCGCAGCGTCACAAAGTACGAGATTGAAAATTTTGACTGTCAATTTTGTTTTCATTTGCCCGCTTTAGCGGGCATACAATCATGGAGATTGGAAATGTCAATTTTCAATCTTGCTCCCACCTACCCGCTTTAGTGGGCATACAATCATGGAGATTGGAAATGTCAATTTTCAATCTTGCTCCTACCTGCCCGCTTTAGCGGGCATGCAATCATGGAGATTGAAAATGTCAATTTTCAATCCTTTACCCACGCCGGGATTCCTCTGGGGGGTGAAAAGTAACATATAATTCCTTTATAAGTTGATTTTTCATAATAAAACTTGACAAAAATTGAAACAATTGTTAACATGTGCGTAATATGTGTAAGAAATAAGAAATTTTTGGCATCGGAGGAATACAGGGAAATATGGAAGGTATGAGTGCATGTGGAAAGAAATGCAGGTATCATATTTTCTGCATCTTTGTGATTGGTTTCCTGTCTTTTACATTGCGGCTCCAGGGGAAAGCGGCTGAGCCGGCGCCTTCATTCACGGAAGGGACTGCCGTAGAACTGGCTCTTGCCATGGAAAAAGCTGGGGAAGCCGCCCTTTCGCTGGGGAAGACGGATGAGGCTATCCTTTCCCATGGTAGGGTAGGGGAAGCTGCCCTTCCCTTTGATGAGGATGACGTGATAAGGGCGGATGAAGGACCGGGAACTTTGGTGATGGCAAATGTGAGCTATACGCTGAATGTACGCAGCGAACCCAGTGAGGATGCTGTCAGAGTTGGATACCTCTATGCAGACTGCGGCGGAACGGTTTTGGAAAGACGGAATGGATGGACAAAGCTGGAGTCGGGGAAACTGACCGGCTGGGCCAATGACGACTATCTCCTGTTTGGCGAGGAGGCGTTGGAAGAGGCCGGCGAGGTGGGCAGGATGATGGCCCGGGTCACCACGGAAACCCTGCGTATCCGTAAAGAGCCTTCCCAGGACGCGGGCGTATACGATCTGGTATGCATCGGCGAAACCTTTGAAGTGGTGGGGGAAGCGGAGCTAGAGTACAGCGACGGGATCCGCCTGGGGGATGAATGGGCTGCAGTCAGTTATGAAGGCCGTACAGGGTATGTTTCATCGGATTATGTGACGGTGGAGTTCGAGTACGATAAGGGGGAAACTCTGGAGGAAGTTATTGCCCGGGAGATGAAACGGAAGGAAGAGGAGAAGAAGGAAGCGGAGAAAAAACGCAACACGACTTCCTCGCCCAGGAAAACCAATGCCGGAAGTATTCCAGCAGGGACGTCCGATGCAATGCTCCTTGCTGCGCTGATTCAGTGCGAGGCCGGAGGAGAGAGCTATGAAGGCCAGCTGGCCGTGGGCGCCGTTGTGGTGAACCGGGTGAGAAGCGCTTCCTATCCGGATTCTTTGACCGGAGTGATCTACGCGTCCGGACAATTCAGCCCTGCGGGAAACGGGAGACTTTCCCGTACGCTGGAAAGCGGAAATGTAAGGGCAAGCTGCATCCAAGCTGCCAACGAAGCGCTGGCCGGCGCCACGAATGTGGGAGGAGCCACCCATTTCCGAAGGGCAGGTAACCGGCAGGGAATCGTGATCGGAAATCATGTGTTCTGGTGAGACTGCCTTTTGCAACAGACGAGTTTGAACGGTTACTGCCTTTTATCCGGCTTTCAACGCCCGATCCGGCAATTCATATAAGAATAGAACCGTGCCAGGAGTCATAGAAATATACTGCTTTACCCATACCACGGCGTCAGCAAAATCGGCCGGGGAGGAGGGGCAGGTGGACAGCGTTCTCTTTCGTCCCTGCCCCGCCTTCCCGGCCGATTTTCCATGTGGCAAGGCAGAGGCGCGCCAAATGCATGAAAGACGTTACGGCTCATGCCCCGTCAGGGTCCCGCCCGGATAG
>CANSTU010000127.1 GCA_947650005.1 uncultured Lachnospiraceae bacterium
CCGCTCCCGGGCACTCCCTTCCGGACAGAATTCCGGCAAGGATGGGCTCAATATCGGTGGCGCAAAAGGTTTTATGGCAGGAATGATTCTGAGTTTCGCCTCATACGTTGTACAAAAAGCAGTCAGGCAAGGGACTGGCGTTTCTGGCGCAGCCCGGCAGAGATATGACGGCGATGAGAGGCATAATGGATCAGGATAGCAGAACCAGGCGCAGGATGGAATTGACCCGGCTGATCCGGGAAGAAAACCACATGAACCGCAGACAGGTTCGTGCCAGGGAAGATATTTTGTATGGGTTCGGAAGGGGACACAGGGAGTATGAGGGATATGGCGGATACGGGGATTACGACGAATACGATTCACCTCTGTCCGCTGCAGAATATCCGGGAGCCGGAGGGGAAGGAGGCGTAACTTCCCTGGGGCTGCGTTTTTTCCTCGCAGCCGTTTTGTTCGGCATCTATTTTTTCTGTAAAACCCAGGATGCTTCCGTGGCCGGAATGACTGCGGAAAGAATAGAGACGGCGGTGGAAGGGCAGGAAGAGAAGATCGTGGACATCATCAGCCATCTGCCCTTTGTGAAGGACTGACGAAAGAAGGATACGTATGATACCGGCAAAATTGTTGAAGAAATATACGAAGAAGTCGGACTATACCTATACTTTGGGGGCCTTCCCAACTTTTGAGCTTCTGCAGAACCATCCGGAGCATCTGAAAGAGGTGATTGTGGGCTCCCAGGTGAAGGAAGAGATTCGGGAAAAGCTGGAGAGAGCGTGCGGACAAATGGGAATTCCGATCTTAGAAAATGACCGCGCCCTAGAGAGGGTCAGGGATAAGGAAGCTTGTATTGTGGCAGGGGTTTTGCAAAAATATGAGGACTGCCTTGAGGAGAAAAGCAGCCATGTGGTCCTGGTGAATCCCGGCGATATGGGGAATCTGGGGACGATCCTGCGTACCTGCGCGGGCTTTGGAGTCCGCAATGTGGCCGTCATAGAGCCGGCAGCGGATCTGTTCCATCCCAAGACGCTGCGTTCCTCTATGGGAGCATTGTTTTCCGTCCATTGGGAACGCTTTGCCTCTTATGAAGCGTATCGGGATAGATATGGGGAAGGCCGGGATCAGTATCCCTTCATGCTGAAGGGCGCTGCGGCGCTGCATCAGCTGCAAAGGCAGGAGGGCCGTCCCTGGTCGCTGATTTTTGGAAATGAGGCCTCTGGGCTGGCGGATAGTTTCTTGGATGTGGGACAAACCGTGTTGATTCAGCATACCGGCCTCATCGATTCTTTGAATCTGTCCATGGCAGTGGGCATTGCCTTGTATGAGTTCACGAAAGGGGAAATTTGAATACATGCGAAAACTGGCGTTGCGTGATGAGATACTCATGCAGGTAGAGAAGCCTGCCCGTTATATCGGTGGAGAAGTCAATGCGGTAATGAAGGATCCCGGGAAGGTGGATGTGCGTTTTGCGTTCTGCTTCCCGGATGTTTATGAGATCGGGATGTCGCATCTGGGGATTCAGATCTTATATGATATGTTAAACGGCTGGGAAGACGTCTGGTGTGAAAGGGTGTATTCCCCCTGGCTGGATCTGGATCAGATCATGCGCAGGGAAGGGATCCCCTTGTTTGCCCTGGAGAGCCAGGATGCAATCAGGGATTTCGATTTCCTGGGAATTACGATCCAATACGAAATGTGTTACACCAATATCCTCCAGGTGCTGGATCTGTCCGGCATTCCGCTTTCCGCAGAAGAACGGGGCGAGCAGGATCCCATCGTGATCGGGGGAGGGCCCTGTACCTATAATCCGGAGCCCATCGCGGAATTTTTTGATCTGTTCTATATCGGGGAGGGAGAGACGGTTTACAGGCAGCTTTTGGATCTGTACAAGGAATACAGACGGGAGGGCTGGGGTCGTGGTACCTTTTTACGCCGCGCCGCGGATATCCCGGGGATGTATGTGCCGTCTCTGTATGAGGTGACTTATGGGCAAGACGGCACGATCGCTTCCTTTGAGCCAAAGGAAAAAGGCGTGCCCCGCAGGATTGTCAAACAGATACAGATGGATTTGACGAATACCTATTATCCCAAAAAGCCCGTCGTCCCGTTCATGAAGGTCACCCAGGATCGGGTGGTGCTGGAGATTCAGCGGGGCTGTATCCGAGGGTGCCGTTTCTGCCAGGCCGGTCAGCTTTACCGCCCCGTGCGGGAGCGGGATGTGGAAATGCTGAAAAATACGGCTATAGAAATGCTGAACAGCACCGGCCATGAGGAAATTTCGTTAAATTCCTTAAGCTCCAGCGATTATTCCCATCTGGAAGAGCTGGTTGCCTTTCTGATGGATACCTGCAGAGAACGTATGGTCAATGTTTCCCTTCCTTCCCTGCGCATCGATTCTTTTTCCCTGGACGTGATGGGAAAGGTACAGGATGTGAAGAAGAGCAGTTTAACCTTTGCGCCTGAGGCGGGAAGTCAGCGGCTTCGGGATGTGATCAACAAGGGTCTCACTGAGGAAGCCATCCTGCAGGGTGCGGCCCTGGCCTTTGAGGGAGGATGGAGCCGGGTGAAGCTCTATTTCATGTTGGGGCTGCCCACGGAAACAATAGAGGATATCCGAGGGATTGCGGAGTTGTCCAACAAGGTGGCGGCGGTCTTTTTTGAAACGGTCCCGAAGGAAAAACGGACAGGACAGGTCCAGATCGTGGCCAGTACCTCCTTTTTTATTCCTAAGCCCTTTACGCCTTTCCAATGGGCAAGAATGTGTACGGCGGAAGAATTCCTGGAAAAGGCCCGCCTGACCAAACAGGCCGTGCGGGAGCAGCTCAACCAGAAGCGGATCAAGTATAATTGGCATGAGGCGGATGTGAGCGTTCTGGAAGGCGTATTCGCCAGAGGGGACCGGAGGGTTGCGAAAGTCATCCGAAGGGCCTATGAAAAAGGCTGTATCTATGATTCCTGGGGGGAATCTTTTAAAAACGACGTATGGATGGAGAGTTTTGCGGACTGCGGCGTTGATATCGGTTTTTATACCACCAGGGAACGGAAGATGGATGAAATCTTTCCCTGGGATTTTCTGGACTGCGGCGTGACCAAACAGTTTTTGGAACGGGAATGGCAACGCGCCAAAGAGGGAATCGTGACGCCCAATTGTAAGCAGAGCTGTCAGGGCTGCGGGGCGGCCCGGTTCGGCGGAGGAATCTGCTTTCAAAAAAGACAGGAGGATGCGACGGAGGGCTTCGCGTATCCTGAAGAGGAAGGAGGCGCAGGAGCATGAAGGTCCGGGTAAAATTTGCCAAGTACGGCACGCTCCGTTTTATAGGCCATTTGGATGTGATGCGCTTTTTCCAAAAGGCGCTGCGTCGGGCCGGGGTGGACGTGGCCTATACGACCGGTTTTTCTCCCCATCAGGTCATGAGCTTCGCATCCCCCCTTGGCCTGGGGATAGACAGCTTTGGGGAATATATGGATATCGAGGTAAACTCTCATCAAGGGGCGGCGGACATGGCTAGGCGAATCAATGAGGCTTGCGTGCCGGGCATTGAGGTGATCAATGTGCGCGCCCTTCCGGATACGGCTGGAAATGCCATGGCGAGCATTGCGGCCGCCAGATATACGGTTCGCTACAAGGAAGGGGAGGCGGATTTTTACTGGCTGGAAGGCCTGCTCGCCTCGTTCCTAGCGCAGGAGAGGATCCAGGTGGTGAAAGAGACGAAGAAGGGAACCGCACAGGTGGACATCCGTCCGGGCATCTACGAATGTTTTGTGCAAAAAGACGGCAGCCTGGAGTTTCTGGTGGATGCCAGCAGCGCTGGGAACATTAAGCCGGCCCTGCTTCTCGGCGCCCTTTGGCGCTTTGCGGGGAAAGAAGAAGAGGCTCCCTTGCTAAAATGGCAGCTGACCAGGAAGGAACTGTATACAAACAGGGGGACGCCGGAGCGGGCAGGATTCGTGCCGCTGGATGAAGTGGGGGAAGAATTTTGAGAGATTCCAGGCTGATCATATTGCGGGAGGAAGGGAAAATCCTTTCCCTGCTGTTTACGGAGGGCAGGCTTGTAGAAGCATCCTCCTGCATCGCGCAGGAGGCGGGGGGTGAGGATTGCCCTCTCGGCAGCATCTATGTGGGAAAGGTGATGAATGTGGCGGCGAACATCGACGCTGCCTTTGTGGAACTTAAGAGAGGGGTAAAGGGCTTCCTCCCTCTGGGTAAGGGAAGGGCCATAGAACCCCTGAATCGTCCCGGAGACGGACGGCTTCTGGCGGGTGATGAAATCCTGGTACAGGTGGAACGGGAAGCGGTAAAGACCAAGGATCCCGTACTGACCACGGAAATTTCCCTTTCCGGCCGCTATGCGGTGGTCATCCCGGAAAGGGAAAAAGGGACGCTGCGGTTCTCTGGGAAATTGTCGGGAAGCATGAAGAAAAAGATTGGGACGGCATTGGATGAATGTGGGGCTTGCGAAGTTTTGTCCTTCTGTTCCGTCATTGTGCGCACCAATGCAGGGGAATTGGAGGATTTCGCTCCTCTGGCCGAAGAAATAAACACCCTCGCAAAGACAGCAGAGCACATGTTCAAAACGGCCGGTAGCCGAACCTGTTATAGCTGCCTGTACCGGCCGGAAAGCGTCTGGCTTCGGGAGATCAGGGACACCTATTTCAGCCAATATGAAGAAATCGTCACGGACGATACGGAGATTTACGGAATTCTGAAAGATTACCTGGAGGCCGGATACCCGGAAAGGGCGGGAAGGCTGCGCTTCTATGGGGATGGCAAGGTCTCCCTGCGCCATCTGTACGGTATTGACGCGAAGCTGCAGGAAGCTCTGGGGAAACGGGTCTGGCTCAAATCCGGCGGCTATCTCGTCATTGAACCTACGGAGGCGCTGACGGTGATCGATGTCAATTCCGGGAAGTACTCCGGTAGAAAGGAGGCCGGGGAAACCTTCCGTCTGATCAACCGGGAGGCGGCCAGAGAGATTTCCAGACAGCTCCGGCTGCGGAATCTGTCCGGAATCATCCTGGTGGATTTCATCAATATGGAGAAGAAGGAAGAGGAAAAGGAGCTGCTGGCTTTCCTGGCAGCGGAGCTCAAAAAGGATCCGGTGAAGGCTTCCGTGGTGGATATGACGCCCCTGGGATTGGTCGAGATTACGCGTAAGAAGATCAGAAAAAGTTTGAGGGAGCAGATCGGGTAAGGAACGTTGGCCGCCCCCTTTGCCCCGCGCCAAATGCATGATTGGTTCGATGGCCCCTCAGGCCTCCGTCCGGCTGCTTCATG
>CANSTU010000128.1 GCA_947650005.1 uncultured Lachnospiraceae bacterium
TCGAGCAACGGCTCTCCAGGGAAGCAGGTCTCATCTCCATGGCGCGAAATGCGCGTGGGAACATGGGAAGGCTGCTACGCCCCTCCTGGGATGCTTCCCTGCGGCCCCGCTCCCGGCGGTTTCCTGGCTGGCGGGTGAAATGCAGCGAGGGTATGGATCAAAACCGGAAAAGCGGCCAAAACGGCAACGTTCCTCTTGTACTGTCCTTGAATAAGAGTTACAATCTAATTTATAAAAATACAGGAAGAGAAGGTGTCAAGCCAAAATGAAATCCAAATCCTATGAAATTGACATGTGCAACGGCCCGCTTCTAGGAAAACTGCTGAAATTTGCTATCCCGCTCATGCTCTCCGGCATCCTCCAGCTGCTGTTCAACGCGGCGGATATCGTGGTGGTGGGACGTTTCGCAGGCCACCAGGCGCTGGCTGCCGTAGGCAGCACGGGCGCTCTCATCAATCTGCTGATCAATGTGTTCATTGGCCTTTCCGTGGGAACCAATGTCATGGTGGCCAATTACATAGGAGCGAAGCAGGAGCGGGCGGTGAGCGAAACCGTCCACACTTCCATCCTTCTCAGCCTAGTATGCGGTGGTATTCTCATCTTTTTCGGCGTACTGCTGGCAGGCCCTCTTCTGAATTTGATGGGAACGCCTCAGGACGTGCTGGAACAGGCCACCCTGTACATGCAGATCTATTTTGCGGGGATGCCCGTCATTATGCTGTATAACTTTGGCGCCGCCATCCTACGGGCTTCCGGCGATACCCAGCGTCCTTTGTATTACCTTTTTGCCGCCGGAATTATCAACGTCATCCTCAATCTGGTCTTCGTCATCGTTTTTCACATGGGCGTGGCCGGAGTTGCCCTGGCCACTGTGCTCTCCCAGTGTGTTTCCGCTGTGTTGGTACTGCGCTGCCTGATGCGTGAAGAAGCGATGTACCGGCTTTCCTTAAAGAAGCTGAAAATTCACAAAAGCAGGTTGCTCCTCATGATTCGGATTGGACTTCCAGCAGGGATGCAGGGTGCAATTTTCTCCATCTCCAATGTGCTCATTCAGTCTTCTGTCAATTCCTTCGGTTCCATTGCTATGGCGGGAAATACCGCGGCGAGCAACATAGAAGGATTTGTATATACCGCCATGAACGCTTTCCATCAGACTGCCTTGAGCTTCACAAGCCAGAATTTCGGCGCACACAAGAAGGAACGGCTCAATAAAATCCTGATTCTCTGCCAAACCCTGGTGTTCCTAGTGGGTTTCGTGCTGGGATGGGCCGCCTACCTGTTCGGAGATAAGCTGCTTCTCATCTATTCCACCGATCCGGAGGTAATCCGTCTTGGCCTGACCCGAATGCAGATCATCTGCTTAACCTATTTCGCCTGCGGCATGATGGATGTAATGGTTGGCAGCCTACGGGGAATGAATTATGCCGTCCTTCCCATGGTGGTCTCCCTGGCAGGCGCATGTGGCCTGCGTGTGCTGTGGATTTTCACGATTTTCCAGTGGTATCGAAGTCTCACCGTGCTCTATATTTCATATCCTGTATCATGGCTGATTACCATGCTGGCCCACTTAGTCTGTTTTATATTAATAAGGAAGAAAATGGACAGAGGGGATCACGTCCAAACCATAAAATAATGGCGCACGTTAAACGTCTCATTCGAAAGGCTGATGGATAGGCTCTATCTGCTGCGACATCCTACGCAGGAGGCAGGCGCATCGCCGGATGATGGATATGGCAACTCATATACGGAAAACAGGTATATAGCCATTCGATGGTTGAAGGATAACATAGAAAACATAGAAATGGAGAGGATCATGAGCTGGGAAATAGATTTTTTAGACGGAATACAGGCGATTTTTCACTGTGAATGGATGGATACCCTCATGCCCCCTCTCTCCTCCCTGGGAGATGCAGGTATCATATGGATCGTCCTGTCCATTCTTCTGCTTCTTTTCCCCCGTACCAGGCGGGCAGGCGTGGCTTCGGCATTCTCCTTGATTCTCATGCTCATCAGCGGGAACATGATCCTAAAACCGTTGATTTCGAGGATGCGGCCCTTTACCGTCAACACAGCCGTCACGCTTCTGATCCCGCCGCCCGGGGATTTCTCCTTTCCCTCCGGCCACACCTTTGCTTCCTTTGCTTCTTCCACAGCAATCCTACGAAACCATAAAAGGATCGGGATACCTGCGCTGATCCTGGCGGTTCTGATCGCCTTTTCACGGCTTTACCTGTATGTCCATTATCCAACGGACGTATTGGCCGGGCTTCTGCTGGGTATCCTGGCTGGGTATCTAGGCAATCTGGCTGCCAGAAAGCTCCTCCCACCCTCTTGATTCCTGCATCCACAGAGGAACGGCTTCGGCAAACCGGCAAGCGAGCAAGTGCATGAATGGTCCGGCAGCCCTGTCCGCCCCTGTTACGGCGCCGTCTTTTTTCTTTCTGCTCATCAAAGGACATCAGCCTTTTTGCTAACTCGTGCTCAAAAAACGTCGGCCTTTTTTTGCTAACTCGTAATCATCGAACGTCGGTCCCTTTTGCTAATTCGCGATCATCAAGGAACGTCGGCCCTTTTGGTTAACTCGCGATCATCGAAGGACTCCAGCCCTTTTTGCTAATTCGCGATCCTCAAAGAACGTCGGCCCCTTTTTTGCTAACCCGCGATCATCTAAGAACACTTTTTCCGCAAAAAAGAACGGCCCGCAGCAAGCTGCGAGCCGTTGTCAATAGCTTTTGTTTATTCTGCGTCAGATTCCTCAGAGGAATTCTCCGCATTCTCTTCGCCTTCTGCAGCTTCCGTGCCTTCCGCCTCAGCAGACTCATTCTCTGCTTCCACGGTCTCGGTGGCCTCTTCTGTGCTTTCAGCTTCAGAAGCTTCTTCCGTGCTTTCAACCTCGGAAGACTCCTCCACGCTCTCAACCTCGGAAGATTCCTCCACGCTCTCAGCTTCGGAAGATTCCTCTACGCTCTCGGCTTCGGAAGACTCTTCTACAGCCGTAGAAGGTTCCACACTTGCAGGCTCGTTGGAGCTGCAAGCCACCATCATGGCAGATGTCATAACTGCTGCGGTCAAAACCGCTACTAATCTTTTCTTCATAATATTCTCCTCCTATTCCCAACACTCCGTCTCAAAGAACCGGAGCTTTGTTACAAGTAGGAGGATAACATGTTTTAGATCTCTTGTAAATAGTTTTTATAATTGTTTTAAACAAATTATGAATTTCATAAGGTTTTGTTCACATATTATTCACATTTAACCTTCTATGAGTCCCTTTTCATGAGAATACACCTTAATTTTCCTTTTCCGTCCATCTATTATAAAGATTGGCAAGTATCGCTCCAGAAATATTATGCCATACGGAAAAGATCGCTCCGGGAACCGTAGCCATCGCCAGATCCGGAAAAGCCGAACCAGCAAGGCTGGTTGCCAGGCCCGAATTCTGCATGCCGATCTCCACCGAAAGGGCCTTGGTTTTCGCCACATTCAGCTTCAAAAGCCTACCCAACCCGAAACCGCAGGCATAGCCCAGCAGATTATGTAAGATCACCACCGCAAATACTACAATACCCGTGGAAAAGATCTTTTCCGAATTGTGAGATACCACGGAGGCCACGATCATGCAGATCGCCACCACTGATACCGCAGGAAGCACCTTTACGAGCTTCTCCGTAAATTTGCCGAACAATTTATTGATCAGAAAACCGAGCGCAATGGGCACAATCACCACTTTTATAATAGATACGAACATATTCACAGGGTCAACGGTAACCGTTGTCCGTAACAGCAGATAAGTGATGGCCGGAGTCAGGATCGGCGCCAAAATCGTGTTTACGCTGGTCATCCCGACGGAAAGCGCCACATCGCCTTTCGACATAAAGGTAATTACATTGCTGGACGTCCCTCCCGGACATGTACCCACCAGGATGACTCCCGCCAGCAGCGCCGCGTCGAGGCCGAATATTTTTCCCAGAAGGAAAGCCAGAAACGGCATGACGGTAAACTGCGCCACACAGCCCACCAAAATATCCTTCGGCCTGGTAAATACGAGTTTGAAGTCCTCCAGCTTCAAAGTCAGGCCCATGCCAAACATGACTATCATCAAAAGGTAGTTCACCCAGCCCGTTTGTATCCATGTGCTGGATGCAGGCATAAACAATGCCAACGCAGCGATCACCAGAACCACCGCAGCCATGAACTTCCCAAGGAAGTCACTGACCTTTTCCAAAACTTTCATCATTTCCTCGCTTTCTGCCGTCCAATAACGGCTGCCACCCTCATATCCGTACTGAGTATATGATTTTTACACCCAATTCCTATTGAATTATAGTTCTTTTTCGGGTTTTACGTCAATACAAATCCGAAAAAAGACACGCAGACAAGCCAAAAGGTTACCGTCCCCCGTCAGCCTCCCGCCATCAGAAGGGCGTCCCGGAAGGGGCTCGGCGGCCGTC
>CANSTU010000129.1 GCA_947650005.1 uncultured Lachnospiraceae bacterium
GGGGAAAGCGCACTTCTTTCCCCTTGCTCCCGTCCGCCCGCTTTAGCGCGCTCTCGTATCTATCTCCTCATCCTGATACACCCTGGAGCCCGTCGCTCCGCGCTGCCCCTGATACTTACCGCAATAAGGCTTTTCCGCTGCTTTATCCATCTCGGCAAACACCAGCTGCCCCACCCGTCTGCCCGCTTTCAGCTCTATAGCGCAGCGGTTTGCATTGAATAGCTCCAACGTGATCTCCCCCCGAAAGCCTGGATCCACCCATCCCGCGTTCTGAATGAACAGTCCCAGCCGCCCCAGGGAGCTTCTTCCCTCCACAAAGGCCGTCAGATCGTCCGGCAGGCTGAAATACTCCATGGTCGTGGCCAGCACGAACTGGCCTGGAAGCAGGATATAGGTATCCGTCTGGATTGACTTATAACCGATTTCCCGTTCCATGGAAAGGATGCCGGAAGAAATATCCTCCACTACGCTAAAGGTATTTCCCAGCCGGATGTCCACGCTCGCAGACTGAATCTGCTCTGCCGTAAGCGGAGAAATCCCCAGCTTCCCTTCTTCCATCCTCTTTTTAATCCCTGTATCCGATAGAATCATATCTACTCCCTAATATATTGCAGGCCGCCCTGCGCCGCTTTTTCCGTCAGACGTTTCAAACAGAACTCCAAACTTCCTCCCAGGCCTGCAGCGTCCCCCTTTTTTAAACCATTTTGATTATACTACACCTGTGCCCCACTTTCAATCCGACGGCCTGACAAACCCATAAAAAATACCTATGAAAAGCTGTTTTTCACCCCTGTCAGGATACAGCCCGATCACGACGACTTCCCGGAGAGGCAGGGCGGGACACCAAAGGCATAAAAATAGACGCCCAACAGGCGTCCTTAATCAATATTAGGCTCGGGAAAACCAGCCAGGGAAAGGGTGCCAAGGCAGGAAGAAGAGCCGCTTGTGCACCTCCTCCCTGGCGTCCGCTTCCCCTCCCTCTTAAACGCTTCGCGAGGCAGCCTTCTTCAGCTCCTCGTATTCCTTCATCTTTTGCCGAAAGTCTTTATCCTCCCGCAGCGCAGCTTTTGCAGCCTTTATCATATAGGAAAGGACCCGGATCTCATAATCGTTACAGTCCTTTGTGGTTTCCAGAATTTCTTTTTCAAATGCCGGTTTCGCACATAAAATGCTGTCGCATAGGATATCATCCGTGGATACGGCCAGCGCATTGGCAATATTCACCAACGTGTTCAGGCTGGGGGTTCCGCTGCCGGATTCCATATTGCTGATATGCACAGTGCTCAGATTTACCAATTCTGCCAAATGTTCCTGCGACATGGATGCCCGCTGACGGGCAGATTTGATCCTTCTGCCCATTGCCCTGTTGTCCACAACCATTTCTGACCACCCTCTCTCACTTACCATAACGGTTCGGATGCTGACTTTCCCCTTTCCGGTCCGCCTTTTCGAAAGGGTTCCGGCAGGGTATAAAAAGCAACTTCTCTCAACTGACGGAGTATTTTATTTCAACTAATGCTATTGTACCCACCCTAAAAGTATAATATAATAAAGTAATAGAAGTTAAATATTGCAATAGTTTAACACCATCCGCCTCACACCTCATATTTCTGTCATTTTCGGGAATCCTTATAGGGATGTCCGGCGGGCCGAAAACGGTTTCGTGGTTCTCTGATCCCATGGCAGTTCCCGGCAGACACGACGTCCCCTCAAGAGTTGGAAAGGATTCATCTGATTATGGATTACAATTCTCCTGAAATACAGCGGCTTTTAACCGCAATCACGAAGCGTACGGAAAACGGCCTGCTTTCTTGGACAGCGCCGGAATATGATCCCATCAGTTTCATGACGGAGACGGAAGTGGAGTATGAGGGCTATGAAACCGAAAACTTTGCCCAGAATATTGCATTTTGCAGTAAACTGAAGGGAGGGCGCATGATCTGGCTGGAGGCCTATGATTCCATTTGTTTTTCACCTAAAGGCCGTTTCCCTTCCCCGGATGAGGGACTCTTCCTGCGCGGACTTGGCTATTATACCCTGCGTTTCCTTTCTCCCCAGGGTAAGGTACTCTATCGAATGAGCGCTATCATACGTCAAAGGGGCCAGTATCCCCTTCTATGCAGATTGGCCGACGCTGTTTTCGTCTGCACACAGGAATCCTTTACCCGAGCGGCGAAAAGGGATCCCGCCGCGTTCCTGCGTTTTCTTCATGAAAACGATGAGAGCGGAGGTCTGGAGCAGCATCCGCTGTCTGCACTGATGACGGAATTCTACTGCCACAATCGCTGCCGGGATTTCCATCTCCTGGCTATGTCCTGTGCTACAGGGCAGTAATCGAGCATGGGAATAACCATCTCCCATGCCAGAACATCGCCCATGCGCCAAGTAACGACATATTTCCTCCACGTTGGCGTATCCACAAAAAAAGGACGACAGGTTTCCCCGCCATCCCGGCTATTCGCCCTGTGCGCCCTCCATCTGGCAGAGCTTCCACAGTTCCTCATATTCTCTCATCTTTTCCCGGAAGAGCTTATCATCTTTTAGGGCTGCCCGCGCCGCCTTTAAAATATATACCAGCACGCGGATCTCATAATCGTCACAGTCCTCCACCACTTCCACCAGTTCCTTGCGGAAAACCGTACCGGTGCATTTCACGCTGTCACAGAGCAGTTCATCCGTCGAAACTGCCAGCGTATTGGCAATATTCACCAGCATACCCAGGCTGGGCGTCCCACTGCCGGATTCAATATTGCTGATATGGACAATGCTCACATCCAACAGTTCTGCCAGTTTTTCCTGCGTAATCCGTGCCTTCTGTCTGGCGAATTTAATTCTCCTCCCCATCGCTTTATGATCTATGGCCATTTGCAGACACCCTCTCTCATCAGGATATTTAACTGCAAATATTTTATCCGCCTGAAAAGTTTTATTTAATAAACTATTAGGATATTTTTCTTTTAATAATTTAATACAATATCAAAACTAAATCACAGAGTGTAACTCCTTCCCGCTTCTCCAGAAAGGCACGTTTTCCCAAAAACCTCCCTCATGCGCACAATTGCCTCCATCCCGGTACAATGCAGAGGAATGATGTAAGAAAATCCATATTCAGTTAATCCCTGAACAGTATCTTCCCTCCTCTGGCTGCCACATCCGCGAAGATGCATTCCCGCCAGCAAAAAATAGAATTTATCTCCGGGAAAAGCTTCCTTTACCCGTTCCAGACAATTCAGGATTCCCACATGGGCACATCCGGCAAAAACAGCCAGCCCTTCTCCGGTCCGGATCACCAACAGCTGCTCGTCCAGCATGGGATCCGGCACAATCCGCCCTTCCTTTTGAATATAAAAGAGACCCGGCTGTTTCTCCAAAGGCACTACCGCACGTATTTCTCCCAGAACATAGATATCCGGAAAAATTTCTTCCTTTCCTTTTGTAAAATGAAAAGAAAAGGGCATATTGCGCTCTCTCCATGGTATTCCGATATCCCGGAAGGCCGTTGTGTCCCTGTCCGCACATAGTTTCTTCTCCAGGGCATTTTGCCGGATATAGACGGCGGGAAGCTCTCCCTCTGTATATTCCTCCAGGCCTCCCGTATGGTCGTAATGCCCATGGCTCAAGACGATCCCATCCAATCCTTCCAGCCCAACTCCCATCCGCCCCGCATTATGGCGGTATACGCCGCTCTGCCCCACATCGAACAGAAGCCGCCTCTCATTTGCCTCCACCAATACGGACAACCCATGTTCCGCCAACAGTCCTCTTGCATTCGCAGTGTTTTCCGTCAATATAGTTATCTTCATAGCCATCCCCCCATTTCATGATCCCTTCCGCGTCTTTCTTTCATGATTATTAGGATAACATATAGGACGGGTGATGAAAAGTTCATGTTTGCTCCTATCTGCCCGCTTTAGCGGGCAGACAAATCAGGGAGATTGAAAATTTTCATTTTCAATCTTGCGCCCCGGCTCCTGCCGGGAACACGGCCGAGAACCATCCGGCGCAAAAAAAATCACATTTTCGAAAAAATACATTGACAGCTCGCTTCCCGTAGGCTATAATAATTTTTGCGTCACGGCTGAGTAAGTGACGGGGTGTGGCTCAGCTTGGCTAGAGCGCCTGGTTTGGGACCAGGAGGTCGCAGG
>CANSTU010000130.1 GCA_947650005.1 uncultured Lachnospiraceae bacterium
CCCTGGCTGCAAACAAACGGCTCCAGCACAAAGGGAGGCTCATCGGATTCTTTTCAGGCGTGCTCATGCCGGACATTCTGAGGAGCCCTGGACGCTTCCCAGTCGGGATGTGCCCCTCCTGGGAATCAGGTCTCCTCCCCATGGCATGATAGGCGCCTGAAAAGGATCCGATGAGCCTCCCTTTGTGCTGGAGCCGTTTGCCTGCAGCCAGGAATGGGCCGCCGGGGAGAGGGGCGCCATGGCCTTAGGCTGATCACAATGTTTTCTGGAAGGATCCTATGGTCAGTATCCTGGCAGGGGTGTGAAACGTAGCGGCTTACAGCCCGTGGCCGGTCATTTCCTTCCGGTACTGCCTGGGGCTCATCCGATAATATTTCCGGAAGGCGGTGGAAAAGTGTTCCACGGAGGAATATCCCAGGGCTTCGGAAACCGAGGTGACGCTTCGGCCGGGGTCGGAAAGCAGAATGGAGGCGGCGGACATGCGGGCCTCCGTTTTTTTCTGCAGAAAAGACTTTCCATACTGTCGCTGTAAGAGGCGTTCCGTCTGGCGGGTGCCCAGGTGCAGAAGGCATGCGAGCTCCTCCAGGGACAGGCTGTCATATTGATACAGGAAATATTCTTCAATGAGTACGGCAGTCTTATCGCTTTGGGAGATGGGGGAAGCCGCTTGGGCTTGATTCTTCTTGTCGTATTCATAATTACGGACCAGCTTTACCGGCAGCTGTCTCAGAAGGGCTTCCGCCTGGAACTGCCAGCCCGTTTTCATTTCCTTCAATTCCCCGAACAGCTCGAGAATGAGCGATCCTGCCCGCTGGGTATCCTGGCCGAACCAAAAGGGCGTGCGTTCCCAAGCTTCCAATAAGGCGTCTTCTCCTTCGCGGTAAGGATGGTTTTGGCGTTTTTTTCCCTCCTTAAGATAGATACAGTATTCGCACATGGGCCGGTCCGGACTGGGTGTCTGGGCGTGTTCGATGTGAGGCCCGGTGACGAAAAGGGTGTTGGGAGTGACCTCATAGGAATGGCCCTGGATCAGTGCCTGTCCGTAGCCTTGGGAAATATAATGGATTTCATAGCTTCCGCTGCCGTGAACATGCCGTGGAATGCTGCGCCGGAATTCTTCATAGACGAAGTTGAGCGCGTTGAACCGGGTGTCGGCAATGCTAAATTGAAGATCGATGCCGTTTGGGATTTTCCACATGGCTGGCTCCTTTCCTTTTATGCCCAAAAGCGCACTTTAAAACGGCGGCTGCCTGGCCGGATTGCGCAAGCAGACATGGCTGCGTGCGGGTGGATCCTGTGCCCATCTGCGGACAAGGCATATACTGAAAGCAGGCGCTTGAAAAATGAATAGTTGAGCTTCCCACCTCTGATGGGCTTCCATCCAAAGGGGATTTGGACAAGGATATAAAAAATATCTTTTTTATACTGTAGCCAGAATTGGAGAAAATGTCAAGAAACCTGCGCTTATACGACGTGAACAGGGTGAAATTGTCAAATGTTTGTCTTATACTTTCGGAAAGGAACTTCTATAATCTGATTATAAACTGTAACGTGACGTGGGTGCCCGCCAAAACGGGCGGATAGGAGTCCATATGGAAAAAATGAGAATGCGGGGAGCCGTGCTGCCGGGGAACAGCTCGGTGGAGATGAAGGAGTTTGAGATTCCCAAACCGGGGCACGGGGAGGTGCTGATCCAGACCAAGGCGACCACGATCTGCGGAAGCGACATCCGCTGCATCTACCGGGAGCACGTGGGAAAAGGGCCGGAAGGATACATCCCTGGCATGGTGGCCGGACATGAGCCCTGCGGCGTGATCGTGGAAGAGGGGGAAGGGCTGAGACGTTTTAAGAAGGGAGACCGGGTGATCGTATACCATATTTCCGGCTGCGGGGTCTGTAACGACTGCAGAAGGGGATATTATATCTCTTGCAAAAGCGCTTTCCGCCGGGCCTACGGCTGGCAGAGAAACGGCGGTATGGCGCCTTATATCCTGGCGGAGGAAAAGGATCTGGTGGCCCTGCCCGACGAATTAACTTATAAGGACGGCGCGCAGGTGGCCTGCGGCTTCGGTACGGTCTATGAAGCCATTGAAAAGATCGGAATTAGCGGAAACGATGCGGTTCTGGTGACGGGGCTCGGCCCGGTGGGGCTGGCTGCGCTGATGCTGGCAAAGGCTATGGGAGCCAATCAGCTCATCGGTGTGGAGACGAACCCTTACCGTATAGAACTGGCTAAAAAGCTGAACCTGGCGGATCACGTGTTTACTCCCCAGGAAGCCCTGGAAGGGATTATGAAAGTGACAAACGAAAAAGGCGTGGAGCGCTCCATAGACGCCAGCGCCAGCGATCCGGGCAGACAGCTTGCCATCCGGGCGACCAGGGAATGGGGAAAAATCGCCTTCGTGGGCGAGGGTGGAACCTGCAACTTTATGCCGAGCCCGGATATCATCCACGGGCAGAAAACCATTTACGGTTCCTGGGTGACGTCCCTTTGGAGGATGGAAGAACTGGTGGAACGCCTGGTGCGCTGGAACATCCACCCGGAGGAATTGATTACCCATGAATTCCCGCTGGAAAAGGCCGGAGAGGCGTATGCGCTGATGGCCGGCGGAAACTGCGGGAAGGTTGCGGTGGTGTTCGACTGAATTGGACAGATGGGATCGGTCTGATCTGAATGCGTTGAAGCGCACAGATGGGAGCAAGCTAGAAAATAAAAATTTCAAGCTCCCTAATTGAAATGCTGCTAAAGCGGGCAGATGGGAGCAAGCTAGAAAATAAAAATTTCAAGCTCCCTGATTGAAATGCCCGCTAAAGCGGACAGATGGGAGCAAGCTTGAAAATTGACATTTTCAAGCTCGGCTTTGTGACGCTGCACGTCCCAGGGTTCCCGCCAATTAAAATGCCGCTTTCGCGGCGGAATGAGAGGAAATATGGAAGAATATAAAGTCCCGCGCCGCCGGCTATATGATAAAGATACGATCCCTGCGATAGGGATGGGAACCTTCGGTTCCGATAAATATGGGCCGGGGCAGGTGGCGCAGGCCGTTTACGGCGGGATCCGGGCGGGCTACCGCCTGATCGACTGTGCGGCGGTCTATCAGAATGAGGACAAAATCGGGGAGGCATTGGAAAGGGTAATTGCGGAGGGGAGCGTGGAGCGGGAAGATCTTTTCATCGCTTCCAAGGTGTGGAACGACATGCATGGAGAAGGGAAGGTTGCAGAGTCCTGTGAGAAGAGCCTGCGCGATCTACATCTTTCCTATCTCGATCTGTACTTCATCCACTGGCCTTTCCCCAATTACCACGCGCCAGGGTGCGACGGAGACTCCCGGAATCCGGACTCCAGGCCATTTTCCGTGGAGGAATTCATGGATACATGGAGGCAGTGCGAGCGGCTGGTGGAGGAAGGTAAAGTACGCCATATCGGCATGTCCAATATGACCGTAAAAAAAATGGAAGCAGTGCTGCCGCACTGCCGGATCCGTCCGGCTGCTTTAGAGATGGAGCTACACCCCGGCTTTCAGCAGCCGGAATTGTTCACATATGCCCAGGAACACGATATTGTGCCCATCGGTTACTGTCCTTTGGGCTCTCCTTCCAGGCCCGAACGGGATCGGACAACGGAGGATGTGGCGGACATGGAGATGCCGGAAATCGTGGAAATCGCCCGGCGTCACGGGATCCATCCCGCCCTGGTATGTCTGAAATGGGCTGTTGCGAGAGGACAGGTGCCGATTCCTTTTTCCGTGAATCCCGAGCAGTATGTGGAGAATTTAAGATGTATCGCACAGGATCCCCTGACGGAGGAAGAGATGGAACAGATCCGCAGGGCGGACCGGGGCTGCCGGCTGATCAAGGGACAGGTATTTTTATGGCCAGGAGCAAAAGGCTGGGAAGAACTGTGGGATATGTGATGATTTTGAAGGCCTGCTGAAGCAGGCAGACGGGAGTAAAGCTGAAAGAAGGCCGCTTTCAGCCATTTTG
>CANSTU010000131.1 GCA_947650005.1 uncultured Lachnospiraceae bacterium
GTAAATTTGTTGTAGTTTACAAGTTCAAGTACCGCAAACCCTTGATTTTACTGGTTTTCTTTGCCAAGCGTTTTCATTGTCGGGAAAAACCAGGCGTCCCGTTCCGCCGGAGCCAACTTGACGCTGTCCCAATCCATGATCACAAACCGCTTCCCGTTCAGGATACAGTTTCCTCCCGCATCTCCATGCGTAATATGTAAATCAGGAAAATCGAAAAAATCATCCTGATCTCCTTCTGCGCAACTTCCTTCTGCAGGCGAGCCGAAATACTGCCCATCAGACGCATCCTGTACGCTTATACGGGAAGAAAAGCCGCTCTTCAAGAGCATTTTTTCCCGCTTTTTCTCGCAGCACAGGCCGGAAAAAAACTTCAACCGGTTGGCATAGCCTGCAATCCGCCTTTCCTTTCCCGCGATTTCTTTTTTCACGCTGCAGGGCGCTCCTCCGCATCCCAAAGGGATCTGAAGCGATCTAGGGTCCGGGTTCCGAAAGATTCCTTCTCTAAATCCAGCCTGGAGGCATCCAGTTGATAGATCGGGATGAGATGGGAAAACAGCTGCTTTACGGGATAGTCTTCCGTTTGGATGCCTTCCTCATATGCAAACGTCGCCACGACACCGCCGTCAAAATCGCAGGAGAGCTGCCCGTCCGCAGTCCTCCTCACCGCCGGAATATGGGAAATACCCTGATCCGTCATATAGGCCACGGCATTCAGACTTCTTCTGTAGCTTTCCTGATGATACTTCCAACGGTCGATTTTCACGAAAAAGCACCCGACATCCGTACGGACTTTCCAGGTTTCCCCGAAAAATCCCCTGGGAGCTGCCGTAATCTCCCAAACCTTGAAAGCATACTCATTGGACAAAAATCCCTGCAGCCGATCCAGGTAAGCGCGGCTGCTTTCCCTGATGGATATTTCCTGCATTTTTCCTCCCATTTTGCCTCGAAGCAACTTTCCAAGGGAACTTTATATGGCAGCAAAAGTATGGATTGAACGTTTTAATGTCCAATCTTTTTCTGCTCCAGACAGCCTTCCAGCGCTCCGGCATTTACATGTAATTCAAATGATAATGGGCTTTTCCCTCTCCGTCCAGTTCCATCAGGATATAAGAAGGCCGTTTTCCTTCCTGCCTGGGATAAGACAGGCTTCCCGGATTGATGGCCGTCACCTCCCCGCCAATATCGATCACCGGCCTGTGGGTATGCCCAAACATCACAATATCCGCCTCTCTAGCAACAGCCTCTTCCTTTAACACAGTATTTCCCATGGACACATAATAATTGTGGCCATGGGTGAGCCACACTCGATACTTCCCGATCTGGAATTCCTTTTCCTTGGGCAGGCCGCAGAAAAAATCATTGTTCCCTGCAACGATTTCCACAGGACAGCCCGCTTTTTCCATATAGAAGAGCTCTTTTCCCTCACAGTCCCCGCAATGAACCAACATATCTATGGGCTTAACCCGTCCGATCAGCCGCAGAAAATTATCATCCAATCTGTGGGTATCGCTGATTATCAGTATTTTCATCCATCGTACCTGTCTTTCCTCCGTCTTTATGAAAAAACTGCCCTTGAAAAGCGGCTTTTACACGCCGTAACATACTGTACGCACATGTCCGCCTGCCCGCCAAGACGGGCTGATGCGAGTGAAATAGGCCCCTCCCTTTTATAGCAATGACGCCAGACGTTCCTTCATCAGGCGCAGCGCATTCCCTCTATGGCTGATTTGGTTCTTCACCTCGCCGTCCAGTTCTGCTGTGGAACAACCGTATTCATCCACATAAAAAATGGGGTCATAGCCAAACCCGTTATTCCCCTTCTCTTCCCATCCGATATAGCCCTCTATCACGCCGCGGACCACCAGTTCCTTCCGTCCCCCGCCTGCAAGCGGCGCCACGGCGGCCACCGCACAGACAAACCGGGCCCCTCGCTCTTCCTTGGGCACGCCCTGAAGCCGTCTGAGCAGTTCTGCATTTTTGATTCGGTAAGAGGTATCCTCTCCCATATACCGTGCGGAATAGATGCCAGGCTCCCCGTTCAGATAATCGATCTCCAAGCCGGAATCGTCCGCGAGCACGATTTCCTCCCCACACGTACAGTCCGCCACTGCCCGCGCCTTAATCAGGGCGTTTTCCTCAAAGGTGGTTCCGTCCTCCTCGATGTCCGGCGAGATCCCCGCTTCCTTCATGGAAAGCAGCTCCACATCCATATCTTCCATAATCATGCGGATCTCCCGCATTTTTCCTTCGTTCCCAGTGGCAAACAGGATTTTCCTTCTCATTTCGGCCCACTCCTTCTCGGCGGCTTCGGCCCCATATACTGATAAAAATAGGTTTTCATCATCCCATTGTAGATTTTCCGGTTTTTATCCGCTTTTCTGCCAATGTCCCGCTGCGCGTTTTCATATGCGCTGATCACATACATTGACCAGGAATCCAGCGCCCGGAATCGCTCACCCAAATCGCTGTACAACCCTGCTAGCGCTTCTTTTTCCTCCAAGCGTTCGCCGTAGGGCGGATTCGTAATCAGGAAACCGTACTTTTTCGGATGGCTCAGTTCCGCCACAGGCCTTCTCTGAAAATGGATCTTTCCCTCCACTCCGGCCAGCCTGGCGTTTTCCCTGGCTATGGAAACCATTTTATCGTCGATATCATAGCCCTGGATATCCGTATCCACATCCCAGTCGATCTGCTCCTGCGCCTCCTCCAATGTGTCTTCCCAAAGCTCCTGCCCTACCACATGAGGCCATTGCCTGGCCGTAAATCCTCTCTTCATTCCCGGAGCCATACCCACGGCCATCATGGCCGCTTCAATGGGAATGGTGCCGCTTCCGCAGAACGGATCCACCAGGATCCGGTTACCGCTCCAGGGCGTCAAAAGGATCAGCCCCGCCGCCAGGTTTTCCGCGATGGGCGCCTTGGCCACGAGCTTTCGATAGCCCCTCTTATGTAGGGAATCCCCGGTGGTATCCAGCCCCACCGTCACCTCGTCCTTCATCAGGAAGACGCGGACAGGAAAGCTCTCGCCGTCCTCCGCAAACCAGCTCGTATGATAGGTTCCCTTCAGCCGCTCCACCATGGCCTTTTTCATAATAGACTGAATATCCGAAGGGCTGAACAATTTGCTCTTCACGCTAGCCGCCTTAGCCACCCAGAATTTTCCGTCCGCCGGGATATAGTCTTCCCAGGCAAGCGCCCTCGTCCCCTGAAAAAGCTCTTCAAAGGTCTCCGCATGGAAAACGCCCACTTGGATTAAGATCCGTTCCGCACTGCGCAGGAAAATATTGGCCCGGCACACCGCTTCCTCATCCCCAAAAAAGGTGACGCGGCCGTCCTCCACCCTGGTGATATCATATCCCAGGTCAATGATTTCTTTTTTTAATACAGACTCCAAGCCAAAATGGCAGGGAGCGATCAATTCAAATTTTCTCATAGGTATATATTACGTTTATTTTATTATGGAGTCAATCATAATCTGCCGCAAATCCACGATAAACCCATGAATCGACGGCCACCCTTGCCCTCCTTCCGGCCGCTGCCTCCTCGATCCCTTGACGGTCTGGATAGTCGGAACGGGCGTAGAATGGGGATTGTTTTTCGTAATTTGGTATGGTATAATTCCCCCAATACAAACCGATAAATCGGGATTTGTGAGGTATCATAAGATGAAATATAATAAAGTGATAATATTAAAAAATGGTATTGAGTGCTGTTTGAGAAATGGAATGGAATGTGATGGGCAAGCTGTATTTGACAACTTTAATTTAACACATGGAGAAACCGATTATTTACTTACCTATCCAGACGAAAACTGCTTTGATGTTATGCAGGAAAGTCAATTCCTAAAAGAGAAATCTGAAAGTAAAAATGAAGTCGAAATAGTTGCCGTAGTCGATAATGTAGTTGTGGGAACCGCTGGGATTGAAGCAGTGGGGAA
>CANSTU010000132.1 GCA_947650005.1 uncultured Lachnospiraceae bacterium
TTGCTACCACACGGACCTGAACCGTGCGCGTCTGCCAATTCCGCCATTCCTGCGCGACGATAATTATAATAAATGATTCCCCATGGAATGTCAACACTTTTTTAAAATTTTAGTCATGAAAAGGAGAAACGCGTATGAAAGTCATGCATTCGGAGTGGACCGGGCGTATCGAGCACTGGATACGGACGCTGAAAGAGGATTTCTATCGGCCTTTAGGCGAAATCGCCTGGGAAGCGTGCCGGACAAAGGAGCATCTTGGGCCGGAGGAGCTGGAAAACTGCGGGTTTGCGGCTGTGGAACCGGGCTTCACCTGGGGGGAAACCTGGGAGTACTGTTGGTTCAAGGGAAGCGTGGTTCTGCCGAAGGAGGCGGAGGGGAAGCGTATCGTTCTATCCCTGGCGCCGGGCGGGGAATCCACCCTGTTTGTAAACGGGAGGAGCTTCGGAACCTATCGGGCGGACTGGGTGATGGAGAAGCATCACTATCTGGAGGACAACGTGCTGGCTGCTGCCGGAGAGGCCGGCGCGCGTTACGATATCTTGATGGAGACCTATGCGGGGCATTATTATCCGGATGCGGGCGGCTGTTCCACCGGGCCGGTGCTTCCCGGTTCTTATCAGGATCCCTTGGAAGAGGGAGCGCGCAGGACGCTGGGCAAATGTACTTATGGGATCTGGAACGAAGATGCCTATCAGCTCTATATGGACGTGGATACCCTGTCCAAATTGCTGGAAACCATGGATGAGACGAGCCTTCGGGCGGCTAAGGTCGCGGAGGCGTTGGAGCAATTTTCCCTGATCGTGGACTTTGAACAGGGCGAGGAGGGCAGGGACGCTTCCTACCGGGAGGCTTCTGCCATGTTGCGTCCGGTGATGGAAGCGGTAAACGGCTCCACCCAGCCGGTTTTCTATGCCATAGGCAACGCCCATCTGGATCTGGCCTGGCTGTGGCCCATGGCGGAAACCCATCGGAAAACCTCCCGCACCTTTGCCGCCCAGCTTCGCCTGATCGAAGAATATCCAGAATATAAGTTCATCCAGAGCCAGCCGGCTTCCTATGAGATGTGCAGAAAATATTATCCGGAACTGTTTGAACGGATCAAAGAGGCCATCAAAGGCGGCCAGTGGATCGCGGACGGCGCCATGTGGGTAGAGCCTGACACCAATATGGCCGGAGGCGAGGCGCTGATCCGTCAGCTGGTACATGGAAAGCGGTATTATAAGGACGTGCTCGGCGTGGAGAGCGAAGTGCTCTGGCTTCCCGACACCTTCGGCTATACGGCGGCGCTGCCCCAGATTCTCAAGGGCTGCGGCGTGAAGTATCTGGTGACCCAGAAAATTTTCTGGTCCTATAACGAGGGGGATCAGTTCCCTTACCATTATTTTACCTGGCAAGGGATGGACGGCTCCCAGGTGACCTCTTTCCTTCCCACCAGTTACACCTATAAGACCGATCCGGTGGAGCTCAATACGGTGTGGAAAAACCGGACGCAGATGCGCGACTTGGATGCCTTCCTCCTGCCCTTTGGCTACGGGGATGGCGGCGGCGGCCCTTCCAGGGACCATGTGGAATACGCCCTGCGCCAGAAGGATCTGGAAGGCGGCGTGCGGGTGAAAATGGAAGGCCCGAAGGAATTTTTTGAGGATATGGAGGCAAAGGGCGGCCCGAAGAATACCTACGTGGGAGAACTGTATTTCTCCGCCCACAGGGGCACCTATACCGCTCAGGCCATGGTAAAACAGAAAAACCGGCAGAACGAATTGGCGCTGCGTGAAATGGAGATGTGGGCGTCCGCTGCGAAGCTGGGCGGATGGAACTATCCGCTGGAGAGAGCTGACGGCCTTTGGAAGGAGCTGCTGCTCCATCAATTCCACGACATCCTTCCCGGTTCTTCCATTGCCCGCGTCTATGTGGAGGCGGAAAAGGCTCATGAAGAGATTCATAAGGGAGCGGAGGAGATTAAGGCCGATGCGCTGAAGGCTCTGCTGGGTGAAAAATCGGAAGCGGTGACCGTATTCAATTCCCTAAGCTTTTCGCGCAAAGCGCTGGTGGAGCTGCCGGATGCCTATTCTGAAGGCGCCTGCCTGGCTGACGGAAGCTATGTACCCGTGGGACGTACGCGGGAGGGCGTGAAAGCCCTGGTGACCCTGCCTTCCTGCGGAGCCATTTCCCTTAGGCCCGCTGCCTGCCCGGATGAGGCGGCTGGGGCTACGATCCGAAAGACGGACAACGGTTTCGTGATGGAAAACGAAGTGCTTACGGCGGCAGTGGACGGACGCGGCGAAGTGACCTCCTTTCTATTAAAGGAAAGCGGCAGGGAATTCGCGGCGGGGAACATGAACCGCTTCCACCTGTATAAGGATGTGCCCAGACTGTTTGACGCCTGGGATATCGATTCCAACTACATTGAGCAGGAAGTGGACGGCGCCTTTGACGTGACTGTGGAAGCGCTGGAACAGGGCGTGGAAGCGGTGTTGCAGGTTGTGGGAAAGATCGGGGAGTCCTCCTTTACCCAGAAAATACGTCTGGCATCGGGCAGCAGAAGGCTGGTATTTGAAACCGAAGTGGACTGGAAGGAATTGCACCGCCTGCTGAAGACGGCGTTCCCGGTGGCGGTATACGCGGAGAACGGGATCAACGAGATGCAGTTCGGCTATGTGGAGCGTCCCGCCCATCGTTCCAGGCTCTATGATAAGGATAGATTTGAAGTGTGCAACCACCGCTACAGCGCGTTGTGTGATGGAAGCCATGGCGCGGCCGTGCTGAACGACTGCAAGTACGGGATTTCTATGAATGAAAACAGCCTGGAGCTGACGCTTCTCACCGCTTCGGCCGGGCCGGAGATGCGCGCGGACAACAGGGTACATCACTTTACCTATGCCTTTACCGCCTGGGAAGGAGCCTTCGTGGACTGCGATGTGGTGCGCCAGGGATATGAGCTGAACGTGGCGCCCGTGGTGGTGGCAGGAGGAAGCAGGGACTTCAGCCTGGTTACCATCGATCGGGAAAATGTCCTGGCGGATACCCTCAAACCCGCGGAGGATGGCAGCGACGACCTCATTCTGCGCCTGTATGAAGCGAAGAAGGCGGCTGTAACGGCCAAGATCCATGTGGACATGGACGGCGTGCGTGCCTATGCCTGCGATATGCTGGAAAATGTCCTGGAAGAGATTCCGGCAGAAAATGGGAACATTTCGCTTTCCTTCCATGCCTTTGAAGTCAAAACGATCAGGCTGGTGCCTGAGAAGGGCTGAGGATAAGAACAGCCGGGCCGGCGATGACAGCCGGCCCGGCTTGTTGCGGAATTATTTACACGGATTTTCACAGGCATCCTGAAAGGGTATGGCGGTACGGTTTGGGAAAGACGGCGGAGCAGAAGATGTGCTCCATCTCATTGATAAGAGGGATGCCACGCGGAGCGAATAGCGGATAGAACAGAGGATAGAACAGAGGATAGAACAGAGGATAGAACAGAGGGCGGACAGGAAAACGGATTTGAGATTTATTATAAATTGATGGAGCGGAAAGGAAGACGGATATGGAATTAGAATTCCTTCGATTAGAGGAATTGCATATAAACGAATTAACCAAAATAATGGAGAGAGCTTTTGATGAAGATACAAGAATACATCTTGGCAAGGAAAAGGGCGGGCCAGATGGATATGATGATGGTATTTTTTTGAAAAAATGGGGGTTGCATAAACATGCCACCTCATACTGTATTTTAGGGAATAGACAGTTAATAGGCGGAGTGATCCTGTGGATAAATGAAGATCATAACAATTTCTTAGGGACTATCTTTATCGATCCGCTTTATGAAAATCAGGGATTGGGCACAAAAGTATGGCATAT
>CANSTU010000133.1 GCA_947650005.1 uncultured Lachnospiraceae bacterium
ACGCTTCCCTCTCGAGCAATGGCTCTCCAGGGAAGCAGGTCTCATCTCCATGGCGCGAAATGCGTTCAAAAACATGGTACGGCCGCCAAGCCCCTCCTGGAACGCTCCATGCCTGACATCCCTGCCGGGTATTAGGAAGCAGCTGGGAAGGAGGGCTGCGGGGCCGTTGAACCATTCAGGCGCGAGCCGTGGGAAAGGACGAATCAGGAATTGTAATTTTTTGGCTTTCCTGCTATAATAATTTGGCAGGATGTCTATAATAGATAATGGAAAGATCGAAGGATTTATGGTTTTCCGATCAGGAATGAAAGCGCCGCCTGGGGCGGCCAAGCGAGAAGGAAAGGAATAGGTGAGGAATATGCAGAAATATGTGTGTGATGTATGTGGCTACGTATACGACCCAGAGACTGGAGATCCGGATAACGGAATCGCTCCGGGAACAGCGTTTGCGGATATCCCGGAAGATTGGGTATGCCCGCTGTGCGGCGTTGGGAAGGATCAGTTCTCCGTAACCGAATAAGGAAAGGAAAGACTACCTATGATAAAATTGACGCCGCCCATGGGCTGGAACTCTTGGAATACCTTCGGGGAGAAGATTAACGAGAAATTGATTTATGAAACCGCGGACAGGATGGTGGAAGACGGACTTCTCGATCTGGGATATGAGTACCTGGTGATTGATGACTGCTGGTCCTTAAAGGAGAGGGATGCGCAGGAACGGCTAGTTCCGGATCCGGAGAAATTCCCATCCGGCATGAAGGCAGTGGCCGACTATGTGCATTCCAAGGGACTTAAATTCGGGATGTATTCCTGTGCGGGAAATCTTACCTGCGCGGGATATCCGGGCAGTTTTGAACATGAGTTTATCGATGCCCGGACTTTTGCCGAATGGGGCGTGGATTTCCTGAAGTATGACTACTGTTACCACAGCCCGATCATCCATGGGAAGTACCTGTATCGGCGGATGGGTCTGGCCCTGGAGAACTGTGGACGTGACATCCTCCTTTCCGCGTGTTCTTGGGGATCGGATGAAACGCATGAGTGGATCAAGCAGACAGGAGCATCCATGTGGCGTTCTACCGGAGATATCTTTGATACCTGGGAGTCCGTGAAGGATTTAACCAGGCAGCAGGAAAAGCTGCATCCCTATAACGGTGTGGGCTGCTTTAACGATATGGATATGCTGATCGTGGGCATGTACGGGAACGGTAACGTTGGGCTGAAGGGCTGCAACGATGAGCAGTATAAAACCCACTTTTCCATTTGGGCGCTAATGGGTTCACCGCTGATGATCGGTTGCGATATCCGTTCTATGAACGAAGAAACCAGAGCCATTCTGGGAAATAAGGAGCTGATCGCCATTGATCAGGATCCTGCCTGCCGCCAGATGGTGAAGCTGAGCGGGATATGGGCCGGGGACGACCTGCTTATCTATTCCAGACAGCTTGCGAACGGAGATTTAGCCATTGGCCTGTTTAATATGGGAGAAGAAGCGGCCGAGGCAAAGTTCAACCTGGATGAAGTTGGGCTGGGCTTTTCCACGGGCAAAACATTGGAAATGCACGAGGTATGGGGGAAGGGGGACTTCAAAGTGGTAAATTCCACCGTTTCGAGGAAACTGGAACCCTTTGCCTGCGAAGTGTTCCGCGCAAAGGTGGTTGATCTGTAATGTCCGTCTGTATTCGTTGCGGGAAAACTTTGACCTATAACGAGATCGGCGCCCATAAGAAATTCGTGAACCGGGGAAGCAGGGAATTCCTGTGTAAGATGTGCCTGGCTGATAAATTTGACGTGGCGCCTGAGGATATTGACAGGAAAATCGAACAGTTTAAACGGCAGGGGTGTACGCTTTTCATATGAGCGTCAGGCCGGTTGAGGCCGGCAGCATTACTTCCCAAAATATATGCGAATAACGGATAGAATCCCGGAAATGCTGATAGGCATTTCCGGGATTCCTTTCTTCATAGGGCCGTTATAACAGTTCCATTGTCCTACGGAACGGATCATCATCCGTAATCGGCCAGATTTTCCGGGCCGCCGATTACTTCCCGAGAAATGTACAGGGTACGGTCCAAAGCGGTAGAAATGGCCCACTGGATCAGGCTGATGCGATTTTCTTCTATCTCCAGCGCCGTGATGCAGTGTGGATGGACGCAGCTTCCGTCGTTAAAGTAGGGACAAGAGCCGGGGACAGGGAAAACCGGACGGTGGGTATGGCCGGCTATGAGGATCCGGTTTCTGCTTTGGGCATAGCTGCACAGATCCCGTTCTGTTTTTTCCACCAGTTTTACGGATTGCCCTGATCCGGTAGGGGCGCGGAAACCGATGATTTCCAGGGGTCTCCACACGTAACGGACGAGGAATCGGCCCAGGAACCAAAGTTCATCGTTGATCAGGCTGTCCTGGTGGCCGTGGATCAGGAAAAGCTGCTGCC
Source organism: uncultured Lachnospiraceae bacterium (assembly GCA_947650005.1). Lineage (GTDB taxonomy): Bacteria > Bacillota > Clostridia > Lachnospirales > Lachnospiraceae > Eisenbergiella. The sequence continues at coordinate 2,435 of CANSTU010000133.1, forward strand.
CGGTTTGCCTGTTTTCTAGAATCAGGCTCTGTGTGGGCTGTAGGCCCGGAAAACGGGGAAGATCTTCTCCGGGCATATCGCAGGTGTAATGCCTGCGCAGGTTGTCAGAGAAATTTCTCCGCCGTTTGACCATATCGTGATTTCCATATAGCATATATAGGCGTTCTTCCCTGTGGAATTGGGACATCAGGCGGAAGATGCGGCTGTGGGTCTGGATTATGGTATGAATATACCGATTCTCCCACAACTCATCTCCGTCTCCAAGTTCAATATAAGTAAATCCGTTTTGATAGTAATATTCCAGCGCTCCTTGGAAAATGGGGCTGTTGGGAAGAAAATTGTCTCCGCCGTTACCTTGGCCCCGATGGCAGTCGCTCATGAGGGCGATTCGGGAGCAAGCATCAAAGGAGAGCACCGGAGAAGTGGCATAGAGACGATCCAGCTTGCGTATCAGAGAAGGCATGAAGTCTCACCTCCTCCATTCACATACGCGGTTCGGATTTGCCTGACAGCAGTTCTCATGGTCCGGGTCGCCTGACAGGCAGCAGTTGTCATTTTCCGGAGCATAAGTTCTGCATCCATTATCCCATGCCGGAACCTGGGGCCGACAGAAATTTCCGGCGCTCGGCGGGCAGGAAGGACGGCATCCGCCATATTCGGGCGGATAAGGGATACAACAGCCGGACTCGGACGGACAGGATCCAGTCAGACAGGTCTCAGGAGGATAAGGCTTAGGAGGACAAGGTCTCGGAGTACAATGCTCGGGCGGGCAAGGCTTAGGCGAGCAAGGTCTGGACGGGCAAGGCCTAGGCGGGCAAGGCTCAGGTGGGCAAGGCCTAGACGGACAATGCTCGGGCGGACAAGGCTTAGGAGGACAAGGCCTAG
>CANSTU010000134.1 GCA_947650005.1 uncultured Lachnospiraceae bacterium
TCAGGGAGATTGAAACGGAGTTTCAATTTTGCTCCCCTCCGCGTGCAAGGCACGCTCTCATATCAGGGAGATTGAAACGGAGTTTCAATTTTGCTCCCCTCCGCGTGCAAGGCACGCTCTCATATCAAAGAGATTGAAACGCTTCAATTTTATCCCCACCAGATCCCGATGCACATAAGACTCTTGGCAGGCCGCCGCTAAACAAGGCTTTTATAGTAATATACCTTTTCTATCCAAAATACGCAAGGCCTTTTTTGTAATAGTTTTCCTCCTATCGATGCATAACATTTTACAAACTTATCAACTCACGCATGACAACATGGTCTGCGGATCTTGTCGCATATTTTAAATCTGTCTCTTGTAATTTTCTTCCTTCCATGATACGATAGTTTTAAAGTAATATATTAAAAAACGAACTTGCTGGGACGCCTGGCCGACCAAAGCCGGAAGTTGTCCCAACAGGCTCGTGAGGGAGGAGGAATTTATATCATCCACTTATTGTCCCTGAACCAGCAGGCTTCTTATTCTTCTTTTGCTCCTTCTTTCGGGAGTCCCCGCGGCATTGGCAGCAATATGCCGACGGCACAGACAGGAGCGGGAGGAAGCAGGAAAGTTTCCCCCGATTATGATACCTATGAATGTCAGACCTGCAAAAACCGGAAATATCAGGACGGATCCAACGATCCCGGCGTTTCCTTTAAAATGCCTACCCGTATCAGTCCGGAGAATGCGCCCTATGCCATCCGCGCCCATGAGGGAGAACATGTAGCCCATGCCCGCGCCCAGGCGGCGAAGGAGGATCAGAAGATCGTCTCCCAATCCGTCACTTACCATACGGGCGTCTGTCCGGAATGCGGCAAAACATATATGGCCGGCGGGACGACGCGGACCGTATTCCAGTCTCAGCGGAAACCCTTCACCGAAGATACGGTGAAAAAAGGCCTCTACCTGGATTTGACTGCCTGAATAATCTCTATTCTTTGAACCCTGCGGGAAACCGTCAATCTCCGCACATCTTATGTATCGTGGTATACACGCCCTTTTCCCGATAGGAAGGACAGCTAAACCTGGCGGCCTGTTTCACTTCGGGACGGGCGTTTTCCACGGCATAACTGTAACCTGCCGCTTTCATCAGGCCGATATCATTGCTATTATCCCCAAAGGCCATGGTTTCCTCCGGCAGGATCCCAAAAAATTCCTGCACTTTCTCAAGTCCCATGCCCTTGTCTACGGACTGATCCATGAAATCCACCCACTCCTCACCGGCCACACAGGCCTGTACCCGGCCCGACCAGGCGGGAATCAGTCTCTCTTCCCCCAGCGCACGAATACTTCCCGGATGGTATACCGCCACCTTCAGGGTGGGGAGCGCTTCCGCAAGCACATCTTCCACCAACAGGAAACGATTCCCGTAGCCGTCGCGTATCATATCCACAAAGCCCTGGTTCTTCGTCTCCATCAGGCTTCCTTTCGGCGTGGAAACGATGAATTCATACGCCTTTCCTAACCCTCGCAGCTGATAGACAATCTGCTCGACATATTCCCGTTCCATCGGAGTGACGAAAAGGTCCCTTCCATTATAATGAATATGTGCTCCGTTCTCCGCAATGTAACAAATTTTCTCCGGCACATTCCGGAACAGATTTTTCAGACTGAACAGCTGCCTTCCGCTGGCAGCACAAAAGAGAATCCCATTATGGGAAAGCCTTCCGATCTCCGAAATGATCTCCGGATATAATTCCGAAGTAGACTCCTCAATCAGTGTGCCGTCTATATCTGTCGCAACCAATCTGATCATACCTATTCCATCCATCCGCTTTAACGGGCGTTCAAATCTGGCACAGAAAACTTCTGTTTCCCGTAAAATGAAAGTCTCACGTTAACCGCTATGCTGTATCCTTTGCGGCTCTGCAATGTGAAATCCGCGCAGGCAATTTTGCATCTGCACTAATCCTCTATGAAATCCAGGATTTCTTCTGCCCGCTCCACGATCGCATCCGCCTGATTTTCTTCCAGTTCCTTCCTGTCGCGAAAGCCCCACAGAACGCCTATGGTCCACATCCCGGCCGCCTTTCCGGTCCGCATATCCACGCCGGTATCCCCCACATACAGAAAATCCCGGGCCGACAGGCCGAATCCTTTAACGATCTCGTAAGCTCCCGCAGGATCCGGTTTCCTGGGGATCTCCTCCTTCTGTCCCTGGATCCAGTCAAAATAACCCTTTCCAAACAAGGTCTCCACCACGCTGATGCTGTTCGCATGGGGTTTATTGGACAATACGGCAATGCGGATCCCCCTTCCTTTCAACGTATCCAGGAGAGAGACGATTCCCTCATAAGGCCTGACATGATACATGCAGTCCTTTCGGAAGAGACGTATATACTCCCCGAAAGCCTCGTCAAAATGGACCAGGGCGTCGTCCCCGGAACGAATCAGCGCCCTACGCACCAGTTCCGCGGCCCCGTCTCCCACAAAATATTTATAATCCGCTTCCCCATAGGCCGGGAAACCGCATTTGGCAAGAGCACGGTTCCCGCACAGAGTAATGGACTCAATGGTATTCGCCAACGTACCGTCCAAATCAAAGATGACCGCTTTTTTCATGATAAAATCCCTTTCAGTTCCTGATAAACCCTGCCTGCAGGAAGCCCCACCACATTCGTGTAGTCCCCGGAAATGCCGCGGATGTATCTGGCAAATCTGCCCTGGATCCCATAAGCGCCCGCCTTGTCCATGGGTTCCCCCGTGCCGATATAGGCAGTAATTTCTTCCGGCGTCATGGGATAGACAAATACATCCGTCTTCTCATGAAAGCTCCGGCGCCGCACTGCTCCCTCTTCCATCCAGACCAGCGTCACTCCAGTATAAACCTGATGGGTATTTCCCTGAAGCAGGCCCAGCATGGCTTCGGCTTCTTCTTCGTCCTTCGGCTTTCCCAGCGCCCGGTCCCGGTAGAACACCAGGGTATCCGCCCCGATCACCACCGTATCCTCATCGATTTCTTCCGCGATCTGCATAGCCTTATGGAGAGAAAGCGCTTCTACCCGTCTTCCCGGCTCCCGCTCCTGCGTTTCCTCTTCCCCTTCCGCCGGCTTCACCCGGAATTCCAGCCCGATCTGTGTAAGCAGCTCCCTCCTCCTCGGAGATGCGCTCGCCAAAATAATATTACGCCGCATGGCTTTGCTCCAATCCGCCCGCTTTAGCGGGCTCTCCCATTAGGGCGGCTGCAGGCGTTCTTCTTGCAGCCTTGTTCCTACCTGCCCGCTTTAGCGGGCTCTCGCTTCA
>CANSTU010000135.1 GCA_947650005.1 uncultured Lachnospiraceae bacterium
GTAAAAAAATGCCCTGCGGATGTACAAACCTGCCTGAACGCTTGAAGTTGATACTTTTCCTTTCATGTCCCGCCGGGCTCCCTGTCGAAAAGGAGCCTGGCAAATACGTGAACCGTTACCAAAGAAGAATAAATGCCAAAAGCACGCTCCCGATTCCAGCAAGCACCCCAGCAAGCCCCCATTGATCCGCCATCGCCCCTGCAATCGGAAACAGCAGGATCATGAAAATAGAGAAAAACATGCTGTTCACGGAAATAAGCGTTGCCCTCTGCTCAGACGGGATCAATTCATTTAAGGACTCCGATTGCACCGGATAAAGCGCTGAATTGGCAAAACTGCCAATACAAAAGGCGCTCGCCGCTATCACCACATTCCCAAACCCATAACATATCAACGACAGAGCGATGAAAACGCCGCCCAGGAATGCCGTCTTTCTACCAAATCTTCGATATATTTTTTCACTCAATACAGCTCCCAGGCAGGAAACGCAGCCTGCGAAAAGCAGAATCACGCTGATCTGGATTTTGTTATATCCCATTTGAGCGTAATACTGCTGGCTGTAAAAGAACAACAGCGTCTCCGCCGCAAAAATAATGGAATAATAAACGGATATTTTAAGAATCCGGATATCCGATTTCAGGATTTCATAACTTGTCCGAAAGTGAAGCACCACCGCTTCCAAAACATGGCGGCTCTTGTGCTTCTCATGGCCTTTCATGGGGGCCTCTGTCATGGCCCACACCGGAAAAATGGCCAGCAATGCAATGACCAAGCACGCGCTATAACACCAAAAATAGGAGTATTCCGCGAGTATTCCCCCCAGAACTGTGGCAATTCCCTGCGATACCTCTATGATCATGTTCAGTCTGCCGTATACGCCCATGTATTTCTCTTCCTGCCCAATGCTTTTCATACTGTCATAGAGCAGCGCTTCTTCCGATCCGGAATTGAAATTATTTCCCAGCGCCTGGATCGCAAAGCTGAGCGCAAAAAACCAAAAATCCCTGAAAAAGAGCATGATAATGCATGAAATTGCCACGCAGATCCTGCTGAGGATCATACTACGTTTCCTCCCAAGCAGATCTGCCACAGCCCCGGAGGGGATTTCAAACAAGATGCTCGTCGCATGGTAAACACCCTCCACCAGTCCAATCTGCGTCAGGCTCAGCCCGCAATACGCCAAGTAAAGTACCCATATGGAACTCTGCATATTAAGGTTTGTGATAAACGTACTGATATAGTCGAGGGCTATATTTCTCTTTAATCTTTTCTTCAGTTGAATATCCACTGTAATTACTCTCTTTCACAATAACCGGACCTTGCAGGCCCAAACAAAACTGCAACAAAAAACAGCCTGGCCTGTGATAATGGCCAAACTGTATTCGGAATTACTGCGATATTTTCAGATAGTCCCCCTTAAAAAAGAGCGCAGTAATCCCCTAAACACAAAAACAGGTATGTTTTTGATAAGGAACTGCTGCTGCAAACAGGCGTATAGCCTAATCCGTTCATCTTTGCTCCCATCTGCGTGCCAGGCACGCGCTTAAATCTAGTTCTCTGGAATATTTATTATAGCATTACGCCGTGGAGCTGGCAAGGTTTAATCGTACCAAATTAGTTCCGTGTGAGTTTTATAATTAAAGAGTAATAAGAAATCAGACCACCGGATTATTCCAAACGTTCGGAAAACTGGAAAATCCGACTATAGAAAGGGGCAGACATATGACAACAAAACAGATATACAACCTTATAGAACTCAAGGTTAATGATGCCAGGTGCGAATACATTTCACTTTCCGATTCTCTAAACCCAGACCTTGACGCAATCGAATCCGCATACCAGATATACACAGAATTATCCAATCTGCTATCCGATATCCGTTTGGAGATTTTAAAATACCGTTACCGTAACCTCTCCAAAAAACAGAAACTTGTTGCCTATAACATTGACGCTATCCTAGGCCCTCCCTGTTTCCCTAGCACAATATCCGGCCGCGTCCGTACTGCCAGGATATTCCTTGACCGCAACAATATAACGCTCGAAGATGTCCTTCATTATCACGATGACCTTGGCATCTCCTACAGCATCATGGATGGAATCCTTTTCCCGTTCACCTGAGATTTTCCAAACGTTCGGAAAACCCAACACAGAAACGATACCGCGCCCGCCCGGATATTAGGCGGGTAGAAAGGGGCATATATGAAAACCACCAACGCCGCAACCATGAAATCCTCCGCAGCTACAGCGATCAAGCGGGAACGCCCAAAAGCATCCCCCGCCGCCAAGCCTGCCTCAGTCACTGCTTCCGGCTGTGCTTCTCTCAAAAACTCCTTGAATCCCCCCGTCTGCGCTCAGACGGAAACCGTGTCCGTATTCTCCAAGGATTTCATTGTGAAATTCAAAAAACACGAAGCGGCTATCCGCAAGGGATTCCGCGACGCAGGGAAAAGCTATGTGACGATTGCCTGCAACCTCTATTGGATATATGTCAACCAAGCGTATAAGACCATGGGCAATGATACCATCCAGGACTACGCCGCCGAATCCTATGACATCGGAAAGAGTACCGCATACAGCTATATCCAGATCGCAGAGCGTTTCTGCCGGAAAGTTTCTGGTTCGGATGATTACGCCATCCGTGAAGAATACGCGGCCTATTCCCCGTCCCAGCTCGCTATTCTCGCCCCATTAACCGATGAAGCGATCGTTAGCATGAAGGTGTCTCCGGCCATGTCCTGCCGCGAACTGAAAAAACTGATATCAGCCAAGAAGAAAATTGGGACAAGCCTCTCCCTGGATACTGAATCCCCCAAGCCCACTTCCCCTGTCTCCGACAACCAGGAAGCCAAGGAAGGGACTTCCGGGGAAGGAACGCCGCAACTTTCCGCAGAGGACACCACAGACCAAGCCCCTGCCCAATCCCCCGCGGGCCATTCCTCTGATCCCACACCAGACATCTCCCAATCATCTCTTGCCAATAGCCGTAATGTCTTAATCACCCTGAAAGGCAAGGATGATTATATCGTCCATGAAAATGACATGTTCGACCTGCTCCATAACCTCTTATCCAAGAAGCCCGACGTGGTAGTCGAAATCGCCTTCTATCAACACTAACCTAGGCAACCCCTGTGGGAGGCCCCCCCCTCATCCCTCCCACGGATTGCACATACAGCAACTAACAACTAACATACATT
>CANSTU010000136.1 GCA_947650005.1 uncultured Lachnospiraceae bacterium
CAAAGGATATGATCGGCACGCATTACGGTGGAGATGCGCTGGCTGATCAGTAGAACGGTCATATTACGCCCTATGTTTTGCAGGCCATTCAAGACGGCAGCTTCCGTACGGGCGTCGAGAGCGCTGGTGCAGTCGTCTAAAATCAGGATTTTTGGTTTTTTTATGAGCGCCCGGGCCAAGGAAAGGCGCTGCTTCTGGCCTCCGGAAAGGTTGACACCACCCTGGCCCAGCAGGGTATTATATCCCTGGCTTGTCTTTTCAATAAAGGAATCGGCACATGCTATCCGCGCGGCCTCCTGTAGCTCTTCTTCGCTTGCCTGCGGATTGCCCCATCTTAAATTGTCGCTGATCCTGCCCGAAAAAAGAAGGGGCTTCTGCGGCGCCACTGAAACGGCGCTTCGCAGCCATTTCGTATCCATCTGCGTCACATCACATCCGTCTATCAGAATCGTCCCCTTCGTAGCATCGTATAGACGGGGGATCAGATTGACAAGGGTCGTTTTTCCGGAACCCGTCGGCCCGATGATTCCGACCGTTTCGCCGGGAGCTATATGCAGGTCGATATCCTGGAGTGATTCCTTACCAGCGTCCGCATAGGTAAAGGATACTTGGTCAAAATGTATTTTCCCCGTAATTTTGGGACGCATAGGATGCTCTGGAACGGACTGCGCCGGCTTTTCCTCCAATACCTCCCTGATCCTGCCTGAAGAGGCGGTTGCCCGTACGGCGGTATTGAGCGTATTAGAGATCATTGCGACGGCAAACAACACCTGCGTCATGTAATTTACAGACGCCATAAGCCTGCCGATTTCCGCGCTGTTCTGATTTCTTGACAGAAAAAGCAGCAATACAATACCCAGATTTACCGTCAGGTTGACCAGCGGGGAGAAAACTGCCATTGTCCGAAGGGCCAATATGTTTGCCTCTGCCAGCCTGACGGAAGCCTCTTCAAACTTTTCCCCTTCCTCTTCCTCCGCATGAAAGGCCTTGACTACTCGAATGGAAGAAAGAAATTCTCTAGCTACGCCATTGAGCCGGTCAAGCCTTCCTTGAACAGCGCCGAACCGGGGATAGCCGATTTTCATATTTCCGAATGTGAGTAGGGAAACCGTCAAACAGATAACTGCTATGACCGGCGCCTGACGCGGTGTTTGAAACAGGATGAGAAGGATGGCTTCAATGCAGGTGATGGGAGCCTTTACCATCATGCGCATGATGCTGTTAATGAAATCCTGTATCTGTGCCACATCGTTTGTGATGCGCGTGATGATGGAGGCAGGCTGCAGCCTGTCGATATTTTCCAGTGAAAGCTGCGCAACGTTATGATATATGTCGCAGCGCAGCTCTTTTCCGATGGTCTGTGATGTACGGCTGGCAAAACGGTTGCGCATGACGGCGGATATGGCTCCGATCAGGGCGATTCCCAACATGATCAGACCATAAAACAGGACCTGCCGTATTTCGGCATTTTGGATCCCCTCATCCACGATGTAGGACATAAAAGTGGGCTGCAAAAGATCTGCCATGGCTTCCATGGTAAGAAAAAATGTGGACAATGCGAAAATTCCGAGATGTCTTTTCAGATATTTTATAATCAGCCTCATATCGATTCTCCTTTTCCCTACCTGCTTATTGAGGAATCTATGTAGGGAATGGCCTCTCTTAGCTCATTCCTTTGTAATAAGTAGAATAGCATTCAATGGGAAAGAAGTCAAACAGGGCAATCATCGCAGCATTCCTGCCACATTTAACATCCCCCACCCCTGTTTGCTCCAGGCTTCATGCAAATCCGACGCGCTCCACAACATTTTTCTTTTCAGATGTTCATTGCTGTACCAGGGATATTTCTGTAGGCATACGGCTGCGGCTCCGGAAGCTAGGGGCGTGGACATGGAGGTTCCGTTTTTTTCGGTATAGGCGTTCCAAAATCCCATGGGAATCCTGCGAAAGGATGCATTGCAGGATACGATATCCGTTCCGGGAGCCACGACATCCGGTTTTTTCAATTCGCCTTCCACAGGCCCTCTTCCCGAATAGGATTCACAGGAATGGCCGTTCCTCCAATAATCCTTTCCATCATGGCAGCCCACTGTTACCACCTTTTTGCTTCTTCCCAGAAGGGATAGGCTTCCAGCTGCAGGCCCTCTATTTCCGGCAGCTACCACCACAAAGATTCCGACATCCCAGGCAGCCTCCAGGAGCGAAAGCAGGTATTCCATGGATTTTTTGGACTCCACTTCTCCCATGCTGACAGAAATATTCAGTATTTTTATCTGATAAAGCTCCTGATTCTTCAAAACCCATTCCATTCCGGCTATCATATTGGAAATGGTCCCGTCGCCTTTATGATCTAACACTTTGCCGGACAGGATTCTGCAATTTCGCGCCACTCCAGCATAACGTCCCGATGAGCAGACTCCGTTTCCACCAAGAATGCCGGCCACATGGGTTCCATGGCCGCAATCGTCATAAGGGAGCCTGCTTTTCCCAACAAAATCCCGGAAGCCGATTACCCTGTCCGAAAAGTCCGGATGCATGGCAATCCCCGGAAATGTGAATTTCATGTGAGCCTACCCCATAAAGGAAAACCGCACAGCCAGCCAGCCGGAGGGATTGCGGCGGATACTTTGTGTGACAGAAATGTGCAATAACGACATCTGTTCGTGTGAAACAGATGTCCTGCCAATCTCTTTTTTAAAAAAAATATTGTGGGTGATAGAAACAAACGTCTCGTTACTCCTTTTATATATGCATACTCGATAAGGGCTGCAATTGGCGGATAAAGATCAATCCTTTTTCTCTGTTTGCAGCCTCCTTCCTACTTGCCATAAAAAGGATTTCCTTCTGTAAAACAGAAGAAAATAGAAATCCGTTTGTCGGGATAGACCTCGATCCTTTGGATCAAAGCGCTGAGTATTTGGATATTTAAATCTAC
>CANSTU010000137.1 GCA_947650005.1 uncultured Lachnospiraceae bacterium
GGACCATAGGGGAACTGGCGGCGGCAGATCCGGGGTGGCTTAAGGGATTGCTAAAGAAGCATGGGGAAGTGATCTGGGCATTTGCCAATGGGGTGGACTTATCTCCTGTTCTTATGGAACCGGAGGCGAATAAAGGGTATGGGAACAGTACGAATCCCCCCTTTGATGTGACAGGTGTGGAGATGGCGGACAAGGTATTGCTGGTGTTCAGTGAAACGGTTGGGGCCCGTCTGCGTATGGATGGGGTCAGGGCGGGGATGGTATCGGTGGGAATCCGGTATACGGATCTTTCTTATGTCTCTCATCAGAAGAAACTGTATAATGCCACGAACCTGACGATAGAAATCTATCAGGCAGCCTGCAGATTATTCAGGGAATTGTGGAATGGACAGCCGGTCCGGCATTTGGGGGTGCATACGGCCCACATAAGCGGCGGGGAGGGATTTAGGCAAGGCAGCCTGTTTGACGAAATTGATTATGAGAAGCTTTCCAGGCTGGATAAGACCATCGATGATATCAGGGACTGCTTTGGCATGGACGCGGTGAAGCGCGCCGTATTTTTAGGCCAGGCCATAGACCATATGAGCGGCGGCATATCCAGGGAGAAGAGAAAGGTTGATTATGACAAGCTGGAGATTCTGTAGGGAGAACGTTAGGCAGATGATGTAGAGCGGCGTGTGTTGATACTTATGGCAGGAGGGAGAAAGATGGCATTTGGAATCGGTATCCATTCCCAGAAGCCGAACAGAGAACCATGCATCAGGGGAACACAGAAAAGGATCGCCTGTGAGTGCTGGTTTACCAGCACCGGAAGGATGATACCGCTAATGTTGAAGATCGAAGACGAGAACGGCCAGATTCAGACCATCTGTAGGATCCAGGTTCATTCTCAGGAGAAGCGAAGGTATGTGGGGGTTTCTTCCATAGAATATGATTGCACACTGTTCGCCTGGAACCGGGAAATAAGGGTATGGCTTATTTATTACCAGACGGAAAACCGGTGGGTGTTAAGTGTTCCATAGGATTTTGAATGTTCGCCGCGATTACCACCCATAATCGCCAGGGAAATAAAAGGAATATGAGAAACTTGAAAAGATTGCGGAATAAATGTATGATATACTTATCAAAAGGGCTCCTACCATGGAGTGGATGCGGAAAAAGGAGGACGAGCATGAAGGAGATTTTTCATAGGACAAGTATCAGGAAGTATGAAAAGAAAAAGGTAGAAGGGGACAAGATAGAACGGCTTCTCCGTGCGGCTATGGCAGCGCCATCTGCTAGGAATCAGCAGCCATGGGAATTTTATGTGGTAACAGCCGGGGAACAATTAAAAGCATTATCAGAATGCAGTCCCTATGCCGAGATGTTAAAGGAAGCGCCCTTGGGGATTGTGGTATGCTGCCAGAAGGGCTGCCGACTGCCGGATTATGCTCAGATTGACTGCAGTGCGGCGGTGGAAAATCTGCTTTTGGAGGCGGACTTTCTTGGGCTTGGAGCAGTGTGGCTGGGGATTGCGCCCCTTGAGGAGAGGATGGAAGCTGTAGGGAAGGTGCTGGGGATTCCAGAGAATTTATATGTGTTTTCGATCATTGCCTGCGGTTATCCGGCAGAGGAAAAAGCGCAGCAGGACAGGTATGACGAAACGAAGGTGCATTATGTGGAGTAAGGCCGGAAAGGTGCGTGTGGTATGCTGAGAATTACATTGGGAGATATTACAAAAGTAGAAGTGGATGCCATCGTAAATGCCGCTAATACCAGTCTTTTGGGCGGCGGCGGTGTGGACGGCGCCATCCACAGGGCGGCGGGACCAGAGCTTCTGGCGGAATGCCGGATGTTAAACGGCTGTAAGACCGGACAGGCGAAGCTCACAAAGGGATATAGGCTTCCTGCGAAATATGTTATTCATACGCCGGGGCCGGTTTGGAATGGCGGAAAAAGGAACGAAGAGGAGCTTTTAAAAAACTGTTATGAAAACTGTCTGAAGCTGGCTGCGGAGCATGGGTGCAGGACCGTGGCATTTCCATCTATCAGTACTGGGATATACCGGTTTCCTCTTGATAGGGCGTCTGTGATTGCCGTGGGTGCGATTCTGGAATTTCTGGCGCTACATTCGGATATGGAGGTGCAGATGGTATGCTTTGATAAGGAGACGTTCCAGTACTATCAAAATGCGTTAAAAGCGGTGTGCTCATGAATCAATGCCCCCCTTTTATGATATGTATTCATTAAAACGCCTTCAGGGAAGGAGCCTGAGAGAGCGATTAGCCAGAATTTACAGCTGTTCTATCTGCTCATCTAAATATGTGAAAAGCAGTGTCCATATGTCAACTCCGCTATGGAGATATAGCTGCTTACTAAGCTCTGTGATTTTTGCTTCCGTCTCCTCGTTTAGCTCATGATTATCATGAAATGTTGTAAGATCATACTCCTGATAGTCGCCGCTTAATAATTCGCCTCTCATTCGATCAGGAGGGGCAAGGCGGCAGATTTCCTCCAGTGTATCGGCGTCGGCATTGTCACCGATAGCCCGGAATGCCTGTATAATATTGGGGACGTAATGCCCAATGGAATTTTCGAGGAAGGTAAAAATGCCCTCCATGGTTAATTCTGTGTCAAATGCAATTAAAAAGGAAGCGGTTTGAATAAAATCTGCGCATTCCAGCCATTGGTCATAAGCATTGCCCCACAATTCAGTCACAAGCTTTTCGCAAAGGGCCTCTCCTGTAAATTGTTTGATATTGATATCATTCCCATCAATCCATCTCATAAGTTTGCTCCTGTTACGTTTGGCTTTGATTTGCCTGAA
>CANSTU010000138.1 GCA_947650005.1 uncultured Lachnospiraceae bacterium
AGTTGGTAGAGCACCTGACTCTTAATCAGGGTGTCCAGGGTTCGAGCCCCTGAAGGCGCAGTGAAAGTACTGATTTTGAAGACTTAGGAGCTTCGGGGTCGGTGCTTTTCTTTTTCTTGCGTTCCTCTCATATCTGTGATAGAATAAGAACGGAAAAGACAGGAGACATGGTTTCATGTTTGTCTCCTGTCTTTTTTCAGAGAGGTTTATATGTACAAAGGGTTTATGGAACAGTTTGAGGACTGTCCGGTGATCGCCGCCATTAAGGATGAGGATGGGCTAAATGCCTGCCTTTCTTCTGATATCGGCATTATTTTTGTCCTTTTCGGGGATATCTGCAGCATTCCGAATATTGTCCGGCGGTTGAAGGAAGCCGGTAAAACGGTGATTATCCATTTGGATTTGATCTCCGGGCTGGCTGGTAAGGAAGTGGCGGTTCAATTTATTCGCAGTAATACTTCTGCTGACGGGATTATCTCCACCAAACCTGCCCTGATCCGTCAAGCCAGGGAGTTGGGATTGTTTACCGTGATGCGTTTCTTCGCCATCGATTCCATGGCCTTTGACAACATCAGGAAGCAGTCTGAGGCGGTACATCCGGATTTCATCGAAGTTCTGCCGGGCCTTATGCCCAAGGTAATCCGCAGGATCTGCCGTGAAAGTAAGAGCCCTGTCATCGCGGGCGGGTTGATTACGGATCGGGAGGATATCATGGCGGCATTGAAAGCAGGCGCAGTATCCATCTCAACCACCAACCAGAAGGTATGGTTCATGTAAAAAACTGCCGGAGGCACTTACGTAGGAGCTGGGTAACCGGTTTCTAGATGTAACGATGCATCATAAAACGGCGTATAGATATTCAATTTGATACTTATTGCAGGAGAAAAAGAGACAGCAAATTTTCATGCCGGAGGGGCATGTAATTTGTATGTCTTTTTCTTTTATATCCGGCCTGTCTGCCGTCGGAGCTATCCGCCGGGACGGCCGCACATAACCCGAAAGGGGTAGAATGGAGGTAGTGAAATGTATGACGTAATTGTGATCGGCGCAGGGGCCACCGGCTGTGCCATCGCCCGGGAATTGTCGCGGTTTTCCCTGAAACTGGCAGTTCTCGAACGGGAGGAGGACGTATGCTGCGGTACCTCAAAGGCCAACAGCGCCATCGTCCATGCCGGATATGATGCTCTTCCCGGCACACAGAAGGCCAAAATGAATGTCCTGGGAAATGAGAAAATGGAACAGCTTTCCAAAGATCTGGACTTTCCATTTAAAAGGAATGGTTCCCTGGTTTTGTGCTTTTCCGAAGAAGGGATACCCGCGCTGGAAGCGCTTTATCAAAGAGGAATCGCCAATGGAGTGCCCTCCCTCCGGATCGTTCGAGGAGAAGAGATGTTTCATCTGGAACCAAATCTTTCCCGCGATGTGGTGGCTCTCCTGGACGCGCCCACCGGCGGGATCGTATGTCCTTTTAAAATGACCATTGCCCTGGCGGAAAACGCCTGTGAAAACGGGGTGGAGTTCCACTTCAATACGCCCGTTGCCGATATTGTACCTATTGAAGGAGGCTACCGGCTCTCCACGCCGGAAGGGACATACGAAACCCGTATTGTAGTCAATGCGGCAGGCGTCTATGCCGACAAATTCAATAATCTGGTGAGCGCACACAAAATCCACATCACGCCCAGACGGGGAGAATATATTCTCATGGATAAAAAAGCCGGGGATTTTGTTTCCCATACGATTTTCCAGCAGCCCACGAAGCTGGGAAAAGGGATTCTCATCACGCCCACCGTCCACGGAAATCTCCTGGCAGGACCCACCGCTGAAGACATCGAGGATAAGGAAGGGGTCAATACCACTTCCCAGGGGCTGGCTCAAGTTACCGAAAAGGCCCGACTCTCCGCCGGAAACGTACCTCTCCACATGGCCATCACCTCTTTTGCCGGCCTGCGTGCCTGTGAGGACGGCGAGGATTTCATCCTTGGAGAAGTACAGGATGCCCCCGGCTTCTTCAACGCGGCAGGCATTGATTCACCCGGCCTGTCCAGCGCTCCCGCCATTGGAGAAGCCCTTGCGGAACAGATTGCGGATAAACTGGGGGCTCCGGTCAAACAGGATTTCCGTTCCACCAGAAAGGATATCCCCTGCGTTGCGGAAAGCACGCCCGAAGAGATCGCCGCTCTCATCGCTGAGGATCCGGCCTATGGCAATATCATCTGCCGCTGCGAAATGGTTACCGAAGGGGAAATTGTAAACGCGTTAAGAAGGCCTCTAGGCGCCAAATCCCTGGACGGAGTCAAGCGGCGTACCCGCGCAGGCATGGGACGGTGCCAGTCCGGCTTCTGCTCCCCTCGGGTTATGGAAATCATTACCCGCGAGCTGGGAACGCAGCCCATGGAACTCACTAAGTCCGGCGGCAGCTCCGTCCTCCTCGTGGGAACCACGAAGGACGCGCTATAAACATGGGAGCAGGAGGAATCCCTTTGAGCTTCCTCCGGGGATCTGCGCTAACGCGTAAATCCTCGTAAATACAATGCCGCCTGACGGCGGCTGAAAGAGCAGGAAGAGCCATTTGAGGCTTCCTTC